>JBDTEG010000072.1:0-10081 GCA_039922695.1 Rhodanobacter sp. | reverse complement strand
GACGCGTTACCGGGGGAACCGGCCGGGGCTTCAGTCTGCCGGCTGGGCGGGCTGGCGCAGGGTCTGCCGCACGCTGGGTATCGCCGTGCTGCGCCCGCCCAGTTCGTGCGCGATATCCACGAAACCCAGGTGCCGCGCCACATCGGCGGCGCTGCGGCCGAATCCATCTGCGGCCTGGCGATCGGCACCGCGCGACAACAATACGCGGGCAGGCGCCAGCATGGCGTGCATGGCGCAGGCGTGCAGGGCGGTCACGCCGCGCTGGTCGGCGTGCTCCACCTTGGCACCGGCTTCCAGCAACAACGGCACCAGCGCGCCAAGATGGGTGGCATCGCCATCGCTGCCAGGCGGCAGTTGCGCACCCAGCAACAGCAACAGCGGGGTCTTGCCTTCGCGATCGGCCTGATTGATGTCGGCGCCGCGCGCCAGCAGGTTGTCGAACAGGCGCCGGGCACGCAAGCTGTCGTTGTGTTCAAAGCCGAACTGTGCGGCGGCATGCAGTGCGCCGCGCCCGGCCGCGTCCACGGCCTTGACGTCGGCTCCGGCTTCCAGCAGTTGTCCGGCGATCTCCGGGTAGCCGAGCGCCGCCGCCACCATCAGCGCGGTGGCTTCGTTGGGCAGGCGCTGGTCGACGGCGACACCGTGCTGCAGCAGCAGCGCGACCTGCGTCTCGCGCCGCGCCGTCACCGCCGCGACCAGGGCGGTAACGCCACTGTGTGCTGGTAGCGCCGGATCGGCACCGGCTTCGAGCAGGCAGGCGGCCACTTCGCCATGACCGGCGCCACAGGCGCGCAGCAACGCGGTGGCACCTTGTTCGTCACGGGCGTCGACTGCGAAGCCAAGTTCAAGCAGGCGTTGCACGGCGTCCAGCGCGCCTGCCGCGGCAGCGGCAGGCAGGTCATCGGTGCGCAGCGAGCGCTGCGGTAACGGCCAGTCGCGCCAGTTCAGCCAGCGTTCCAGCGCAGGATGATCCAGCGCCAGTCCCAGCGGGGTCTCGCCGTGGGTGTCGGCAGCCTCCGGGTCCGCGCCATGGGCGATCAGGCTGCGCACCAACGGCAACGCGGCGAGTCCGTGTTCCAGCGCGGCAAACAAGGGTGTGCGCTGATCGCGGTCGCGCGTGTTCGGGTTGCAGCCACGGGCCAGCAGCGCTCGCAGCAATGCGTCCTGCGAGTACATGGCTGCCAGATGCAGCGGCGTGCGTTGACAGCTATCCGGCCCGAACGGATCGGCACCGCGTTCGAGCAGACTCATCGGCAAGGCCGCGGCCCGCGCAGTGTCACCCAGTTGCTGGAGTGCAGTCGCGAGCAGGCCTGCTCCGGCCGGGCTCGCGCCGGCCTGCAACAGGTCTTCCACCGCCTCGGTGGCATCCGGCAATTGCTGCAAAAGCGCGTCGAACAGGCGTCGCCCTGGCGGCGGCAGGGTCGCTTCCGCACCCGTTTCGGCATCATCGACGCGGGGTGCTTCCAGGCGGGTTTCCGCGTCCAGCCCGTGGTCGAGCAGCCAGCGGCGTGCCGCGCCCAGACCGGGTGCGGCCAAATCCAGATACAGCTGGGCCAGTTGTGTCTGCGGCCACGCCCGCACTGGTTCGGTGAAGGCGGAGACGATCGCCCAGTGACCGAAGCGCAGCGCGTCGAGCAGATGCTGGGGTGTGTCGGCGCCATCGCCCAGCAGGTCGTGACTGAGATTGGCCGGCAACGCCGTGTCCGGATCGAGCGTGGCAACCAGATCCCAGCGGCCGGCGGCGGTGGCGTGATCGAGCGCGCTGCGCCCGTCGCTGCCGGTTGCCTTGGCGTCCGCGCCCAACGCAAGCAGGGCGCCGATGGTGGCCGTGTCCGCATGCGGGGACTGACAGGCAAGCATCAATGCATCGCGCCCGTGCTGGTCGCGGGCAAGCGCGTAGGCCTTCGCCTCGGCCAGCCGCTGCACGATGCCGCTGGCTCCGGCGCGCGCTGCTTCCATGAGCGCAGTGCTGCCATGCTGGTCGGCCAGGTTGACGTCGGCGCCGGCGTCGCACAGGGCGCGCACGATCTGCTCGTGGCCTTCGGTGGCCGCACCAAGCAGGGCGTGGCGTTTGCCCGTGTCGAGTGCGTTCACCGCTGCGCGATGCTTGAGCAGCAGTTTGACTCCGGCGGGATCGTCGTCGGCGATCGTGGCCGCGGCGACCAGGGCGGGTTCGCCGCCGGGAGGAGTGGCCTTGGCGCCGCGTTCGAGCATGAACTTGACCAGCGGCCAGTTGGCCGCGCGGCAGGCGGTGGCCAGCGGGCTCAGGCCAGCCTGGTTCAGCGCATCCATGGGAGCGGCGGCGTCGAGCAGCATCGCCGCGACCGCAGCGTCGGCGCTGATCACGGCACCGTGCAGCGGCGTGTTGCCGTCGGCATCGATGGCCAGCGCATCGGCGCCATTGGCGAGCAGGGTCAGCACCGCCTCGGCACGACCGTGCCAGCTGTCGCGCGTGGCGGCGAGCAGGGGCGTGATACCGCCGCTGGCCCGGTTCACGTCGGCGCCCCTGGCGATCAGCGCGCGTAGCAGGCGCGTGTCCGGGAGCAGCGCGGCGAGCACCAGCACGGGACGTTGGTCGCGATCATCCGGCGCCGGCGCGGTGCCGGGGTCGGCACCGACCTCCAGCAACGCCAGTGCGCGTTCGATGTCGCCATCGCGCGTGGCGGCCAGCAGCGCCGCGGCTTGTTCGGCGGTGCCGGCAACCCGCTCCTGCTCGCTCAGCACCGGGCGAGGCGTGTCGCCGACGGCAGGACTTCCATCGGCACGACGACGCGGCGGGTGCCGCTCGCACAACAGGGCGCGCAAGGTGCGGTTGGCGATCGCCAGACAGGCCAGCGGAAGGATCAACACGGCATAGATCGCCAGCGCCGCGATGCGCATTTCCTGCGGCAACATGCCGACCAGGCCGGTGAGCGCGATGGCACCAAAGGCCAGTAGCAGCAGACACAGGGCAGCGGGAAGAAAGTGCGTGAAGAAGCGCTCCTCGCGCGACAGATGCCGGCCGAAGGCCATGCTGCGCAGGGTGGCGGTGAAGATCCATGAACCATCCCGCTGCGGCGGGTACGCGTCATCCCACACGAACACCAGCCCGAAGGCCGGCCACAGCCGCCACAGGGCGGCCAGCGCCAGGACCAGTGCGGCCGCCAGCAGCAGTGCGGCGCTGAGACTGGGCGCATGGCTCAGCTGCAGCATCGGCCAGGCCACCAGCAAGAAGACCAGCACGCTGTAACCGGTAAACATCACCAGATGCGCGGCGCCCCGGCGCAGCACGGTACGGGCAAAGCGGGGTTCGGGATCAAAACCTATCGCATGGCAGATCGCCGCCATGGTCAGCGAATTGGCCAGCAAAAGCGGGATCAGGGTCAGCGGATGGGCGGCCAGCCCGGCGGCGGCTACCGCCAGCAGGCCGGGAATGAACCAGGCCAATGCGTGCAGGAAGGGCGGGCGGCGACGGGATTTGGGCTGGTTCATGGCGACAGTATAGAAATCGTTGGGTGGGCAGACGGTAACCAAGTGTTAACTTCGAGAACCGGTTGCCCGCGTGCGTCTGGCGCCGGAACATGCGTGCATCATTCGCCCCGGTCATCCGTGCGCGAATGGGTGTACGCCGGGTGGTTGGCCGCCGCCAGGGTTTCCTGCGGCGGGATCTGCAGGTGCCAGCCCTGGTCGCGCAGGTGCTGCATGACCTGGGCGGCGTCCTCGACCGGCAACTTGCGCGCAGCTTCCAGTTGCACCTCCATCACGAAGTGCAGTTCACCCAGCATCAGCAAAAGCGATTCGGGCACGACTTCGAAGGCATCGTGCCGCGCCAGCCACAGGTAGCTGTCGGGTTTGCGCAGGCTGGCGTAGACGTGGCAGTGCATCGCGTCACCGGTTGACAAGGCGGGCGCGGCCCGCAACGCTCGCCAGCGTAACAGCAGCGCGGCATCGCCATCGCCGCGCCCGGCCAGACCCGCCGATTCAACCGCGCTTCAACATCAGCGCCAGCATGCGCTTGAAGCGGGTGCCGTACGGCGGATTGAGAAGGCCGACCCCGTTGAAACGGGCCTGACGGAACACCGGCTTGGTATGACTGAATGTGTCGAAGCCGGCCTTGCCGTGGTATCCGCCCATGCCGGAGGGACCGATGCCGCCGAACGGCAAGTTGTGCTGGGCCACGTGATAGAGGGTGTCATTGACGCTGACACCGCCGGCGTGGGTCTGGCTCAGCACCTGCTCGATACGGTTCGCATCTCGTTCGAACAGATACAGCGCCAGCGGGTGCGGATGTGCCGCCACATACGCGATGGCCTCCTCCAGCGTATCGTAGGGAAGCAGCGGCAACAGGGGGCCGAAGATTTCTTCCTGCATCACCGGCATGTCGTCGCTTACGTGGCTGAGCAGCTGCGGCGGCAGCAGGCGACGGCCCGCCTCCTCGGTGGCTTGACCGAGCGCATGCACCTGCGCGCCGGCGGCCCGGGCGCTGTCTCGCAGGCCGACCAGCCGCTGGTATTGGCGATCGGACACGATGCTGGCGTACTGCATGTTCTGCTGCAGTCGTGGGTACAGCCTCGACACCGCGCGACTGGCCAGCTCGATGAACTGGGGCAGTTGGGCACGCGGCAGCAGCACGTAATCCGGGGCGATGCAGGTCTGCCCGGCGTTGAGCAGCTTGCCGAGCATGATGCGTTCCACCGCGTGTTCAAGGCGCGCACCGGGACCGATGATCGCAGGTGACTTGCCGCCCAGCTCCAGCGTCACCGGGGTCAGGTTGGCCGAGGCGGCGCGCATCACATGGCGGCCGACGGCGGTGGAGCCGGTGAACAGCAGATGATCGAAAGGCAGCGCAGAGAACGCCTGCGCCACGTTGGCATCGCCGGTGACCACGGCTACTTCGTCGGACTTGAAGTATTTGCCAGCCAGTTCCGCGAACAACGCCGAGAAGCGCGGGGTAAACTCGCTCATTTTCACCATCGCGCGATTGCCGGCCACCAGCGCGTCGACCAAGGGCGCCGCGGCAAGGTAGAGCGGGTAGTTCCACGGCACGATGATGCCGATGACGCCCCGCGGCTGTGGCCTCAGTTCGGTGCGCCCGGGCAGGAACAGCAGGTCGGCCAGTCGCCGCCGCGGCTTCATCCAGCGCCGGCCCCTGGCCAACGCGTGGCGGATCGCCGACAAGCTCGGGAAGAACTCCAGCAGCTCGGTCTCTTCGCGCGGGCGGCAGCCAAAATCGGCATGGATGGCTTCCACAATGCGCTCGCGATTGTCGCGCAACATGCTGTCCAGCGCGCGCAATCGGGTCGCGCGCGTGGTCCAGTCCTGCATCAGCTCGGCGCGCTGTGCGGTGCGTAGTTGCTGCAGGCGACCGGCGAGATCCGAGGCGATATCTGTCGTCATGTGCGTCAGTCGTGTCCAAACATGCAGCATGCCGCAATCGGCGTTGGTCCGTGTGATGATCTGCGCTGCGGCCCGTCGCAAGGCACGCCATCGGAGCCACGCGGCGCAGTCGATTATTCGCCGATGGTGAGCAACGAGGCACTGCCGCCGGCGTTGGGGGTGTTGATGGTGAGTGTTCCGCACGCTTGTTTTACCGACGTGCTCACTCGCCCGCCTACGACCAAAGGTTGGGACATCGCTTTGCTGTTGTTGTTGATCCTCACCCCTTGTGAGGCGGTGCGTCGTGGACGACAGGCCCGCAGGGGGATCGGCACGACGCCGATTCCTTTTCGCCAGCACACGGAGGTGCTGTCGACAAGTCCGGACGCGGCTCACGGACTTGTCGGGCGCAGCCCGGCAAGCGCCGAGGAGGGTGCCCCCTCTCCGGTTACTCTCTCTCGGGCAAGCGAGAGAGAGTAACTCGCGCTCCGCAGGAGCACGAAACGCTCTTGATCGAACAAGTGCGCGTGCCAAAGCTCGCTCGCTTCACGGCGTACTCGACGCTGCCCTCACTCGCCGATGGTCAGCAACGACGCATTGCCGCCGGAGGCGGTGGTGTTGATGGTGAGGGTGCGTTCGCCGGCAAAACGCAGCAGGTAGTGCGGGCCGCCGGCCTTGGGGCCGGTGCCGGACAAACCTTCGCCACCGAACGGCTGCACGCCGACCACCGCACCGATCTGGTTGCGGTTGACATAGCAATTGCCGACGCGGGCATGACGGCTGATGAAGTCGATCGTGGCGTCGATGCGACTGTGCACGCCCAGGGTGAGGCCATAACCGGTGCTGTTGATTTCGTCGACGACCTTCTTCAGGTCGCTGGCCTTGAAGCGGACAAGGTGCAGCACCGGGCCGAAGATCTCGCGCTTGAGCACCGACAGCGAGGGAATCTCGTAAGCGCGGGGGGCGAAGAAGGTGCCGTGCTCGGTGGCGACCGGATCCATCGGCGCTTGCGCGATCTTCTTCGCCTCCTTGTCCATGCGCTCGGCATGGGCGACCAGGATCGCCTTGGCGTCTTCGTCGATGACCGGACCGACGTCCGTGGACAGCAGGCCCGGGTCGCCCACCTTCAGTTCGGCCATCGCACCGGCCAGCATCTCGATCACCTTGTCGGCAATGTCTTCCTGGATGTACATCACGCGGGCGGCGGAACAGCGCTGGCCGGCCGACTGGAATGCCGAGGCGATCACGTCCTTGACGATCTGCTCGGGCAGCGCGGAGGAGTCGGCGATCATGGCGTTCTGGCCGCCGGTCTCGGCCACCAGCACGGCGATCTGCGAATCGCGGGCCGCGAGTGCGCGGTTGATCGCCCAAGCCGTCTCGGTCGCGCCGGTGAAGACCACGCCGGCCACGCGCGGATCGCGGGTCAGTGCGGCGCCCACGCTGGCGCCGTCACCCGGCACGAACTGCAACACGTCCTTCGGAATGCCGGCGTCGTGCAGCAGTTGGGTGGCGAGGTAGCCGATCAGGCTGGTCTGCTCGGCGGGCTTGGCGATAACGGTATTGCCAGCGGCCAGTGCCGCGCTGACCTGGCCGACGAAGATCGCCAGCGGGAAGTTCCACGGGCTGATGCCCACGAACACGCCACGGCCTTCCAGGTACAGCTGGTTGGTTTCGCCGGTCGGGCCGGGCAACTGTTCCGGTTCGGAGAACAGGCGGCGCGCCATGGTGGCGTAATAGCGCAGGAAATCGGCAGCCTCGCGAACTTCGGCGATCGCATCAGGCAGACTCTTGCCCGCCTCGCGCACGCACAGGGCAATGAACTCGGCGCGCCGGACCTCCAGCTGATCCGCCGCGTACTCGAGCATCGCGGCGCGATTGGCTACCGGCAGGGTGTTCCAGCGATCCTGCGCGGCCACGGCGTTGGCGATTGCCTGATCGACCGTGGCCTGGTCGGCGCAAACATAGCTGCCGATGGTACGGCGCCGGTCCGAGGGGTCGGTGACCTGCACAGTGTCGCCCTTGCCTTTGGCTCCGGGCACCAGGGGCCCGGCCTGCCACGGACCCTGCTGGGCATTGACCGCGGCAGCCAGTTCGTTCAGTTCGTTGTCGTTGGCAAAATTGACACCCATGGAATTCTTCCGATAGACAAAATTGGAATTCTGCGCAAGCGCAGAACTCGCACCGTATAGATTGGCCGGCAGCGGAATGCGTGGATGCGGAATCGAGTCGAACGCGCGCACGGTCTGGCACGGGTCGGCCACCAGTTCCCGCGCAGGCACGCTCGCGTCCACCACGCGGTTGACGAAGCTGGTGTTGGCGCCGTTTTCGAGCAGGCGCCGCACCAGGTAGGGGAGCAGGTCCTCGTGCGTGCCGACCGGCGCATACACGCGGCAGGGCACGTCGAAGTGGTCCTTGTCGATCACCTCGGCATACAGATCCGAACCCATGCCGTGCAGACGCTGGAATTCAAACGGTCGCCCCTGTGCCATGTGATGCACGGCGGCAATCGTGTGTGCGTTGTGGGTGGCAAACTGGGGATAGATGAAGTTGCCGCCGGCGCTGAACAAGCGGCGTGCGCAGGCCAGGTAGGACACGTCCGTGTTCGGTTTTCGGGTGAACACCGGGTAGCCGCTGAGACCTTGCTCCTGTGCTTTCTTGACTTCGGCGTCCCAGTAAGCGCCCTTGACCAGCCGCACATACCAGCGCCGTCCGCTCGCCAGGGCAGTTTCGACCAGCCAGTCGATCACGAATGGCGTGCGCTTGGCGTAGGCCTGCACCACGATGCCCAGGCCGTTCCAGCCTTCCAGCGACGGGTGTGCGAAGACGTCGCCAATGATGTCCAGCGACAGTTCCAGTCGATCGGCCTCTTCCGCATCCACCGACAGCGCGATACCGTGCTTCATCGCCAGTTGCGACAGTTCCAGCAACTTCTCGGTGAGCGCGGCCCGCGCACGCTCGCGCTGGGCGACTTCGTAGCGTGGAAACAGCGCCGACAGCTTCACCGAGATCGACGGCGCCTCGGCATGGTTCGCGTACGGCCCGCGCGCGCCCAGGGCCGCGATCGCGTTGCGGTAGTCCTGCTGATAGCGCTCGGCGGTGCCCGCGGTCAGTGCCGATTCGCCCAGCATGTCGAAGGAATAGCGATAAACCTCGTTTTCCTTCTTCCTGCTGCGATCGAGCGCTTCCTCGATATTCCGCCCCATCACGAACTGGTGGCCCATGATGCGCATGGCCTGGCGTACCGCCACGCGGATCGTGGGGTCGCCGACGCGGGTGACCATCCGGCGCAGCGCGCCGTTGAAGTCATCACGGGTGCCATCGGCGAGGTTGACGAGGCGGCCGGTGAGCAGCAGCCCCCACGTGGAGGCGTTGACCAGCAGCGATTCACTGCGGCCCAGGTGCTTGCGCCAGTTCGCGTCGCCCAGCTTGTCGCGGATCAGCTTGTCGGTCGTGGTCTTGTCCGGAATGCGCAGCAGCGCTTCGGCCACGCACATCAACAGGACGCCTTCCTCGCTGGAAAGATCGTACTGGCGCATGAAGGATTCGACCACGCTCTGGTCGTCCGCGCGTGCACGGACGCGAGTCACCAACGCGACAGCACGATCGATCACCTGTTCGCGTTCGGCCGCTGGCAGGTCGGCCTGCTCGAGCAGGTCGTTCACCGCCTCGGTTTCGTCGCGCAGCCAGGCGGCGGTGATCCGCGCGCGCGCTGGTGTGGCTTGAACCGGTAGCTCGGGGCTGAGTATGGTCGAGGTCACTGGCGTGTCGTTGATGATGGCTGGTCGTGGTTGGGCAAACGCCGAATTGTACGCCGGAGCCTGTTGCTTGGGCGAAAGCGGGAGGGTGGACAGGCCTGCGGAGGCATGACTCAGCGGCTTGGCGCGAACCTTCTCGTGTCCATCCGCGGCGCACGTGATGGCCTGATCCACGTCAATCAGGTGCGACAATCTTGCCCCTTGCGTCGCCGCGGCCTATCATTCTGCCGTTCCAGGCACGCCGGGTCCCCATGATCGTGCTTCGACCAGCTACCGCCGGCCTGCTCCGCGTGACGATATGGCTCAAGCCCAATCGCTCGCTCAGCCGGCGCGGTTTGCGTCGACTGATCGTGGTTCTGGTGGTACTGGTGCTGACAACGGCAGAACTGGGGGCTTTGCAGGGGAACGTGTTCGCTCCGCTGTTTGCCTTGGTGGAATCCGCTGCCATGGCCCTCGCCTTGAGCGTGGCCTGGCGTGCGGGCGACCGCTGCGAGAGGATTACTCTCGACAAATCGTCGCTGGAAGTGCGGTCGCTGCCCGGCAGTCGCAGCGTGCGTTTCCAGTCGTACTGGGTGCGCGTGAGGATGGAGACTGGCAACGGACGCCTGCTATTGTCATCGCACGGCCGCGACGTGGAAATCGGCGCGTTCCTGGCGGAATCGGAACGCGTGGTGTTGACGGAAAAACTCAAGGTATTGCTGGCTGACTTCAACGGGCAGCAGCGCAAGTAGATTCAACAAAGGTGCAAGACATGACATCTGGCGGGATCAGGCGATCATTCATGGCAGCGGCGAGCCTTGCCCTTGCATCATTCGGCAGCGTGGCCGTGGCGGACCCGCATCCATGGCAGCTGAACATGGAGCCGGGCGCCAGTACCTGGTCGCATGTTCCTTACGACCTGAACAACATCTCGCTGGCGGTCTGCACGGTGATCGGCATTCTGGTGTTCGGCGCCATGTTCATCGCCATGT
>JBDTEG010000071.1:0-44132 GCA_039922695.1 Rhodanobacter sp. | reverse complement strand
GATGCCGGACAGGTAGGAGGCGTTCCACTTCACCGCGTTCTTGGTATCGAACGGCAGGATCGCGTTGATGATGTTGTTGGTGTTGCTGCGCGTGTCCAGGTTGCCGCGTGCCATGGAGGATTCCAGCGGCAGGTCGTCCACGGTGAAGTCCACGTGCCGATCCAGCTTGTAGACGTCGGCATCGTAGTAGGTCTTCTTGTCGTTACCGCTGCCCTCGGTGTACTGGCGCGTCTTGATCTCGCCCTGGCCGGCGACGTTGGCGCTCGCGTTGCCATCGACGATCATGTAAGGCAGGTAGACGCCGACGACGTTCTCGGGCGTGAACTGTTCCTTGAATTCTTTCAGCGCAAACAAGCGCCGCTTGTCCACAAACTGGCGGATGCGTGCGACTGCGTCATCTTTCCTGATGTGGAAGGGCAGCACGGCGTCAGGCACGGCGCCGTTCGCCACCTGCTCGTTGACGCCCAGGACGTGGCGGCACCAGTGGCATCGCGCCGTCATCGCATTTTCGGTATTGACCGTCACCTCGGCGCCGCAGCCGGGGCACTTGAAGGTCATCAGGCTGGCCGCATCGGCAGTGATGTCCTTCGCACCCGATCCGATGACGGTACCTTGCAGCTGGTCAATGCCATCGCCGAGCCCGAATGCCTCCTCGACCCCCTCGCCATGCCATTCGTTGCGGCAGTACAGACAGATCAGCAGGTCGGTGCCGGGCTTCTGCCGGATCTCGGTCGAGCCGCATTTAGGGCAGCGGTTGAGGCCGTCCTTGAGCTCGGCGGCGGACGTGTCGATGGCGGCCGGGTCGGGCGCCTGCAATTCGTCGCGGATCGGCTTGGGCAGGGTGGCCGGGTCAATCGGAAAGCTGCCCGGTGGCGGCGGCACATCCTGCGGCGAACCCGGGCCGGTGACTGGCGGCACCGGGGGAGGACTGTTGGCGTTCGTCATGGTGGTGACCCGAGTCGCGGCTTAGAGACCCAAAGCCTTGGCTTTGAGCGCGTCGTAATCGGCCTGCGTGATCAGGCCGAGTTCGAGCATCTCCTTCGCCTTCTTCAGTTTGGCGATCGGGTCATCGGCAGCCGACGCGGCCGGCGCCACCGGCTGCTGCAAGCTGCCGATGCCACCCATCATGCCCGACGCCATGCCCAGGCCCATGATGCCCGCCGCACCGGTGTTTTCGCCCGCCGATTGCATGCCCGCGGCGATGCTGGCCTGCAAATTGGAATTGCCGCGTGCACCGGAAAGCGCGTCGGCGCGCTGTACGGTCTTGAGCAGTTCCTGCGTGTTCGCGTCGTATTCGATGGAAACGATGGCCGTCTTGACGATGGCCAGGCCGCGATCGGATTTCCACTGGTAGGCATTCTCCACCGCATCGGACAGGCTCTTGGCAAAGCCGATCGAATCCTGCTGCAGCTTGGTGATGCGGTGGCCCTTGTCCGCGTCGTTCGTGTACAGGCTGAAGGCCGGTGCGAGCGAACCCACCACTTCGTTGAAGAGTTGGCTGGCCGCCGCATTGTCGATGTCGGTGAAATCGAATACCTGACCGGGCTGGAGATAGGCAGCCGGCACGAAGTTTTTCACGAACAGGATCGGATCGACGATCTTCAGCGTGTAGGAGCCACGCGTCACCGCGCCGACCTGGGTGTTGAGGAAGCCGTCGTCCCAGTAGATTTCCGATTGCGTACCGAAGCGGTTGTCCGGCAGCTCTTTCAGCGAGACGAAGAACGCGGCCTGCTGCGAACCTGGCTGGCCACCGAACTTGAAACGCTCCCAGCTCTGCTTGACCAGCGAATCGACGATGCCATCGCCCGAGAATATCGACTTCGAGTTGAGGTCGTCCGATCGCCATTCATAGCCGCCCGCCTCGGCGGCGAAGCCGGTGATCTTGCCGTCCTGGAACAGCAGCAGCCCGTAACCCTCGGGAACGACGATCTTCGAACCATTGGTGATGATGTTCGAGGAAGCCCTGGTATTCGAACCGCGTCCGGCATTGGTGCCCTGCGGCACCGCGGCGAACAGCGCTGCCGTCGCCGGCAAACCCCCCGGAACCGTGTAGAAGTCCTTCCACTGATCGGCGAGCGAACCACCGATCGAACCCGCCACTGCCTGAAACAGACCCATGACTTCTCTCCGTGATTCGTGGCCGGGTATGGTACCCACCATGCTCGGCGCACTATACCCGGACGGCGGGCCCCGGGAACTGCCCTGGAAAGCCAAGGTCGGGTTCACTTGCAACCGGTTGGATGGTTGCATGTACCAGGAGCTGATCGAGGGTCAGTTTGCTGCCCCCGACAAGGGAACCTGACCTCGTTACCGACCCTGTTCCCGGGATTTCACGTCAAGGCACCGATGCGGGTATGGGCGAGTTGCGCGCCGCTCTCCGAGACACTGGCGTTGGGGGTGTCCATGGGCGGCAGGCCGACTGTGATATATGCGGCCGATACGGTGCGGGCGTGAAACGAGTTCCGCGGGAAGGGCCGATGCTCGCAGTGACAGACTCCTGTCTTGACTGAAGTCCCGGAACGAAGAACGGCGCCGTTTCGCAACGGCGCCGCTCCTGTTTCTCACACTGGATTGCTCAGAGCGCTTCGAAAATACCCGCCGCGCCCATGCCGGTGCCGATGCACATGGTGACCATGCCGTACTTCTGCTTGCGCCGGCGCATGCCATGGACCAGGGTGGCGATGCGTACCGCGCCGGTGGCGCCCAGTGGATGGCCCAGCGCGATCGCCCCGCCGAGTGGATTGACCTTGGAGGGGTCGAGCTTCAGGTCACCCATCACCGCCAGCGCCTGTGCGGCGAAGGCTTCGTTGAGTTCGATCCAATCCAGCTGGTCCTGGCGGATGCCGGTGTCCTTGAGTGCCTTGGGAATCGCTTCCTTCGGGCCGATGCCCATCACTTCGGGGGGCACGCCGGCGACAGAGAAACCGACGAAGCGGGCCAGTGGCCGCAGGTTGTAGTCCTTGATGGCCTTTTCGCTGGCCAGCATCACGCAGCCGGCGCCATCGGACATCTGGCTGGAGTTGCCGGCGGTGACGGTGCCGCCGAACTGGCCGTTGCGGAACACGGTCTTTAGCTTGGCCAGCACTTCCATCGTGGTGCCAGCGCGCGGACCTTCGTCCTGGTCGATGACGCGGCTGTCGGTCTTGATGCTGCGTTTGGCCAGGTCCGGATAATGATCATCCAGCTGGAACGGCGTGATCTCGTCCTTGAACTCGCCGGCGGCCTGGGCGGCCAGTGCGCGACGGTGGCTTTCGACCGAGAACGCGTCCTGCTGTTCGCGGCTGATCTTCCACTGCTTGGCCACGTTTTCGGCGGTGATACCCATGCCGTAGGCGATGCCGATGTTCTCGTCCTGGAAGATTGCCGGGTTCATCGCGACCTTGTGGCCCATCATCGGCACCATGCTCATGCTTTCCGTGCCGCCGGCAAGCATCAGGTCGTCCAGGCCCAGGCGGATGCGGTCGGCGGCCATCGCCACCGACTGCAATCCCGAAGAGCAGAAACGGTTGACGGTGACCCCGGGCACGGTGTTGGGCAGGCCGGCCAGCAGCAGGCCGATGCGTGCGACGTTCATGCCTTGCTCGGCCTCGGGCATGGCGCAGCCGATGATGACGTCACCGATGCGATGCGGATCGATGCCCGGGTACTGCGCCATCACGGCGCGGATCACGTGGGCGAGCATGTCGTCAGGGCGGGTATGGCGGAACACGCCCCGCGGCGCCTTGCCGACCGGGGTGCGAGTAGTGGCGACGATGTAGGCGTCCTGGATTTGCTTGGTCATGGTTCGGGTCTCAATGGAGTGGGAACGGGGAACGGGAAACGGGGAACGTGCTGTTGGCGCTGGTGTGTTGCTGCCGGCTTGCACGTGTCGTTCTCGTACCCTCCAATCAAAAGTGGATGGGACCAGGTTACGGCTCGGGGCGGGGAGGACATACTTGCTGCAGCCCTCCACGCTCCTCGTTACCTGTTCCCCGCCGCTCAGTTCCTGAGCGGTTTGCCGGTGGTCATCGTGTGCGCAATGCGGGCCTGGGTCTTTTCGGTTTTGGCCAGCTCCACGAAGTGCTTGCGCTCAAGCGCGAGCAGCCATTCCTCGTCGACCTGTGAGCCGCGCTCGATGGCGCCTCCGCACAGCGTGTCCGCGATGCGCGAGGCGATATCGACGTCATGCTCGGAGGCAAAGTAGCCAGCCTGCAGGTTCGCAAGCGAGGCCTTGAACGTGGCGGTGCCCACATCACCGGCGACCGGGATGGCGTTGGCGGGCAGCGGCGGTCGGTAGCCGCTTTCGGACAGCGCGTTGGCGACCTGCTTGGCGACGTAGAGCAGCTCGTACGAATTGAACACGACCACGTCGCTGTCGCGCAGCAGGCCCAGGTTCTTCGCGTCGAATGCGCTGGCGGAGACCTTGGCCATTGCCACCGTCTCGAAGACTTTCTTCAGCTCTTCGAACGGGTCAGCCGGATTGGCCTTGGCCGCTCGGATCGCCAGTTCATGCAGACCACCGCCGGCGGGTAAAAGGCCCACGCCGGCCTCGACCAGGCCAATGTAACTTTCCAGCGCCGCCACGGTACGGGCAGAGTGCATCTGGAATTCGCAACCACCGCCGAAGGCCATGCCGCGAACGGCGGCGACGACCGGCACCAGCGAGTGCTTGATCGCCATGCTGGTGCGCTGGAAGTTCGCAACCATCTTGTCGAAGTCGTCGAACTTGCCGTCCTTGAGCAGGCCCAGCGCGCCCTTGAGGTCCGCGCCGGCGGAAAACGGCTCGCCGGTCTGCCAGATCACCACCGCCTTGAGCTTTTCCTCGGCCAGCCTGATCGCGTGCTGCACGCCATCGAGCACGTGGTCGTTGACCGTGTTCAACTTGGTCTTGAACGAGAGGATGCCGATGCCGTCATCGCCCAGCGTCCACAGGCGCACGCCCTCGTTCTCCCACACGGTGGTGCCGGTATCGAACTTCTCGCCCAGGATCGGATCAGGGAACAACTGCCGCGTGTATACCGGGTGCTGCGAACGCGGCTTGTCGGCATTCGCGCTGGCCGAGTACGACCCATCCTTGCCGTGCACGCCCTTGCGACCGTCGGTGACCCAGCCGGGCAGAGGCGCGTCGCTCATCGCCTTGCCGGCCTTGATGTCCTCGTTGATCCACTCGGCGATCTGCTGCCAGCCGGCAGCCTGCCAGGTTTCGAACGGACCAAGCTTCCAGCCATAGCCCCAGCGGAGCGCGAAGTCGACGTCGCGCGCGGTGTCGGCGATGTCCGCCAGGTGGTAGGCGCTGTAATGGAACAGGTCGCGGAAGCTGGCCCACAGGAACGTCGCCTGCGGGTCGCCGGAGGCGCGCAGCTTGCCGAACTTCTCGGCGGGGTCCCTGATCGCCAGGATCGCGGCGACTTCGTCCGAGGGCTTCTGTTCGGACGGGCGGAAAGCCTGCTGCCCCACATCCAGCACCTGGATGTCCTTGCCGACCTTCTTGTAGAAACCGCCACCGGTCTTCTGGCCCAGCGCGCCCTTGTCGATCAGGCCCTGCAGCCACACCGGCGCCTTGAAGTACTTGTGCCAGGGATCGTCGGGCAGGGTGTCGGCCATCGTCTTGATGACGTGGGCCATGGTGTCCAGGCCGACCACGTCGGCGGTGCGATAGGTGGCGCTCTTGGGACGACCCAGCGCCGGGCCGGTCAGCGCGTCGACGGTATCGAAGCCCAGCTTGAACTGGTCGGTGTGGTACATCGCCGCCAGCATCGAGAACACGCCGATACGGTTGCCGATGAAGTTGGGGGTGTCCCTGGCAATCACCACGCCCTTGCCGACGGTGGTGACGAGGAAGGCCTCGAGGCCTTCCAGCACCTTCTTGTCGGTGAGTCTGGTCGGGATCAGTTCGACCAGGTGCATGTAGCGCGGCGGATTGAAGAAGTGCACGCCGCAGAAGCGATGGCGCATTTCCTCCGGCAGAGCCTCGGCCAGCTGGCTGATCGACAGGCCCGAGGTATTGGAGGCGATAACCGCTGTTTGCGACAGATGGCCGGCGATCTTCTTGTACAAGTCCAGCTTCCAGTCCATCCGCTCGGCGATCGCCTCGATGACCAGATCGACATCCTTCAGATGATCGAGGTCGTCGTCATAGTTGGCCGGGATGATCGCGGTCGCGAGCGACTTGTCGGCCAGCGGTGCCGGCGACAGCTTGGCCAGGTTGGCAATCGCCTTCAGCGCGATGCCGCTCTTGGGGCCTTCGTTCGCGGGCAGGTCGAACAGGACGGTTTCGACGCCGGCGTTGGTCAGGTGCGCAGCAATCTGCGCGCCCATGACACCGGCGCCCAGCACGGCGGCCTTGCGGATGCGCAGGCTGGAGGTGGGGGAGGATGCAGCAGTCATTGGCTTCTCCGATGGTGCGATGGTAATTACTGATGAAGGATGACGAGTGGGCCGTTACCAGCCGGTGAGAAAATCTAGGGATGGCTGAGCCCGGCGGCGGCGAAGCGGATCAGGTGCTGCACGGTCTGTTCGCGATGGGCCTGCTCGCTGACGTCCTCCTGGCGCTGGATCATGCCGAACCCGGACATCGCGTGGGTCAGGGCGCCGGTGACCAGATCGATGCGCCAATAAAGTTCAGGCTTGCTCAGATGTGGCAGCAGACGGGCAAACTCCGCCGTGAACTGACGCATCACGTGACCATAGTTGTCGGAGAGGAATTGGCGCAGGGTGCCGTCGTGCTCGGCGAAAGCGCGAGCCAGCACCCGCATGAAGAGCGCGCCGTTCCCCTCGTGCGACAGTTCGAGTGCGGGACGGATGTAAGCGGCGAGGACTTCCTCCAGCGTGGGCGGATGTTTGTCGCCAAGCCGACCCAGCGCAGCCAGACGGTCGGCGTTCAAGGCGTCCAGACGGCGGCGGAACACTTCCTCGACCAACTTTTCCTTGGAGCCGAAGTGGTAATTCACGGCAGCCAGGTTGACGCCCGCGGCGGCGGTCAGCTGACGCAACGAGGCCCCGTCAAAACCACGTTGGGCGAACAGCGCTTCGGCGGCGCCGAGGATTCGGTCCCGGGTGGAGAGGGTGGCGTTCACGGAAGGGCGACTTCCTGGGCAGGTCAGTACGATTCAAACGATCGTTTGAGCATACGTGAAGCACTTCCTGCGCGTCAAACGATCGTTTCACGCGCTCTGCACGAACCTTGCACATGAGTTAGAATCTGTCAGACTTTAGTAGGCTAAAGCCGCGATCCGTGTCAGGTTTAGCCCCTATGCCGGTTCTTGCCGGCCCAACCACTTTTCTTGAAATCCGTTTGCCGGAGCAGAGCCCATGGCGCTGGAGCGCACCCTTTCCATCATCAAACCCGATGCCGTCGCCAAGAACGTCATCGGCGAAATCTATGCCCGTTTTGAGAAATCCGGCCTGAAAATCGTTGCGGCGAGCATGAAGCAGTTGTCGCGCCAGCAGGCGGAAGGTTTTTATGCCGTGCATCGCGAGCGCCCGTTCTTCAAGGCGCTGGTCGAGTTCATGATATCCGGTCCGGTAATGATCTCGGTACTCGAGGGGGAAAACGCCGTGCTGGCCCATCGCGACCTGATGGGCGCCACCAATCCGAAGGAAGCGTCGCCGGGTACGATCCGCGCCGACTTTGCCGAGTCGATCGATGCCAATGCCGTGCATGGCTCGGACGCCGTCGACACTGCGAAGGGCGAGATCGCGTATTTCTTCGCCGCGACCGAGATCGCTGCGCGGTAGTTCGTGCGTTCATGCCCGAAGCGTAGGGTCAAAAAGCGGTGCTCCATGGCCGCTCATTGAAACAAGTGCGTTCATCCTTGAACGCGAAGATCAAAAAGCGGCCATCCGTGGCCGCACTCTTCATAAAGAGCCATTCTTGAACCAAGTTGTTGCCAGCGCTGCCAAGGTCAACCTGCTCGATTTCGATCGTCAGGGTTTGCGTGATTTCTTCACGCAGATCGGCGAGAAGCCGTATCGCGCCGATCAGGTGATGAAATGGATCTATCACGATCTGGAAGACAACTTTGAAAACATGACCGACGTCGGCAAGGCGCTGCGCGCCAAGCTCAACGAGGTCTGTACCGTCGGTGTGCCCAAGACCATGCTGGACAGGGTCGCCACCGACGGAACCCACAAGTGGCTGCTGGGCATGGACAGCGGCAACGCCATTGAAACGGTGTACATTCCCGAACCGACCCGCGGCACGCTTTGCGTGTCCTCACAGATTGGCTGCGCGCTGAACTGCAGCTTCTGCTCCACGGGCGCGCAGGGTTTCAATCGGAATCTGTCGACCGCCGAGATTATTGGCCAGGTGTGGGTGGCTGCGAAATATCTTGGCAACGTCACGCATCAAAACCGGCGCATCACCAACGTGGTGATGATGGGCATGGGAGAGCCGCTGGCGAATTTCGAGAACGTGCTCAAGGCCATGAAGCTTATGCGCGACGATCTGGGCTTCGGCCTGGCATCCAAGCGCGTGACGCTTTCGACGGCCGGTATGGTGCCGTTGATCGACCAGCTGTCGGACGCAATCGACGTATCGCTGGCAGTGTCGCTGCACGCGGCCAACGACGACCTACGCACCGAGCTGATGCCGATCAACAAGCGTTATCCGATCGCCGAGCTGCTGTCCGCATGCCAGCGCTGGGTTGCGCGCAAGCCGCGTACCTCGATCACGTTTGAATACACCTTGATGCAGGGGATCAACGACCAGCCCGAGCATGCCCGCCAACTGATCAAGCTGATGCGCAAGTTGCCGACCTGCAAGGTCAATCTGATTCCGTTCAATCCTTTCCCGGGCACGCAGTTCAAGCGGTCGAACCCGGAGACGATCCACGCTTTCCAGACACTGCTGCTCAATGCAGGCGTGCTGACCATGTTGCGGCGAACCCGTGGCGACGACATCGACGCTGCCTGCGGCCAACTGGCCGGGCAGGTGGCCGATCGCACCCGGCGCAGCGCGGATATCCGCAAACGTCAAGACCAGGGAGTCATCCATGCGATTTGATCGGGCCGTGATCCTGTGCCTGTTGTTGCCTTTGGCTGGTTGCATCACCACGCACACCGACAGCGGCTCGCTGGGTAAACCGTTACCGCAGGAGACGAAGGCTAACCAGGCCAAGGACGCTGCCCGGGTCCATACGGAGTTGGCGCAGCATTACCTGAGCCTCGGTGACCTGCAAACGGCACTGGGCAAGGTGCAATTGGCGCTCAACTACGACCCGAACTATGCCCCGGCACACACGGTCATCGCCTATATTTACGAACGGATCGGAAAGCCTGAACTGGCGGAAGCCAATTACCGCAAAGCGGTGGAGCTAGAGCCGGACAAGGGCGACCCGAACAACAATCTCGGTCAATTCCTCTGCTCCGTCGGCAAGTACGCCGAGGGCGAGACCTATTTCCGCAAGGCGGTCACCGATCCCTTTTACTCCACGCCGGCCATGGCCCTGACCAACGCCGGTGTTTGCCAGTTGCGGGCGGGCGACAAAACCCGGGCCGAAGCGGATTTTCGTGACGCCATCGCGCGAAATCCCAAGGATGGCGAGGCACTCTTCCAACTCGCGAACCTGCTTTACCAGAAAAAGGACGCGTTTCGTGCAAGGGCTTTCCTGCAGCGTTTCGACGCGCTGGGCAAGCCGACTGCCGCGGCGCTCAAGCTGGGCCACGACATCGAGGCCAGCATGGGCAACCCGGAGGGGGCCCGAACTTACAGCCAACGACTGCGCAGCCAGTTCCCGGATTCGGAACAGGCACACGCCCTTGAATCCACTGACAGCCCATGATGTCCATCCAGCCGAACAAACCCGAGCAGTCTTCGAGCGAAACAGAATCGTTCCGCAATGATTCCCTCGATCATCACGAGGCAGAGCGCGAAAGCCATGAACCGAGCTTCGGCAGTCGGTTGCGGGCAGCGCGCGAGGCGCGGGAGCTGGATCTGGAAAGCTGCGCGAACGCGCTGAAACTGCCCACTCGCGTGCTTCGGAAGCTTGAGCAGAGCCAGCACGACGACATCGATTCAAAGATCTACCTGGCCAGCTACATCGCCAAGTACGGCCGCTATCTCGGCATCAACGAAGCGTCCATCCAGGTGGAAGTCGACCGTATCCGGCAGATCGAAACGCCGCTGGTAACCTCCGGCGGCATCTCGCACTCGCGCTTCCTGCTGGATCGCTATGCCACAGCGGCCACGTATGTCGTGCTGACCCTGGTGATCGCCGTGCCCACGGTCTGGTTCGGCGTGCGCAGTACGCTGGACCGCGATCTCAGTCATCTGGCGCCACTGGATGCCGCGCCCGTGGCGCAGCAGGAGGTGGTGGGGACCTCCGGCCGCACGGACGGCGCGGGGCAGGCCAGCCGTACCCCGCCGCTGTCACCCGTGGCTGTCACCAGCACCGAGGCCGACCAGCCGTTGATGGCGTCGATGGCGCCATTTCCGAATCTGACCAGCGACACCAGCATGTCGTTGCCGAAGCTGGCCGCTCCTGCAGTCGATGCCGGTCGTGGCGGTCACAGCCTGGTGCTGACGCTGACCGCACCCAGCTGGGTCGAGGTGACGCAAGCCGACGGCACGCGGATGGCATATGGTTTGCTGCCGGCTGGCAGCCATGAGACCTACCATAGCGACCAGCCGCTCGACGTCCGCATCGGCAATGTCAGTGGCGCCACGGTTGAAATCGACGGCCAATCGGTCGGACTCGATGATTTCCGGCGTGCCAACGTCGCGCATTTCCGCATGCAACTGCAGGACGGCAAAGCCTCTGCAGCCAGCCTCTGATCGCTTTGCGGACCGCTCTGTGCGGGCCTTTTTCGGTTATGCTTGCGCATTGCCTGCCTGGCTACCAGGCGGGCCTGATCCACTTATCCCTTGGTTTATCGCGCTGGACTGCGCCTTTGCTTGCGCGGCCTATTGAACGGTGATTGCATGGCATTTGAAGAATACGACAAGTACGAACAGAGCGAGCTGGTGCAGAAATGGCTGCGCGAGAACGGTGTCTCCATCGTCGTGGGCGTGCTGATCGGCCTGGTCGGCATTTTCGGATGGCAACAGTGGCAAAAGCACCAGATCGGCAATGAGAGCGCGGCCTCGCAGTTGTATGAACAGGCCAAGGTGGCCCAGCTGACCGGCAAGCCGGATGTCGCCGCGCAGTTGACCGACCAGTTGAAGAAGGACTACGCCAAATCTCCGTACGCGGTATTTGCGGTCAGCGACCTCGCCAGGCAGCAGGTGCAGGGCGAGCATCTGAAAGAGGCTGAAGCCTCGCTGCAGTGGGCGGAAAGCCATGCCTCGGACGCGCCGTTGAAGTCATTGACCCTGTTGCGGATCGCCAGGGTCGAGTTGGCCAGCAAGCAGGCAAAAGCCGCGTTGGCGACGCTGGATCGAATGCCCGCCGACAGTTTCAAGGGGCTGGCACAGGAACTCCGCGGCGATGCGCTGGTCAAGCTTGGACGCCAGGACGATGCGCGCAAGGCTTATCACACGGCCATGTCGGTACTGAGCGAGGATGCGCCGCAACGCGGCGCCTTGCAGATGAAACTGGATGATCTGGCCGTGGCCGGGAAGCAGGGTGCATGAAAAGATTTTTGTTGATCACACTGGCTTCGCTGGTAACCCTTGCCGGTTGCCATTCGTTCAAGAAGGAAAACGTCCAGCCACCCACGCCGTTGGCGAAGGATTTCAAGCCAACCGTGCAGGTGACCCGTCTGTGGCACGCGCGCGTGGGCGATGGTGCCGGCGAAAGTGGCGTTCGGCTGCGCCCGACGGTGGTCGACGGCGTGCTCTACGCCGACAGCACCGATGGCAAGCTGGCGGCGATCGACGCGACCAGCGGCAAAACCTTGTGGTCGAAGAGCTCACGCACGCATGGCTGGTTCGGCTGGGGTGACAAGAAGCGCAAGGACGCCATGTATGCAGGCGGCCCGGTAGTCAGCGGTGATCTGCTTGCCGTCGGTACGCTCGATGGCCACGTGTACGCCGTGAATGCGAAAGACGGCAGCCCGCGCTGGGAAGCCGAGCTGGATACGCAGGTACTGACCTCACCGGTGATCGTCGGCGGCCAGGTGGTGGTGCGCGGCGGCGATGGCCGCGTGTATTCCCTCGACGCCGTCACCGGCAAACGGCAGTGGGTCTATGACCAGGGCAACGTCCCGCTGCTCAGCGTGCGCGGCAATGGTGGCCTGCTGGTGGCCAATGGCGTGGTGTTCTTTGGCAGCGACGACGGCCAGCTGGTCGCCCTGCGCCTGGACAACGGCGCCAAACTGTGGGAGCAGCGCCTGGCCAGTGGCGAAGGCCGTACCGAGATCGATCGCCTGGATGACGCCGACGGCAGCATCGTGCTTGACGGCAGCACGCTGTATGCGGCTGCCTATCACGGCAACCTGGTCGCCGTGGATGGCCCGAGCGGTCGGCCGATGTGGTCGCGCCCGTTCTCCACGTTCACCTCGCTGGCTTTCAAGGACAACGCCATTTTTGGTGTCGACGACAATTCGCAGGTGTGGGCGTTCGACAAGAGTGGCGGCGCCGACATGTGGAAAAACAAGGCACTTGAGTATCGCTGGCTCACCGGACCTGCAGTGCAGGGCAAATACGTGGTGGTTGGCGACATGGAAGGCTATGTGCATTGGCTGCAGACCGGTGACGGTGCGCTCGCCGCGCGTGAACGCCTGTCCAAGAAGGCGATCCGCGCGCAACCGCTGGTAGTTGGCGACACCGTTTATGTCGAGGACGTGAAGGGCCACATCGGCGCGTATCGCCTGTCCTCGCCCTGACCGCCGGATAGAAGTCCCCATCATGCTGCCCGTTGTTGCGTTGGTCGGTCGTCCGAATGTCGGCAAGTCGACTCTTTTCAATGTGCTGACGCGCAGCCGCGATGCGCTGGTGGCGGATATGCCTGGCGTAACCCGGGATCGTCACTACGGCGTCTGCCGCAGTGGCGACCAGCCGTTCGTGGTGGTCGATACCGGCGGTTTGTCGGGCGTCGAGCAGGCGATGGACATCCTCACCGCCAAGCAAGTGCGTCTGGCGATCGACGAGGCGAACATCCTGGTCTTCGTGGTCGACGCCCGCGACGGTCTGCTGCCGCAGGATTACGTGATACTCGGCGAGCTGCGCCGCAGCGGCAAGCCAATCGTGGCCGCGGTCAACAAGACCGATGGGCTGGACGAACAGGCCGTGTTGGCCGAGTTCTCGGCCTTCGGTATCGGCACGACGCTGCCGCTGTCGGCCGCGCACAACCGCGGTACCGATGACCTGATCCGCGCGCTGTTGCCTCTGCTGCCCACCGACGAGGAAGCAGCCACCGGGGACGAAAGCGAGGATGGCACGATCCGCGTCGCCATCGTCGGTCGCCCCAACGCCGGCAAGTCGACCCTGATCAATCGCCTGCTGGGGGAAGAACGGTTGATCGTTTCCGACGTTGCCGGTACCACGCGCGATCCGATCCGCGTACCACTGGAGCGCGACGGCAAGCGTTACACCCTGATTGACACCGCCGGCATCCGACGCAAGGCGCGGGTCGAGGAAGCGGTCGAGAAATTCAGCGTGATCAAGACGCTGCAGTCGATCGCCGCGGCCCAGGTCGTGGTGGTGATGATCGACGCGCGTGAAAACCTCGCCGACCAGGATCTCACCCTGATCGGTTACGCGATGGACGAAGGTCGGGCGCTGGTCATCGCGATCAACAAGTGGGACGACCTGGACTCCTACCAGCGCGACGAATGCCGACGTGCGCTGGATCGGCGCCTGGTCTTTGTCGACTGGGCCAAACAGGTGCAGATTTCCGCGCTGCACGGCTCGGGACTGCGTGAGTTGATGCGTTCGGTAGTGCGAGCGCACGCCTCGGCGACCAAGGTGCTGGTGTCCTCCGACCTCACCAAGACGCTGGAAAAGGCCTACGAAAGCTACCAGCCGCCGCTGGTCCATGGCCACGCACCCAAGCTGCGTTTCGCGCACCCGGGCGGCACCAATCCACCGACCATCGTGATCCACGGCACGCGCACCAAGCACATTGCGCCGGCCTACCAGCGTTATCTGGAGAACTTCTTCCGCAAACGTTACAAGCTGGAAGGCACACCGGTCCGTATCGTGTTCCGCGAAGGCGAAAACCCGTATGCAGGGCGCAAGAAAGTGTTGACCAAGGAGCAGCAGCACAAGGCCCGGCGTCGGCGCAGCGAGCTGATCAAGCGCACGCGCTGACGGCTGATGGACGGCCTTGCATCGGGGTCGGATCAGGCGAGGTCTTGAGGAATCAGGCCGTAGACTGCGGCGTCGCGCTCCTTCCCCCGGACCCACAGCCGATTGCGCGCGATTGACTCGAAGCTCGCGCCTGTCCTTTCTGCCGTGGCACGGCTCGGCCGGTTGTCCGGTAAAATGACGACCTCGATCCGGATCAGGCCAAGCTGTTCGAAGCCGAAGCGCGCAACCAGTCGCGCCGCCGCCGCTGCATGACCTTGCCGCTGGCACGACTGACGCACCCAGTAACCCAGGTTGGCGCGCCGATGCAGTGGCTCAACCTGGTTGAGCCCCACGCAACCAAGCAGGCGCTCGGAGTTCGCATCGAACAGCGGAAACGCGAAATGCTGCCCGGACTTCCACCCGGCGCGGCACTCGCTTACCCATGCGGCTGCCTCGTCCTGCCCATAGCCCGCATGGCACCAGGGCAGCCAGCGACCAACGCTGTCGACTGATTCCTCGACCGCTTCGCGCAACTGCGCAATATCCGCATGCCGCCAGGGCCGCAGTCGCAGTACGCCGTCGTTGAGCTCGATGGCGTCGTTCAGCGTTACATTCACAACCATGCCTCCCTCCCTTTGGCGCGTTGTGCGCATGTGGTCCAGTCCGGATAATGCACGACTTCACAGCCAGGGATCAGCATGAGCGCACGCATACTCGACGGCAAACGCATCGCACAGGAACTGCTGGCCCAGCTGAGCCTGCGGGTATCCGCGCGGGTGGCGCAGGGATTGCCCGCGCCAGGACTGGCGGTGGTGCTGGTGGGCAGCGATGCCGCCTCGTCGGTATACGTGCGCAACAAGCGCAAGGCCTGCCATCTGGTGGGCTTTCGTTCGTTCGATCACGACCTTCCGGCAGACACGACCCAAACCGAGTTGATCGCGCTGATCGACCGCCTCAACGCCGACCCGGACGTGCACGGCATCCTGGTGCAGTCGCCGCTGCCCGCCCACATTGACGAAGATGCGCTGGTCGATCGCATTGACCCCGACAAGGACGTGGACGGCTTCCAGGCCATCAACGTGGGGCGGCTCGCCCTGCGCCGGTTCGGCCTGCGTCCGTGCACGCCGCGGGGTGTGATGACGTTGCTTGGTCACACCGATCGACCCGTGCGTGGACAGCATGCCGTGGTGGTGGGCGTGTCCAACCACGTCGGGCGGCCGTTGGTGCTTGAGCTGATGATTGCCGGTTGCACGACTACCTCCTGCCATCGATTCACCCAAGACCTGGAGGGTTTCATACGCCAGGCCGACATCGTGATCGTGGCCGTCGGCAAACCGGGACTCGTACGCGGCGCTTGGATCAAGCCTGGGGCGGTGGTGATCGACGTTGGCATCAACCGCCTGGATGACGGCCGGCTGGTCGGCGATGTAGAGTTTGCGCCCGCTGCCGAACGCGCCAGCTGGATCACGCCGGTGCCCGGAGGGGTAGGCCCGATGACCGTTGCCAGTTTGATGGAGAACACGCTGGAAGCGGCCGAAGCGCGCACCAGGGCGTTGCGGAACGGCTGAGTCACCCACCCGCTACGCCGCGCATCTGGCGAGCGTCCCGTCACGGCGCGTATAATTCCCTCTTTGCAGCGGGGCTATTCCATGCGCATTCTCGCCGAGGCTCTGACCTACGACGACGTTTATCTGGTTCCAGGCCACTCCATCGTGCTGCCCCGCGACGTTGACACTACCGCGCGGTTCACTCGCAGCCTGCGCCTCAATATCCCGATCGTTTCCGCCGCGATGGATACAGTGACCGAGGCCCGCCTCGCCATCACCATGGCGCAGAACGGAGGCATCGGCATCATCCACAAGAACATGACGGCCGAACAACAGGCCGCCGAAGTGCGGCTGGTCAAGAAGTTCGAGGCCGGTGTCATTCGCAGCCCGATCACGGTGGGCCCGGATACCTCGATCAGCGAAGTGCTGCGGCTGACCCGGGCACACAACATCTCCGGCGTGCCGGTGGTGGAAGGCAATCGCCTGGTCGGCATCGTCACCAGCCGCGACTTGCGCTTCGAACGCAAGCACGACGATCCGGTCCGCAACATCATGACCCGCCAGGACAAACTGGTGACGGTGAAAGAGGGCGCCAACCAGGATGACGTGATGCTGTTGCTGCACAAGCATCGCATCGAGAAAGTGATGGTGGTCAACGACGAGTTCCAGTTGCGCGGACTCATTACCGTCAAGGACATCCAGAAGGCGCGCGACAACCCGCACGCCGCCAAGGACCACCACGAGGCCCTGCTGGTCGGCGCCGCGGTGGGCGTCGGCGGCGACACCGAGCAGCGCATCGCTGCGCTGGTCGACGCCGGGGTCGACGTGCTCGTCGTGGATACCGCGCATGGACATTCGCAAGGCGTGATCGATCGCGTAGCCTGGGTCAAGAAGCACTTCGGCCACGTGCAGGTCGTCGCCGGCAACATCGTCACGGGTGAGGCAGCGCGTGCGCTTCTCGACGTCGGCGTGGATGCGGTCAAGGTCGGCGTGGGCCCGGGATCGATCTGCACCACCCGCGTGGTCGCCGGTGTCGGCGTGCCGCAGATCACCGCCATCGACATGGTCGCCACGGCACTCAAGGACGAAATTCCGTTGATCGCCGATGGCGGCATCCGCTATTCCGGCGACATTCCCAAGGCGCTCGCCGCCGGTGCCTCCACCGTGATGCTCGGCTCGATGTTTGCGGGCACGGAGGAGTCGCCAGGCGAAGTCGAACTGTTCCAGGGTCGCTCGTACAAGAGCTACCGCGGCATGGGTTCGATCGGTGCGATGCAGCTGGGTTCGAAGGATCGCTACTTCCAGGAAGAGGCCGACGCGGACAAGCTGGTGCCGGAGGGCATCGAAGGCCGCGTGCCGTACCGCGGCCCGCTGCGGAATATCATCCACCAGCTGATCGGCGGCCTGCGTGCATCGATGGGGTATCTCGGCACCGCCACGATCGAGGACGTGCGGCACCAGGCACAGTTCGTCAAGGTGACCTCGGCCGGCATCACCGAAGCGCACCCGCACGATATCCAGATCACCAAGGAAGCGCCGAATTACCGGCTGAATTCCTGAGTGCGGGATTCGGGACCGCGAGCCGTCCGGCTGTCGAGACACGCGAACAGCTGCATGCCGACGCTCGCGCGATTCCTGATTCACCATTCCAGATGCGCAGCACAGCCATGACCGAATCCCGAATCCCTAATCCCCAGTCCCGGCTTCATTCCGACAAGATCCTGATACTCGACTTCGGTGCGCAGTACACCCAGCTGATCGCGCGGCGCATTCGAGAACTCGGCGTGTACTGCGAGATCTGGGCGTGGGATCACGAGCCGATGGAAATTGCTGCTTTCGGTGCGAACGGCATCATCTTGTCCGGTGGCCCGGAATCCACCACCTTGGCCGGAGCACCGACGGCGCCGCAGCAGGTCCTCGACGCCGGCGTGCCGATCCTGGGCATCTGCTACGGCATGCAGACCCTGGCGGTGCAGCTGGGCGGCGCTACGGAAGCGGCCGAGGCGCGCGAATTTGGTCATGCGTGCGTGGACATGGTTGCCCCCAGCCAACTGTTCGACGGACTCAGCGACCACCCGCACGCGCACAAACTCGATGTCTGGATGAGCCATGGCGACCACGTGACCGCGGCGCCTCCGGGTTTCGTGGTGACCGGCAGCACCGATCGCATTCCCGTGGCCGTGATGGAGAATGCGGACAAGCGCTGGTACGGCGTGCAGTTTCATCCGGAAGTGACGCATACGAAGCAGGGCGGGGCGTTGCTGAAGCGTTTCATCAGCGAAATCTGCGGCTGCGCCACGCTGTGGACCGCGGCCAACATCATCGATGACCAGATCGCGCGCGTGCGCGAGCAGGTTGGTGACGACCATGTATTGCTGGGGTTATCAGGCGGCGTCGATTCGTCCGTGGTCGCCGCCTTGCTGCACAAGGCAATCGGTGATCGCCTGACTTGCGTGTTCGTCGATACCGGGCTGCTGCGCTGGCAGGAGGGCGACCAAGTGATGGCCACGATGGCTCAGCACATGGGGCTCAAGGTGATCCGCGTCGATGCCGCCGACCGCTATTTCAAGGCCCTCGAAGGCGTGGTTGATCCGGAAGCCAAGCGCAAGATCATTGGTGGCCTGTTCGTGGAGATCTTCGATGAGGAATCTGAAAAGCTGACCGCCGCCGGAGGCAGGGTGAAGTGGCTGGCCCAGGGCACCATCTATCCCGATGTGATCGAATCGGCCGGCGGCAAGACCGGCAAGGCCCATGTCATCAAGAGCCATCACAACGTGGGCGGCCTGCCCGCGCACATGAAACTGAAGTTGGTGGAGCCGCTGCGCGAGCTGTTCAAGGACGAGGTGCGCCGGATCGGGGTGGAACTCGGCCTGCCACGTGCGATGGTCTATCGACATCCGTTTCCGGGCCCGGGCCTGGGCGTGCGCATCCTCGGCGAAGTGAAACGCGAGTACGCCGAGCTGCTGGCACGGGCCGACGCGATCTTCATCGATGAGCTGCGCAAGGCCGACTTGTACGACAAGACCAGTCAGGCTTTCGCGGTATTCCTGCCGGTGAAATCGGTGGGAGTGGTCGGTGATGCGCGCGCCTACGAATGGGTGATCGCGTTGCGCGCGGTGGAAACCATCGACTTCATGACAGCCCACTGGGCGCACTTGCCGTACGAGTTTCTCGGCAAGGTTTCCAACAGGATTATCAACGAATTACGCGGTGTTTCTCGGGTAGTTTACGATATCAGCGGCAAGCCGCCAGCCACGATTGAGTGGGAGTAGTAAAATCAACTGCTTGCATGCCTCACTCGAAGGCCGGCATCTTGCCGGCTTTATCATGTTGTAGTCATAAACAGTTGAAATGAAGGAAGAATTCCAGCCAACTTCAAGCGATTTCTCGGTTTCCGACGAGGAGTACATGCGACGTGCCTTGCAACTGGCTGCCCATGCACGTGACGCCGAGAACGAGGTGCCGGTGGGTGCGGTGCTGGTGCAGGGTGGGATCATCATCGGCATCGGATGGAATCGCAATATCACCTTGCATGACCCGACCGCCCATGCCGAAGTGATGGCCTTGCGCGCTGCCGGACAACGACTCGCCAATCACCGTTTGTCCGGCGCCACGCTCTACGTGACGTTGGAGCCATGCTCCATGTGCGCGATGGCGCTGATCCACGCCCGCATCGGTCGCGTCATCTATGCCACCGCTGATCCCAAGACGGGAGCAGCCGGCAGCGTGTTCGATACTTTGCTGGACGCACGTCACAACCATCGCATAGAAGTTGCCGGCGGATTGCTGGCCGACGAATCCGCGAATATGCTGCGCGGGTTTTTTCGCTCCAGGCGTTAAAGCGTTCAGGATTACTCCCGCCAAAGGCCGGTGGCCCGGATCTGGCGATGGAGAGGGTCCAGGCATAGATCAACGCCGAGTCGTATTTTAAGGCCTTGGTTAATTTGACATAATATACATTATGCGCAATTAAAGAGGTACTGGTGGACGCCGTATGGCGCGGCTAGTTGAACGCGACACCGCGACAAATCTCCTGAATGGCCAGCGGCAGCCCCAAACTGGAACCACACTGATGTCTAGACTGAATCGAATTTGGAGCGACACTCGCGTAATCCGGAGAATCCTTCATCCCGCGTGCTGGTGAACGACCTGATCAGGTCTGCTTGGCGCCGAAAGTCGGCCTGCACTATTCCCGCTGGTCAGCTCCCGTCGATCCCGCCTGCCCCACTCACGTGGACACAATTCGGCTATCGAACCAGCCGGCTCGGTGCATGCCGATCCTCCGGACACACGCCGATCGCCGTTTGTGGTGCAGCAGTCCGGTTGTCGGAATTTTCGCTTTCGCAGGCGGCCACTGGCGGCGTCCTTTCGCGGCCGGACCTCTCCATCAAACCTGGTCACTCGGGTGGACCCGCTCGAGATGAACGCAGCGGACACGCCGCCCATTTGCATCACGGCATCAACAAGCGCACTCTCATGATGCTGGACGCGCAGTACGTCATGTGACGACGGATCGGGAGCGCCGTTATGTCGGGAATCTCTTTCGATGCTTCGCACGCATCACAGGTGATACGGACGGTTCGGTCTGGTCTCGATGCCGTTGGCATCACGCCCCAGATTGGCCGGTCGTGGAACCGGTGCGTCAACGAGTTTGGCATCCTTCCGCACAGCCAGCGTGATACCGCTGTGCTGTCAACCAGTCAGCTGCGCGAGAGCCAGCAACGGCTTGGCGGGGTGCTCAGGGTCGCCCACTGCGAAATGGAAAACCTCTACGAACTCATCGCCGGTACTGGCTATGCGGTGGTTCTGTCTGACGCGAACGGAGCGATCCTCGACGCGATCGCCGACCCGACTTTGAAGCGCGAATTCCGGCAGTCCGGCTTTTGGCTGGGTGCACTTTGGGACGAGCGGCATGAAGGTACCAATGGGGTGGGTACTTGTCTGGCGGAAGGCAGCCCGACCACGGTGCATCGCGAAGAGCATTTCCGCGATTACAACGTACGTCTCTCCTGCTCCAGCGCGCCTGTGCTGGATGCATACGGTGCGGTGCTCGGCGTGCTGGACGCCTCCTCGATCAACAGCTCCGATACCCGCGAGATCCAGCGCCACACGATGGCATTGGTCAGCATGTCAGCCAGCCTGATTTCGCGCTACCAATTCCTCGCCGAGTTCCCGGATGCGTGGATCCTTCGTTTCCACAGTCGTCCTGAGTTCGTGGGGCTGCTGCATGAAGCGCTAGTCGCCGTCGACGGCGGTGGCCGGATTCTGGCCGTGAGCGAAAACGCGTTGTGTCAACTGGGGTTGAACACGCGCGCGCGACTGGTCGGACGCTCCATTGGAGAAGTTTTCCGGTTTACGGCAGACACGCTCCATCAGCGCGGCGCGCGCGACTCCGCGACGATCTGGCCAATCCGTGACGCCGCACGCGGTCGGCGCTACTTTGCGCTGGTCCAGCCGCCACACAAAGCACACCAAGACACGCCAAAGACCGCACTCGCAGTACACGCAGACAGCCGCGGTATTGCGTCATCCAACGTCCAGACTGACGCCGATCCACGGATGCGCCGCAACCTGGCCAGCGGCCACCAATTGTTCGCCAAGCAGGTGCCAATCTTGCTGTGTGGCGCCACCGGCACCGGCAAGGATGTGTTCGCACGCGCACTGCACGCCGAGAGCCTTTGGTCCGACCGTGCGTTCGTCGCCGTCAACTGTGCGGCTATTCCGGAAAACCTGATCGAAAGCGAGCTGTTTGGCTACCGCCCTGGTGCATTTACGGGCGCCACCCGCGAAGGTCGGGTTGGCAGGATTTTGCAATCGAGTGGTGGCACCCTCTTCCTCGATGAAATCGGCGACATGCCACTGCTGCTGCAAGCGCGATTGCTGCGTGCACTGGAGGCACGCGAGATCTTGCCCGTCGGCAGCGACGAGCCAGTCGCCGTCGACTTGCACGTCATCAGCGCAACCCACCACGACCTGCGCCAGATGGTCGCTCGGCAAGAGTTTCGCGAGGATTTGTATTACCGCATCGCGGGGATCACTCTTGAGCTGCCGTCACTGCGAGAGCGGGAGGACAAGCGACGGCTCATACATGCAATCCTGCGCGAGGAATGCACCGAGGGCGAGTTGGTCGACATTGCCGAAGACGCGTTCGAGCGTCTAATGGCATATCGCTGGCCCGGCAACATTCGTCAGCTGCGCAACGTGTTGCGTACCGCGGCCGCGCTGTGCAGCAACAGTGTCATCCGCCTTTCCAACCTGCCACAGGAAATAGTGGATCCGGAAGAGCCTGCCACCGCGACGACGCCTGTCAGTGGTGTCGCCGCCACAGTTGCTGACGACAGATCAGGAGCCGCGCTGCAAACTGCCGAACGCGCTGCACTGATGCAGGCGCTTGCACAACAAGGCGGCAACATCTCGCATACCGCCCATGCTCTGGGCGTCAGTCGCAACACCTTGTATCGAAAGCTCCACAAACACGGCATCGGGATTCAGCGCGACCGCTGACGCACGGCGCATGCGGGACACCTCACTCTCGCTGTGCAGCGCCCAGACAGTTACTCCTGCCGCAAGGTGACTTTGACGCCAACGTAAAAGGTTCGCCCCGGCGCGGGTTCGAAGCTGCCGCCGCTGGACTGGTCAACGATCACCGACCCGATGTACTTGAGGTTGAAAAGATTGTCGATCCGCGCATACGGCACGATCTGGTAACGCGCCGTATCCAGCACGTAGCCCGCGTTCACGCCAGCGATCACGTAACCAGGCGCGACAAGGGTTCCAGCGTCGTCGGCGGAAACCGCGGCGGCGCCATTGATCTGCAGTCCCGCGTGCCAACCCCGCGCGCCACCCCAGCGCAATCCTGCGTTGAGCAACTGCCGCGGCACGCCTGGCATGCGCGCATCTGCAGGCACCGTGCAGCCGGTCGGGCCACCGCAATTGCCGAACGCATCCAGGAAACGTGCATCGAGATATGTGTAGGCAGCGTCCAGCGCCCAGTCGCCGCCCAAGGGAAGATGCAAGCCGGCCTCGGCGCCACGACGACGCGAGCTGCCAACGTTCTGATAGATCGTGCGTCCCCCGAGGCTGCTCAGGACCCCGGTCTCATTGGAGGTATCGGCCTCGAACAACGCGATGTCCAGGTTGCCGCCACCACCAAACAACCACTTCGAACCAATCTCACCATTGCGCGAGCGCGAGGGTCGCAACGCAAAATTCAGGCCACTTCCATCCGCACGGTAACCGAGTTCACTGAAGGTCGGTGTTGCGAAGCCGCGGCCGTAGGAAGCATACAAATGCCAGTCGGGTTTCGCATAGAACATCAGGCCGGCGACCGGACTGGTCGAACCATAGGCCACCCTCCCGCTGTCGTCCGGGTTGGTCGCGGTGATGTAATGGTCGAGCGAACTGAAGCGGACCACACTGTGGCGCGCGCCCAGCGTCAGGGACCAGATCGGCGCGAAATGCCAGGTTCCCTGCGCGTACTGGTCAATATTATAAACATTGTCCTGCTCATTGCGCCGCCGCGCTCCCACCACCCCCAGCGTGTCACCGACAAAATTGTTGTAGCCAAGGCGCAGCTGATCCTCGCGGTCGTAGGCCACCCCCGCCGTCAGGTCAAGCGGCTGGCCGGCAAGGTTACCCTTCCACGCCCAGTGAAAGTCGGTGCCCCCGTATTTGGTGTCGAGGTCGACCACGCCTCCCGAGCTCAAAGGATTCTTCTGAGCGCTGACGGGTACGGAAAGAAATTGCTGTACGGTGCGGTGCCCGTAATAAGCCAGCAGACTCAGTGACTGGCCGTCACCGAGTTGCTGTGTATAAACCGCCCCGCCCTGAGCTTGGTGAACACTCTTGCGCGTATTGTAGGCGAGGGTCAACGGCGAGTTTTGGCGAGGGTCGGCGTCGAACTGTTGCTGCGTCAGCCCCTGTGGATCCAGTGCCAGCGGCATCGAAACCGTGTTCAAGAGCAGCGTCAACTTGCCATCATTACCGACTTTGAAGTCGAACTTGGCATTGCCGTTGGTGCGATCTGCAGCGCTATGATTGCGGTAACCGTCCGTATGAAACTCGGACAAGTCGAGGTTGTAGCCAAAGCCGCCAGTCGTTCCGCGTGCACCCGCGTCGAGACGCCAAACCCCGTCGCTGCCCGCCCCGACACTCCCGATAATTTCAGGTGGAACACTTCCATCGGCGGTAAAGATCTGGATCACGCCCCCCGAAGAGTTGCCATACAGCGCCGAAAACGGCCCGCGCAAAACCTCAATCCTGTCGGCACCGTCGAAATCAAAGTTGGATACCTGGCCCTGGCCATCCGGCATCGTCGCGGGTATGCCGTCGGTGTACACGCGGACGCCGCGCACACCGAAGGTGGAACGCGAGCCAAAACCACGGATGGAAATCTGCTCATCCTGCGCATAATTTTGCCTGTCTCGCGCGAGCACGCCGGGCACCTGACGCAGATATTCAGAGGCATTGATATTGGGCGTATCGTCTTGGGGATTGCCAACCTGGACCGCAGTAATGGAAGCAGGTACGTCAAAGGCGGGTTCCGCTATGCGCGTGGCGGTCACCACAATCACGGGCAACGTCGTCGTAGGCAGTGTTCCCTGCTTCGTATTGGTCTGAGCTTCCTGTTGCGCCTGGGCGGCAGGCAGGGACAGGAGGGCAAACGCCAGCGCTGCCGACAGACTGCGCCACGCATGCACCCGTGCAATACCGCTCCTGTTCGTTCCATGCGCGGACTCATTGCCGCGCCTTTCAGAATGACCGACCATCACCATTACTCCTCAATTGCGCCGTAGTTACCCCAGTGGAAAGACCAGCAACCACCCCATGCGCCTGTTACTCCGAACCGCTGCAATGCCGGACCTCCAACGTCGGCTGCAAGGTAGATCGGTTTATCCAACGCGTTGCACTGCGTAACCGTAGCATTTGGGTCGTGCTGCCATCCAGATCTATGTCAAGAATGTCATTCTGACGGGCACGACCTGACGGCGCGGATCGCTCGACTCCGAGCGCGCCACCGCACCGCATCTATGCCTGTTAGCCGTCCCCGTCTGTGGCGCCGCCAAAGCTGTAGCGCATGCCGATAAAGTAAGCACGTGGTGCGCCCGGTGCCACGAACAAGGTGGCGGCACCTGGTCCGCTGATATTGATCAGGTGGTTCGGCGTATTGAAAACGTTGTTACTCAACGCGCCACTGATGAAATAGCGGCGATTGAACAGGTTGCTGATTTCGGCAAAGAACGACAGCGCCCGAGTCGGCCGGTAATGCAGGTCTAGATCGAACACTACATAGCCGGGTACGGGGCCGTGTTTGTCGTGATTATTCTCGTCCCCGACTGCGTACTGCTTCGAGTAGGCGCGCACGTTGCCGCCGAATGACCATGCGTCGGAGAAGTGGTATTCGCTGGCAAACGTGAATACGTTGCGTGGCACGCCAGGAATGCGGTCGCCCTTGCGCACCTGGATCGCGCCCTCGTCATCGGCGCTGGAGTTGTCCTCGGCCAATTCCTCGAACGCCGCATCGTAAGTTGCGTCGACCAGGCTGTAGTTCGCCTGCCATTCGAATCGGTTGAGCTGTCCGCCGAGCCCCAAGTCCATGCCTCTGCGCACGGTTTTCGGCACGTTGGCGAAGTAGCCCTGCGAGCTGCCACCGGTGAAGATCGTGAGGATATCGTTGTCGACTCGGCTTGCGTATGGCGAAACGTTCCAGTGCAACCGTTCGCCAGCAAAAGTGCCACGTAGTCCCCCGCTCAGGGTGTGTACGACTACAGGCTTCAGCGGTGGATCGCCGGTAAAGTCGTTGGGGAGCGCGCAAGGCGCGTCGGGATTGGCGCACTCGACCTCGATCGGTGTCGGCGTGCGCATGCCTTCATCGTAGTTGACGTAAGCGCCGAAGTCTTTGCTGATCGCCCAGGTGAAACCCAGGCTGGGATTGAAGCGACTGAAGCTTTGTCGACCGTTGATGTCCGGTGCACTTCCTGACAGATCACTGATGCTCAGGCGACTGTGGTCGTAGCGACCGCCCGCGCTCAAGTGCACCGCGTCGGTCAAAGCCACCACGTCCATGAAGTAAACGCCATAGCTCCGCGTACTCGAGCCCGCGTCGGTCATCGGGTCCAGTGCAAATGGCTGCAGGCCCAGCGTGTCGCCGCGCGAGGCTGGATCGTAGGGGAAAAACGCCGGTTGGCCAGACTGATTGAAAACGCTGTCACCCACGTCCAGGCTCATACCGACGGTGAACTGGTTGAGATGACCTGCCAGGCTGCCTTCGCCGACGGCCTGAAAGGAACCGCCGAAGCCACGCGTGTGCACGTTGCCCAGCACGTTCGATGCCGGCACATTGTTGATCGTCGCCGCCGGATTCTGCGGGTTGTACGCGGGCGTCAGGCCGGAGTAGTAATACTGGCCCAGCGAATCCGGATCGAACGGGCCGTCTGGGGTGTAGCCCAGCGCGCCACTCTCGTCGGGATCATAGTCATCGTAATCGTTGGTATTGCTGTTGAAGCTGCGGCTATGGGAGGTACGCAGGTAAGCATTGGCCTGCAGCGCCCAATCCTGGTTGAGCTGACGCGAGCCCAGCAGATTGAATTGGCTTAGATTGTTGACGAAGAAGTCTGGCCAGGTGAAGGCGCTCTGGGGCCTGCTCGCCCATTCGATTGGTAGGGCCTGGGTGCCGAAAAGTTTCGCATGCGCCCCGGTATAGCTCAGCGCAATGCTGGTGGCGTCATCGGGCCGCCAGTCTGCACGCAGGAACGCCTGTTGTACCCGGCTCGACGAGTAGTCGCGCCAGCCTGTCTCGTAGCTGCTGCCGATACCGGCATAAAATCCAACCGTCTTGCCGTGAACACCGAAGTCCGCATCGGTCTGGATACGTCCCCAGGACCCGCCCGAAACGTCGAGCGAGCCGCCCGGATTCGCAAAGCCGTTCTTCGTCGTCAGCAGCAGCGCACCCCCCAGCGTGTTCAGACCGAACAACGGGCTGGAGCCGGGAATCAGCTCAACGTTGTGAACGGCAAAGTCGGGGATCGCCTCCCAGTTGATGGTTCCCGCAAAGGGTTCGTTCTGACGCACCCCGTCCACGTAAACGGATATGCCCGAGGGCGAGCCGAGCAGCGGCGACAAGGTGAAGCCGTGAAAGAGCAAATTGCCTTGCCACGGATTGCCTTGCGACTGGGTGACATTCACTCCCTGGAAGTTGCGCTGCAGCAGGTCAGTCAGGGACTGACCGTGTATCTGCACGACGTCGTCCGCCTGTGCGGTTTGAACATTCAGCGGGACTTGCAGCGGCGGCACGTTCAAGCCAGGCAACGGCGTGATCCCGATCACCACAACTTCACCAAGCTGCTGCACCGGTGGCGCCGCAAACACCGCACTCGAGATCGCGGTTAAAACCATGGCGCACAGCGTCTTGCGGACCAGCCCAGCCTGGCCGGCAATACAGCCCGGCCCCTCGATTTTTAGTGACACATTCTCACCTTCGACGCAACCAGGAAACGGACGGAGCTTGCGATGCATGCGGCACCGACAAATATCCTTGTGACTCTACACGATGTCGTTTCGTCAGAGCGTTTTCGCGTTTGCTGCGAGTCTATGTCGGTAGGCTGAGCCGCGATGCATCGATGGAGGTAAGCGAACGATCAAAAGAAGACAATTCCACCCACGGATATGCCGTTCATGCGCGCGTCGTTGCCGAGATAATCCTTCGAACGGGTCTGGCTGAGCTCAAAGTCGAGCGTCACGCTCTTGGTCAGTGCGTAGTACGCGCCGCCGGTAACGTTGCTGTTCGACTTGAGGTTACCCGCACTCAACATATTGTCACGATTCCGACTGACGCCTCCGCTCAAGCCGAGCTTGAGTTTTTCTGTAGCCTGCCAAGTGCCCTGCAGCAGGTAATTGACCCCCTTCATGTCACCTTGATCGCCATCGGTCAGGATGCCGATGCCGCGACCGGCCTGCACGTTCGCGAGCACGCCGAATTGGCCAAGCTTGAAGCTGGCACCAGCTTCGCCTGCGAACATGGTGAAGTTGTCCGGTTCGGTTTCTGCTCCGGCTGGCCCATAGAATCTCTGGGTCTTGGCGCCGATCCAGCCCTTGAAATTGCCGCTCACATACGACAACTGCAACTGGGCTTGCGGATCGGTGCGCGAGTCATAGATGCCGGTGTTGTCCACCGGGCTGAACACGCCACCTGTAACGCTGAAACCGGACACCCCAGGCGAGGTGTAGGTGATCTGGCCGTAACTGCCAAGGTAGGTATACCCCGCGCCGATATGCCCCAGCGCCACGCGGCCGCGTTGGGTTGCCTGTACCGGCATGCCGACGCCGAGCAAGGTCATGTCAGTGAGAATCGCATTGGCACCGAATATGCCGTAATCGCGGCCCAGCTTGACCGTACCGAAATCCGGCGTACCGACGGTGAAAAAGGCCTGACGCACATCCACGCCACTGTTTGCCGAAAGCGCATCCGAGGTGGCCGTGTGAACCATGATGGCAACCTGCGCGTTGATATCGAAACCTTCCTGGTTCGTGGTGAACTTGGAAATGAGCGCATTCGGCAACAGCCCATTGCCGATCGTCGTGCGGTCCTTCTGGCCGCCGCAGCCGAGCGCCTCTCCGGCCAGCGCGGTCCCACCCACCGGACCGCCCGAACAACCCGTGGTGGTATAGAAGGCGTTGACGAATCCACTCAGGTCCACCGTCCATCCATTGCCGCTGAACGAGGTTGCGTTTGCTGCCATTGGACACCCAATTGCCAAGGCGACGGTGAGAGCGGCGCGCTGCAGCGTCACTGCACGACGACCCGCTGGGTTTTTCCCCGATGCTTTACGTTGCATGTGTCATTCCTCCGATAGCCCGTCGGCGGCGCGCGCACGATGGATGGGAACAGCCGCGGACGCGCGACCGCGAAATCGTCCGCACTGGCTCGAACAGCATTCGAAATGGCTCAGCCTTGCAAAACGCCCGACGCTTTGGCCGCGTGGGTGGCGACGATATCCATCAATTGCGGGGAGTAGCAGTCGTATGGCTCGATTCCCAGTTCACGCAGGCGCGCACGTACCGCATCCATTTGTGCAGGCGGCACGCCACCTTCGATGATCGAGGACACGAACGCCGCGAATGTCGGTGCCGCATACCCCGCTTGCCGCGCCAGCTCCGGGTGAATGAACACGAAGGCGTGGAATACGTGAGTCGGGTCCGGGACCGTGTCGTACATATGGGCGCCGCAACCAGTGCAGGCATGGCGATGCAGGGCGGCGCTCTTGTTGACCACTTTGAGCTTTTCTTCGTGCTTGGTAACCTTGACCTTCTCACTCGGCACCGCGGCGAGCATCGAGAAGTCCGCGCCGCTCGGCTTCCAGCACTTGGTACATCCGCACAGATGGTTGAACAGGAACTCATTGTCCACCGTTACCTCGACCTGATCGGTTGCGCATTTGCATACCAGCGTGCCACCGGAAAATCCCGGAGTTCCCGGCTTGACACCGCCGTCGACGGCGGGATGGATTTTTGTGCTGGCCATGTAGTCTCTCCAATTGAAAGATGGGTTACAGCGGTTATGCCACGGTACGGTGGTAATCAATCACCGTGCGGATGACCTTGCCTTCGTGCATCAGATCGAAGGCGTCGTTGATTCTCTCCAGCGGCAGCACTTTGGAGATGAACTCATCTACCTTGAGTTTGCCCTCCATGTACGAGTCCACGTAGCCCGGTAACTGCGAGCGACCCTTCACTCCGCCGAATGCGGCACCCCGCCACACGCGCCCGGTGACGAGTTGGAACGGTCGCGTGCTGATCTCTTGGCCGGCCGCCGCAACACCAATGATCGTCGCCTCGCCCCAGCCCTTGTGGCAGCATTCGAGTGCCGAACGCATCACGTTCACATTGCCAATGCACTCGAATGAGTAATCGACACCGCCATTCGTCTTGTCGATGATCACCTGCTGAATCGGCAGATCGTATTCCTTGGGGTTGACAAAGTCGGTAGCGCCCATCGCCTCGGCCATCGGCCACTTGTCCGCGTTGACATCAATTCCGATGATGCGCGCAGCTTTGGCCATCACCGCGCCCTGCACCACGGCAAGACCAATCGCGCCCAGGCCGAACACCGCAACCGTCGAACCGGGCCGAACCTTGGCCACGTTCAACACCGCGCCGACGCCGGTCGTAATGCCGCAGCCGAGCAGGCACACCTTTTCAAGTGGAGCCTTCGGGTTGATCTTCGCGACCGATATTTCAGGCACCACTGTGTATTCGGAGAAAGTACTGGTACCCATATAGTGGAACAGCGGCTTGCCCTTTATTGAAAACCGCGACGTACCATCCGGCATGACGCCCTTTCCCTGCGTCACGCGAATCTTCTGGCACAAATTGGTGCGGCCAGACAGGCAGTACTCGCACTCACCGCATTCGGGCGTGTAGAGGGGAATGACGTGATCGCCGGGTTTCACCGAGGTCACGCCCTTGCCGATCTCCTCGACGATTGCGCCACCTTCATGGCCGAGGATCACGGGAAACAGCCCTTCAGGATCGGCACCGGAAAGCGTGTACGCGTCGGTGTGACAGACGCCGGTCGCCACAACGCGTAGCAACACTTCGCCCGCTTTGGGTCCCTCCAAGTCCACTTCTTCGATGTGGAGCGGCTGCCCTGCACCCCACGCAACCGCTGCGCGTGTTTTCATGATCAATCGTTCCTCATAACCATCAACCCTGCACCGAGGCGAGTCGCCCGGAAAGTACCATGCACATCAGATGCCAGTTTCCGAACACGTCTGCGGGCGCTGATTCAGTCACTTGAAGCGATCAGGTGACGGCCTGTCACGCGTGCTGTATCAGATTCGTGACAGATGGGTGTGCCGCATGCGGTACAGCCGCCACAATTGGAGTCACTGCACGACTTTCACGACAGGCATCATGTAAATCCTCATCCCTGCCACTGCTGGATGGGAGCGACCGAGGAACAGGAATGTAGATGGCTGAACTGCGGAATCTGGACGCCTCGCCACAGCACGCCTTTGCCAACTCCAGATACGCGCGGCCACCGCCGCGGGTTGCGGAGTGCTGTGGCTCACGACAGCCTTTCAGGCGTTGCTCAGCTGCCTTGGCGCTTGTGCCGCACCGCGCCGCGTTGCGGATCGTAGCCCCAGATCGCCAGCCCCAGAAAGACGATGAGCGAGGCGACAACCACGCCACACGCAAGCCAGTTCATCTGCCCGTACATGGCATAGCGGATCAGATCGATGCCGTAGGTAAACGGATTGAAGCGGGCCAGCTGGTAGACGATTGTGGCCCCGGATTCCTGCAACTTCCACAATGGATACAGCGCCGGCGACAGGAAGAACATCGGAAAGATCACGAAGTTCATCGCCCCGGCGAAGTTCTCGATCTGCTTGATGTAAACGGACACCAGCAGTCCCATCGCGCCCAGCATCAGCCCGGTCAGGAACATCGCCGGCAGCGCCAGCAACAGGCCGGGCCACCACGGCAGATCGAGCCGAAACAGCGCGCAGATCGCGAAAAACGCATACGCCTGCAGGATCGACAGGAAGGTACCCGCGAGCAGCTTGCACGTCAGCAATACCGAGCGCGGCAGCGGTGCAGTCAGCAGCAGCCGCATCAAACCCATCTCACGGTCGTAGACCATCGCCAGCGAAGACTGCATGCCATTGAACAACAGCACGATGCCCAGCAGTCCTGGGACGACGTAGACCTGGTATTCGATATAGGTCGAGTACGGCGGAATCACGGAGACGCCGAAGACGTCCCGGAAACCGGCCGCAAAAATGAGCAGCCACAGGCTCGGCCGCACCACCGCGGAGAGCAATCGCCCGCGCTGGTGCATGAACTTGACCGTTTCGCGCGAGGAAAGCGCCAACAGCGCCTGCAGCGCGTGGCTCACGATCGATGTTGCGGAGCTTCTTGTGGGCTCGCCCGCAGCCAACCCGACCGGGGGCCCGGGTCGGTCGGTAGCCGCCAGGTCGCGGTCGTGCGGCGGACCACCGCCGGGCGTCCCTTGCTGCGATCCACGCTTCGCGGGCATCAGACCGCCTCCTCTTGCTCTACCGAAGCTTCTCCGGTCAGGTCCAGGAAGGCGTCCCGCAGCGAACGCTTGTCGGTGCGCTCGCGCAATTCCGCAGCGGTGCCGGAAGCGATCCAGTGACCCCTGTGCAGGATGATCACCCGGTCGGCGGATTCGGCCTCGTCCACCAGGTGCGTCGCCCACAGCACACCGACGTCGCGATGCGTGCACAGCGAGTGGACATACTCTACAAGTTGCGCGCGCGACGCGGGATCTAGCCCCACTGTAGGTTCGTCCATCAGCAGCACCACCGGGTCGTGCAGCAATGCGCGGGCCAGTTCGACTTTGCGGCGATTGCCGCCAGAAAGCGCCCGTGCGCGATCCTTGCCTCGCGCCGCCAAGCCGATGCGCTCCAGCTCCGCATCGATGCGCGCGCGCGCGGCACGCCCCATCCCGTGCAGTCGCGCATGGAAACGCAGGTTGGCAACAACGCTCAGATCCAGATCCAGCGTCGCCTGCTGGAATACCACGCCCAGGCACGCGAGGGCCCGTCGCGCCTGATGGCGCATGTCGAAGCCCGCCATCTCGATGCGTCCGGCGTCGGGCACGAACAACCCGGTGAGCAGCTGGAACAGCGTACTTTTCCCGGCGCCGTTCGGCCCGAGCAGGGCCACGAATTCGCCCCGTGCGACTTGCAGGGACACCCGGTCCAGCGCCTTCACCGATCCGTAGGACTTGCTGACCTCTTCCACCGCGAGCGCGAGTGCGGCCTGTCCCGGTGGTGGCGACGCCGGCATCGATGTCTCGCTGGGCGCGTTCACCGCGGCACGCCATAGCGCGGGCGCGCGGCCCACGAGGCCAACCACCACACCGCGGCACCAGACTTCACAGACCCTCCTTGCCACGCCGGCTTTCGTCCACGTCAGACCCGGTCATTTCGGAAAGCAGCCCTTGATGGCGTGCCAGCAGCCGACGGCTGAGAGCAGCGACCTCAGGACTATTCAGATCGTGACTACCCGTCTCCTCGACACGATAGTCCAGTACGACGCGTGCCGGCGCATCACCCAGAAACAATATGCGATCGGCGAGCACCAGTGCCTCATTCAGATTGTGGGTAACGAACAGTACCAGTGGCCGCACGCGCGCGCACAGCCGCCGCAGCAACTCGCGCAGCTGATTGGCTGCCAGCAGGTCGAGCGACACGAACGGTTCATCCATCAGCAGCAACCAGGGCTCGACCACGAACGCCCGCGCCAGCGCGGTGCGACGCTGCATGCCGCCGGAGAGGTGGCTCGGCCAGGCATCTCGTGAGGCGCGCAGTCCGACCTCGTCAAGCAAGCTTTCCGCGCGCGAAACATAGCTGCGATCGCGCGCCAGACGCTCGGCTTCCGCCAGCCGCACGTTGTCGGCGACCGTGAGCCACGGCATCAGCCGTGGCTCCTGGAATATCATGCCCAGGCCGGGGGGTGACTGGCCGGGCTCGGCCAATGGCACTCCGTCGTAGCGAATCGCACCCGCATAGTCGGCGTCCAGACCGGCAACCATGTTCAGCAGTGTCGTCTTGCCCACGCCGGAGGGCCCGACGATGGCGACAAATTCGCCACCGGTGATGGTGACGTCGATGTCGGCCAGCACCACCACATCGTCGAAACGTTTTTCGATGACATGGATGTTCAACCCTTTCATTCTCGCCACCGGATCAAGCGCTTTTCGAGGGGCCGCATCACACCCGCTTCGATAACCATGACGACAGCCGCAAACGCCAGTGTGTACGCCAGAATGCTGGTGATGTCGAAAAACTGGAAAAATACGGACAATTCAAAACCAACGCCATTGCTTCGTCCGAGCAGCTCGGCAACCAGCACGATCTTCCAGATCAGCGCCAGGCCGTTGCGGGCAGAGGCTATGAGGTACGGATAAAGCTGCGGCAGGATCACGCGGCACAAAGTCACTGTGCGCGGGACGTGATACACCTGCGCCACCGCCAGCAAGCGCGCGTCGATGGCCCGCGTACCTTCGCGCGTTGTCACAACCACCACCGGGATCTTGTTGAGGGCCACGGCCACGATCACGGCGACTTCCGTGAGCCCGAGCCACAGGTAGCACAAAATGATGATGACCAGCGCTGGAATGTTCAGCGCAAGCACCAGCGGGCCATCCAGCAAAAGGTTGAGCTTGCGCGAACGACCCATCAGGAAGCCGATCACGGTGCCCACGCTCATGGCCACGACGAACGCAGCGACCACCCGTGCCATCGTGATGCCCAACTCCAACGGAAGCTCACCGCTGCGGGTGTCGCGATACACCGCAGCGAGCACCGCGACCGGCGTTGGCAGCATGTTGCTGCCTGCAAGTCGTGCCGCAATTTCCCAAACCGCCGCCAGGCCGATCAGCGACGCGCTCCGCCACAGCCAGCCGCGCCCCATCGGCAGGCGGAACCAGCGCCGCCGCGTTGGCGTCGACGCGCGTGGCTCCGGCCTGCCGAGGGTTGGGGGCATGTCGCCCGGACCAACGCGACGACGGATAAACCTCATGGCCGACGAAATCCGCTCCAGAACACACCCGCTGGCAACTCGCTCGTTCCACCGGTGAGTTCGCCGTGGCTTTCTTCAGCGACCAGATGGAACAGTTGTCCAGCCGCGTGGATTTCGGGCGCGCCGAAGTGCTTGACGATACCGTCCCGGTAACCCTGTCGGATCGCGGCAAAAACCGCTTCGTTCTCGGGTTTGACCTTGCTCCTCAACGGCTGCCAGGCCGCATCCGAGCGCGCCAGCTCCTGCTTGGCATCGTACGTGGCGGCGATGAAGGCCCGCAAGGCATCGCCGTGGGTTTCCGCCCAGTGTTGCGAAAATACCCAACCCAGCAGCGGCGGGACGGTCTTGACACCCAGGCCCTTGAGCATCTGCTCCACCGTAATCACCGGCTGCATCCCCTGTGCAATGAGCCGTGAGCTGTATTGCCAGAAGTTGATCGCGGCCGGAAGCTCGCCGTCGAGCATCAGGTGATTGATCAACGGCGCTGCGGCAAACTGTGGCTTCGCGGCGGACTTCAGGTCGATCCCATACTCCTTGCGCGCGTAAGCGCGCGCGATCAACCAGCTCTTGTCCACCGGGCCTCCGGCGACGCCGAATCGTTTGCCTTTGAGGTCGGCGAGCGACTGAATTCCCGCGTTCGGATTGGCGACGACGGCGCCGACCGCCTTTGAAAACGGGACAAACTGGTAATTCTGACCGCGGGATCGGAGCGTCGCGACCCAGAACCAGTCCGAGACGATAAGGTCAACGCTCCCGCTCAACAACGCCACCTTCATGGCGTTCTCCGAAGCCAGTGGCACCACCTCCAACCGGATACCGTGTTTGCTTGCGAGACCCAGCCTCTGAACGGTATCGACTTCCCAGCCGACCGTGCCGAACTCGAGCACCCCGACACGCAGTGCGGGGATGTCGTGAGCAACCTCTGCGCGGGCGGCGGCGCTTGGCATCATCGTGAGGAGCGCGGTGCAAATCAGCGCAAAAACGCGCGCGATGAAATGATTCGACGCCATCTTCACCCTCGCCTGCCAGCCTTTCATACACTCACCTTACCCTACCCATCCCGAGTTTCTGGGCTTTCCCGATTCGCGCCGATCTGATCTTCTCGCAGCGTAGCGGACCTTGCGGGGCCAGAGAAAGAGAGAGACGTCTCGCACTGGTTCCCGGGCAGACATTCCGTACCCGGCTGCATCCGTGGATACCACCCAAAGAGAATGCGGGTCCAGTTCAACGTGGGCCGCCCTGCGCTCTTGCGCAAGTGAGGCAGGTACGTCTGACCAGCAGCCAGGCGCAGGAGCGGCCCATCGCAGCGAGACGCGCCCCCGCCCGTGCCAGCGCCCCGCGCAGACTGGGGAGCGCAACAACGTCGAACGCAGGCGGCGCACCGTGGACGTAGCCGATGGGCACTGCTGATACTACAGCGCACCTCTGCAATTCCGGATCCGGTGCCAGATTCACGACAGAAGCGCGACGGCACCCACCGCAGGCTCGGGCCTCCTTGATCCGCGTTGCCTCCAAGGCGCACCCGCCGTCAGCGACCAGTGTTGCGTCGTAGCGCGGAGCCGAGGCTGCTGAGCCCTCGCCTGCATCGTGGGGCTACCGCGCATTCGCACGATCCCACGACGAAGAAGCGGTGGTACCACATACCTGCGTCAGTGCGCGGTGCTCGGCGGCCCACACCTGAACATTCGCAAGAGGCTTTCGGAGCGGTGCGCGATCCATGCTTGTCTGGTTCTTCATGTTCATCGACTTGATCCAGGTGATGATTTTCCAAAGGTCGCCGGCTTTGGTCAGGGTCGTGCCACCTTGCTGAGGCATCAAGGCGGGGGTCTCCGGGCTTATCCGCGAGTAACCCGCCTCCTGCAGTTTCTTGCTTCCCAGTGAAACGAGCCGGAACAAGGTATCGTCGCTCGGGCCGTAAATCCAGACGCCGTTGGTGAGTGGCGGACATATACCCCCGCCGCCATTGCCGCCGTGGCAGCCATTGCAACCGTGATTGAGAAACTGCTGGTGACCCTCGGAGGCTACGGTGATGTTTGCCGGATCGTACGGGTTCTTCAACGTACCCTTGGGGGCCTTCGTGACCACATCCACCGGGTTGTCGTCGTAACCTTTTATCTGCTTCACGAATTGCTTTTTTGGAACCGCGTTTGTCCAAGTCCCGTCCGCGACTTTTTGCTGCAAATCCAGATATTCGACTCGATCCAGCTGACCGTCTCCGTTCTCATCGGCGGCTTTGAAGTTCAGGTTCGGCATGGCGGCCATGGCTTCCTTTTCGGTCACGATTCCGGTGTGGCTCGTGTCCATCGACTCGTACGTCGCCGGCACATGAACGCTTCCGGCCGTGGCCGGAGTAGCCGCCGAACTGGCCGGAGCAGCCGCGGCAATGGCTGGGCCAGGATTGGCGAGCGCCAAGCCGATACCGGCCACGGCAAAGGCGGAAGCAGTGAAGCCATATATGATCTTGCGGAACATTTGACTCTCCTTCGAAAACCAATACGAATCAACCATTTTCTGCGGGTGCTTGCGCACTACCGTAACGCCACGTCGCGAGGCAACCGCTCAGGGCACGACAGCAATTCCCCATGGCAAGCGACCCACGTGTACCGACACCTCGGGTTTGAGCGATTTGACATCGACCACCGTCACATCGTTGGTGAAGCCATTGGCGACATAAAGCTTCGAGCCATCGGGAGACAGCGCCATGTGCCACGGCCGTTGTCCCACGATGATGTAGTCGCTCACTCTGTATGTCTTGGTGTTGACGACGGCAACGTGGTTCGCGGGTCCGAGCGCGACGAACGCCTGCGAGCCGTCCTTCGACATCGTGATACCGACCGGCTGGATGAACTCGGCACGCATCCCGGGGATCGCAAAGCTGATCGTCTGCACGACCTGGTGCGTACTCACATCGATCACCGATACCGTGCCGCCGACCTCCGAAGACGCCCAGACGTAGCGGCCGTCAGGCGTGAACGTGACCACGCGCGGACGCGCACCCACCAGTACGGTGGCGACTAATTTCAGCGTCTTGTTGTCGATGAAATGCACCAGGCTGCTGCCTTCGGCGGTAGCCACCGTGATCTGGTTGTTCGGGCTGACACGCATGCCCTCGGGCTCCGAGCCAACGGGAATCTCCGCAAGCAGCTTGCCGGTCATCGAATCCAGCACGGTGACCTGCGCGTTATCCTCGTTGGCGATATAGACCCGGTTGCCGTTGTTGCCCAACGCAAGCAATTCCGGATCTGCCCCCGATGGCAGATGACGCGTCACGGCGAGCTTGGCCACATCAATGACATCGATTCGATTGCTGTCACCCACGCACACGTACACCCATTTGCCATGTGGTCCTGCCACGATGCCGCGCGGCCGCTGGCCCGTGGGTATGGTCTTGATCGTCTTGAGCGTGTTGCTGTCCAGCACCGTCACGGTATTACCGCGCTCATTGCTCACGAACAGCGTCGCGGGCCACGCGGGCGGCGGCGCAAGGCCCAATAGCAGGAAACACATCGCGGCAACCGCCGTGTGCCACCCATTGTCGTTGACTATCTTCATTTCGAGAACTTGCACAGGCTTTGGGGTTCGTCGAAACCCAAGGTATCAGTGTTGTACGTAGGGTGCAGAAAACCCGGCTGTGGCGAGATCGACACCAGGGATAGCGGATCCATCAGCAGGATCGGCTGACGCAACTGGTTATCCCAGGAGCGGAAGTTCATGCCCTCGCCCTTGTACCCCGCGAGCTTCAGGTTATCCGAGGTGATGAACTTCCGGACCGCGTCGACACTGCGGGCGTTGCCGTGCTTGACGGCCATCTCCAACAGATGCGCCGCAAGCCAGCCCTCGTAGTCGCGCACCGTGATCTCACGATGTGCAAGTTTCAGGAAATCATCATGCAGCGTCTGCGCAGCGTAAGACTCATACGCCGCGCCCCACGCCGTCGCCTCCAGGCCGTCCGTACCCACGACGAGCCGCGGATCGGTGGTCCGATATTGCAGGTAGAGCCCGAATGAATTGGTCTTGTCGGCCACGAAGGCGACGTCATAATCCGGTACGCCACGCGTCAGCATCGGCATTTGCGTCTGGATTTCCTGGTAACCGGTATCCACGCGGCGCGCGCCGGTTTGGAGCTCGTACGCCCGTTCGGCCACGATCTTGGCGCCATAGAGCCTGGCCGAACGCGTGATATCGTTGGCGTACTCGATGTCGGCCGGGTGCTTGCCGCGTACGAGAAACCACCGCGTCCACTTCTTCCACACCAGATACTGCGCCAACGCGTCGGTCAGCATCGCATCGCTCGGAATCAGGTGATAAACATCGAGGCGACACTGGGTTTGGCGCAGCACGTCGTCGCGCGCGCGAATATTCAGAATGATCGCGCCTTTCGCTTCCGGCAGATCTGCGACCGCAAGCAAATCCGGGGCTTTCAAGTCAGCGATGATGAGATGCTGACCGGATGCCAGCAATTTTTTGGCCGCCACGACGACGTCGCCATCTTCCGGCACCATCGTCTCATCCAGCACAAACTTCAGACCCAGGAATTTTCCCGCCAGGTTGTTGTAGTTGGTTCCGAGGCGCACACCGGCAAGCCCTTCGTCAGGAATGACAGCGGGTTTGAGCAGCGACAAGGGCGCCGGCTCACGGTATTCCTTGCCTAGATACGCGTAATGCGTGACGACTTCGTTGCTCTTCGCCGCGCTGCCGATCGCGCCTGGCGCACCCGCTGGCGTCGCCGAAGCTGCCGCGGCCAGCGTCCATCCAAGCACGGCCGCGACGATGGTGGCGCTGCCCCGCTTCATCGTGGCGGCTCCGCCGCAGCACCGCTCGAACTGTGCGCGGGCGCGAATCGGGTCATCACGTCGAGTGTCTGTATCGCCGCATCGCTGCCATTGTCCTTGGCGGAATCGAGCGCGGTTTTGCCGTCACTGGCACGAGCGTCGACTTTCGCCCCGGCCTGGATCAGCAAACCGATCAGGGGTGCGTTGTCGTGCCCGGCCGCGACCATCAGGGCCGTGATTCCGCCCTTGCTACGGGCGTTCGCGTCAGCACCCTTGCTGACCAGCAACTGGCCAACCTCTTGCGGGGAAACCCCGTCGCTCAGGTACAGGCCGTCGTCGACCGGAACATTGCCGCTCCGCTCCGCCCCGAGGTGCCTGGCCACGATCATCAATGGCGTGAGCTGATTGGCACCGCATGGCATGTTGGGTGAGGCCCCGGCCTTGAGCAGCGCCGTAGCGGCCAGGAAACTGCGGCTATCGAGCGCGATGCAGAGCGGGGTCAATCCCCGGGGGTCCTTCATGGTCAGGCCGGCTCCGTGGTGGAGCAGCGCCTCCACCGATGGCACGTGGTCGCGGTAAGCCGCTTCCATCAGGGGCGTCAACCCATTCGCGTTGGGTGCGTTCGCGTCCGCGCCGAGATCGAGCAGCAGCTTGACCGTCGCCGAATCGCGAGCGCTCGCCGCACTGACCAACGGTGTCGCGCCCATGGAGTCGCGGGCGTTGAGTTTCGCCCCATGTGCGGCCAGAAACTTGATGCGCGCCGGGTCGGACGCCACGACCGCTTGCGCCAGCTCGGCATCCAGATTGGCGCCCGCGGCAAGCGACTTCTTCACGTCCTGCACCGTGACGATCTGGCCGGGAGCCGTTTGAGACTTGTCGATGTGTGTCAGGTCCGGATCCAGCGGCTGCTGGTAGCGCGCGTAGGCGCTGGCACCCATGGAATAGGGACCGTGCGAGGGAAGGTTGCCTTGTACGACGCATTCGCTGCACTGCACCAACGGAACGCCGAAATCGTCGAGGATAGACTTGATCTTGGCCGCCGATGCATCCAGGGCGTTGTCCAACGCATATTTCAGAACCACGTCGTTTTCACGTACGCCGATGGCCATGGCGTATTCCAGCTGCACGTCGTTTGACATCAGGTTGGCCGGTTGCAGCGCGATCGGCGCGTGCTTCCTGACCTTGGCGTAACCGGCAAACGGACCCCATACCCCCACCACGTCGAGTTGGCCAGCCCCGACCTGCTCAACCTGCCGCCACTGCTGCCGGGCGCCGCCATTGCTTGCGGTGTCGTAGCTGACTGTGAGGACGTGGACACCGTTCTTGAGCCCGTTTTCGGCGAGCGCCTGGCGCAAAGCGGAAGTCTGGTACACACCGACGCGAAGTTTCCTGAGCGCAGGGTCGGTGAGACTCTTGATGTGGATTCCGCTGTCCGCGCGATACGCGAAAACGTATGTCGACCGGTAGATTGGCTCTGTCATCAGCACACCGGAAACACTGTCCGGTATATCGACCACGAGATCGCAGTTTCCCAGCGGCTCGGCCGCGGTGCCGAAGGCCCGTTTCATGAATCCAAAATTTATGTATGACATCCAGTAAAACCCCACCGTCGTATGCATGGCATCGGCCAGCACTCTGACGATCTGGTTGTCGATGCCGTTACCATCGCGATCCGAAAACGGCATGTTGGCAGGGTCCGCGCAGACGGTAAGCGGACGTATCTGCTGGTGTAACGCGGCCTCCCTTGCGGAGTTACGTTCGGCCGCCGTCATCTCGCTGAATTTCAGGTCGAGGTTGTAATAGGTTTTTTCCTGCGCCGCCGCCGACCCGGCCACTATCAGCGCGAGGCATCCAACGGATATTGCGATACCGAATTTCATGTCATGCAGTGCACTTTGAAGGAAACTCGCACGTTCGCTGCTGGCACGCCACGTTTCAGCATCGATGCCGGGGTTGCACCAGGCAACCCCGGCAAGCTTCACCATACAACGGTAGTTTGTACACCTCCAACAAATCTACCGGGCACGGCACGTCACTTCGCGGTATCGGCGTCCGCGACGTTCTGGTGCTCCGGTCCGCCCAATCGGAACGTATACAGGGTGCCGCCCTGCGGCACGAGGTTCAGGTTGGTCGCCTTGGCCATCGCGGTCGCACCGATCGCGCCGAACTTGTCACTGAAGTTCAGATCCGCCGTAACCGGCAGACCGCTCCAGCCACCAATTCCGGCGAACACCGACACATACTGCTGGCCGTTGATCTTGTAGCTGATCGGGTTGCCAATGATGCCCGAACCCAGCTTGCGCATCCACAGGACCTTGCCGGTCTTGGCGTCCACCGCCCGGAACTCGCCCAACATGTCGCCATAGAAGACCACGCCGCCAGCCGTGACCAGCGCACCACTCCAAGTCTGGTACTTGTTGGGGTTCTTCCAGATGATCTTGCCGGTGTCGACATCGAAGGCCTGGAACTGGCCCGCAAGACCAGGTGTTGGCTGATACATGTACACATTGGCGAATGCATAACCCGAACCCTGTTGCGTACTGGTGCGCTTCAGCGGCGTATCTTCCATGCACCACTGGTTGGTCGGCACGTAGAATACCTGCGGGTTGCTCGGATCCACGGCTACTGGCTGCTCATCCTTGCCGCCCATGGCTGTCGGACACGCCTGCACGGCTTTGTCAATGCTGAACGGCGAGTGCGCCTTGACCTTGATCGGGCGATCGGTCCCGCCAACGTCGATCTTCTCGGCCCAGTTCACAGGAACGTAGTTGTGCGCGCGCAGCAGCTGGCCGGTTCTGCGGTCCAGCACATACGCAAAACCGTTGCGGTCGAAATGCACAAGCACAGGGCGATTCTTCTGGCCATCCATGTCCATGTTGACGAGGACACTTTCGTTGACACCGTCGTAGTCCCACTCGTCGAATGGTGTCATCTGGTACGCCCACACCATCTCGCCCGTCGACGCGTTGCGCGCGATGAGCGACAGCGACCACTTGTTGTCCTGAGTGCCGTCGTTGCACTTCTCCCACGTGTCGTACTTGCACCGATACGTCGGGCTCCACGTGCCAGGGTTGCTGGTACCGTAATAGACCAGGTTCAGCTTCGAGTCGTAGCTGATCCAGCCCCAGACGGTCGCACCGCCGCGCAGATGCTCATCACCCGGATACTCATCAACGCCACGATAGGTCTTCAGGGTGCCGTGCTTGGGAACGGCCTTGTTGGTGTCCGCGGTCATGCCGACGTCCTTGGCCGTGCCGTTGTTCCAGAAGCCCCAGACCTTCTTCCCCGTGGCGATCGAGTAAGCCGCGATGCTGCCGCGTGCCGCAAGCTCCGCACCGCCGTAGGCAATGATGATGTTGTTGCCGGCGAGCGCGCCCGCGCCAGTCATGGTCTGGCCTTTCTCCGTGTGCGCGAGCTTGTCGCTCCAAACCACCTTGCCGGTCAACGCATCCAGCGCGATCAGGTAGCCGTCCAGCGTGTGGAAGATCACCTTGCCGTCGGCGTAGTTGAGGCCGCGGTTGACCGTATCGCAGCATGCGATAGCGACGGCGCTGGCATCACGGCCGTCTTTCTTGACGTAGTTCCAGACAGTCACCGGGTTGTCCGGGTTCGACAAATCCAGCGCCTGCACGACATTCGGCCAGCCGCTGACCAAGAACATCATCGGTTTGCCACCAACCTCCACGACGAGCGGCTGGCCTTCCTGGCCGCGCAACGAACTGAGCGACTGACTCCACGTGAATTGCAGGTTACCCGCGTTGCTGGTGGTGATCTGGTTCAGCGGGCTGAAACGGGTCAGATCGTTGTCGCGACCCGGCGCGGGCCACAAGTCAGGGTTTTGTGCGCTCTTGGCGACGGCCTCGGACGCGCTGGTTCCGCTTGTCTGGGCCACCGCCGATGCGCCGACAACCAAGCCCAGGCAAGCGAGCATCGTGACGCAAAACCTGGACCGGCGTGAACGGCTACTGTTTTGAGAACTCATGGTGATTTCCTCTCCTCTGCACGTCACTGAACAATCATTCTGGACATTCATCCAGGGATAGCCAAACTCCGGCCATTGGTTCCTGCAGCGCCCCGGCCCCAAGGCTAACCACGCTGTTAACCGCTGCATAGTCAGGTCCGTAACTGCAGATCGCATGCCAGATTTCAGTATTGAAACAGTACGTAGATTCAATGCTTTGGAGGCAAGAAATTCGTGGTTGTCACCATAGGTGTCACGAATCCGGTACATCGCTGTACCGGCCACATGACACTCGAGAGTAGTGCCCCAGTTCGAATGCCGACCCGCAAAACGCCTTCGCTGATCGCCTTGAACACGCCCACCGCCGAGGGTATATCGCCAACGTTGCGGAATTCATTTCCGCAGACACGGCCCAGAGCGGCCTTTCGTTTTCCCTGACTCAAACCGGCTTTTCAAGACACGATCCTGGGAGGTTGCATTCGTCATGAGGCAGCAACGGTCTTCGCGTCTTTGGATCAGGTGCGATTGCTTCTCGACAGGTTTACGCCGTAGGGTGGCGCGTATCTCATCGTTCCATTGGGCGCGCGAAAAGTGCGCGCCCCTTAACTTGCGCCTTCGTCGCCACAATAGGAAAACGGTCATGGCAGCACTCGTTGCACTCTACAAAACCCCGGCCAGTGCGAAAGCCTTCGACGATTACTATTTTTCCGCCCACATTCCCCTGGCCAAGACGATTCCCGGTCTGAGGCGATGCGAGGTGAGTAAGGGCGCAGTGGGCACGCCGCAAGGGGAATCGTCTTACCACCTGGTGGCAATCCTCAGCTTCGATTCGGCTGAGGCTCTTCAGCAGGGTCTAGCCTCTGCCGAAGGCCAAGCGACAGCTGCAGACCTTGGCAATTTTGCCCAGGCTGGTGTTGAGTTGCTCGTCTTTGATTCGAAAGTTGTGTAGATCCAAACAAGTGACGTCCAATATTTCGTCCAAGCTCGCGTTCCAGCGCATCGCAACGGTGGGCTTGCGGACGCGACCGTGACCTGCGCCCTCGGCGTAGCGTGCGGCGCGCCCCGGTGGCCTAAGGTTCACGCACAACAGTGCGGCATGATGGTCCAGGCGGTTTTCCATAAACGTCTGGATGAACCAGTAACTGTGGCCGTAT
>JBDTEG010000070.1:0-6556 GCA_039922695.1 Rhodanobacter sp. | reverse complement strand
GCTCCAGCCGTGGACGAACACGAGAGTAGTCATGGCTCAACTCCGGCAGTGGCCTGGTTTCGCCGCGGATTGTGCACGCTATGTCGGCATAATGGCAGCGGCGCTCCCCCGCGCGCTGCAGGGACTTTGTTGATGACCGTGAACGTGTTGCTGATCCTTGTCGCGCTGGCGATTGTGCTGGCGCTGTTGCACTGGCGACGCTGCAGCCGCACGCTCCTGGTGCTGGCCCTGCTCGTGCTGCTGGCGGTCGGTTGCGGCCCGTTGCCGAACTGGCTGCTGTCGCGACTGCAGGCCGATGTCGCGCTGGAAGCACCGGTGGTGTGGGGCCAGCGCAACGTGATCGTGCTGCTGGGTGCGGGCACGGTGCGGGTGGCCGGAACCGGCCAGGTCGAGCCCAGCCTGTTTGCCTATGGCCGCATCGACAAGACCGCCGCGTTGTATCACGCATGCCGGCTGCAAGCCGCACGCGAATGCAAGGTCGAAGTCAGTGGCGGCGACGCGCGCGGACTGGGCCAGCCGGAGGCGGTAGTCTACGCCGCCGACCTGCGGCGACTTGGCGTCGATGCCGCGGACCTGCTGCTGGAGCCGCGCAGCATGAATACCTGGCAGAACGCGCAGTTCAGCGGCCCGCTGCTGAAGGCCTGTCGGGCGGATCGGGTACTGCTGGTGTCGTCGGGCTTCCACCTGCGCCGCGGCATGCTGTACTTCACGCATTTCGGCATTCGGGCCACGCCGGTGCGCGCCGATTATGTGAGCGGGACCACCTCATGGAAGCCGCTGTCGTACAACTTCACCATGGCCGACCTGGCTCTGCACGAGTATGTCGGTATCGCGCGCTACCACTGGTACAACGCGATGGGCTGGAACGTGCAGGCCACGAAGCCAGGCGCGTTGTAGGGCGGGCACTGCCCGCCGATCCATCATCACGGGCCGGTGCGTATTGCCCGCGCTGCGGCACTGGCGCTGCGCTCACTGCGGGGAAGGTCGTGACAGATCGAGGATTCGCGCATCACCACCAGGCGCATCTCGGTCATGTCCCCGATCGCGTAGCGCAAGCCCTCGCGGCCACTGCCGAGCCTCTCGTTGAGCTTTGCGAAAAAGCCGCCGATTGACGGCTCCGCTGTGGTTTGTCACATGGGATAACGACACTGCGGTTACGGGTGTGGAGCGCCACATTTCTCGGAGATTGCCGACCTTCAGTCCTCGCCGACTCGCAACGGCAGTTCGCCATCGGCCAGACGCGCGCGCAGTCGTGTGCCGGTCAACACGCTTTTTGCCGAGCGCAGCACCTGGCCGTCGGCGTCGAAGATGATTGCGTAACCACGTTCAAGTGTCGCCAGCGGACTGACGGCGTGCAAGGCGTGGCTCGCATGGCGCAAACTGGTGTGGCGGCGTTCCATCAGCTCCGCGATGGCACGGCGCAGGCGCTGATCCTGATCGCCCAGCCGCTGTGTCAGTAGCGAAAGTCGGGTACGAGGATGCTGCGCCAGCAGGCGACCCTGCAGGCGTTCGAGACGGCCCTGGCGCTTCTGGTTCTGTTCGCGCAGCGTCGCCAGCAAGCGCTGCCGCAGATGCAGCAGCCGTTCGTGATCGCGCGCCAGCCGCGCCTGCGGCCGCTGCGCCTGCAAGCGCGCCTGCATGTGGTCCAGGCGTTGCGCGTGCGCCTGCAGTCGTCGTTGCTGCAGCGTGAGCATGCGTTGTTGCAACTGGCGCAGGTGGCGACCGATTGCCACGGCATCGGGCACCAGCAGTTCGGCGGCGGCCGAAGGGGTCGGGGCGCGCAGGTCGGCGACAAAGTCGGCAATGCTGAAGTCGATCTCGTGCCCCACGGCGCTCACCACCGGTACCTTGCTGGCGTGGATCTGGCGCGCCACCGCCTCGTCGTTGAACGCCCACAGGTCCTCCAGTGAACCGCCGCCCCGGGTCAGCAGCAGCACGTCGTAGCGGTTGCTTGCCGAGGCCTTGCGCAGCATCGCCACGATCGCCGGTGGTGCCTCGCGCCCCTGTACCGGCACGGGAAGCACCTCGACCTCCGCCAGCGGCCAGCGTCGCGCCAGCACGCTCAATACATCGCGCACCGCCGCCCCGGTCGCCGACGTGATCACGCCGATGCGACGTGCATAGGCGGGCAGGGCACGCTTGTGCGCCGGATCGAACAGGCCTTCGGCGTCGAGCCGCGCCTTCAACTGCTCGAATTCGCGTTGCAAGGCGCCTTCGCCGGCTGGCTCCATGTACTCGGCGACCAGTTGGAACTCGCCGCGGGCTTCGTACAGGCCTACCTTGGCGCGCAGCAGCACCTGCATGCCATCGGACGGACGAAAGCGCAGCGTCGAGGCTTTCATCCTGAACATGGCGCAGCGTACCTGGGCGGCACTGTCCTTCAGGGTGAAGTACAGATGTCCCGAAGCCGGCTTGGACACGTTCGACAATTCGCCCTCGATCCACACCTGCGGCAGCGCATCGCCCAACAGGTCGCGCACCAGCCGGTTGAGTGAACTGGGGGTCAGGACATGGCGGGGTGCGGCATCGTCAGGGGGTGCGGACATAGGCTGGCGAGCCTAGCATGCCGTTCCTGCCAAGTCGTGGAAAAACATCTGCTTGGGACATCAAGCGCAGGGAGATCCTGAGGTAGCGATGCTCCGGTCAGGGCTTCCCGGACTCGACTTCGTCACGTAGTCGTTGCTTGCGTACGCGCCATCCGCGAATGCCCAGATTCAGCGCGAACCAGGCACACAGCAAGGCGAATGGCCAGCCGATCCAGGCTGGCCAGAGGATCGCCACCACGGCCATCGCCACCAGCACCAGCGTAGTGAAGAACAGCGGCCTGGCCGAGGTGTAGCCGAGTACGCGTCGGTGGGTCAGCGCGGCACCTACGCTGTTGGCGATACGCAACGCGCCGGCGGCAGCGCGGCCGGAGCTGCCACCGCCGTGGCGCACCCGGGGCGGTCGCGTATCGCTGCTGCAGACGCGATCACTGCGTCCGGGTCGACGACGCGACGCCAGCACGATTTCAGTGGCGTTGGTCAGGTCGCGTTCGTACTGGGCCGTGAGCTGCCCGGCAAAGCCGGCGTCCTCGATCGCCACGTCCAGCTCCTGGTTGCTCAGCCAGCTGGCGATGTTGAGATTGGACGACCCCACCCGAGCCCATTGTCCGTCAGCCACGGCCGTCTTGGCGTGCAGCATCGAGCCGTTCCATTCGAACACGCGGATGCCGGCCTTCAGCAGCGGTCGGTAGCCCGAGCGCGACATGCCCGCCACCGCCGGGATGTCGCTGCTGCCGGGCACCAGCAGGCGCACGTCCACGCCATCGCGGGCCGCCGCCACCAGCGCCTGCACGTAGGGTGCGATGCCCACGAAGTAGGCGTCGGTGAGCCACAGGGACTTGCGCGCCAGCGAGGCGATCAGTTGATCCAGGCGGTACATGCCGGCCGTGGCAGGCTGGGTGGCGATCAGGCGCAGCGAAACTTCACCCGGCGCGACGGCGGATTCCGCTGGGGAAATGAACTCTCGCAAGGGCGCGCCAATCTCGCTCCAGCTCTGCGCGAACGCGGCTTCCAGTTCGGCGACTACCGGGCCACGCAGGGCGACTCCGGTGTCGCGCCACGGCGGGACGTCGCGCTCCGGATCGCCCAGCCATTTCGCGCTGATGCAAACGCCCGACAGGAAGCCCGTGACGCCATCGACCATCAGCGCCTTGCGGTGGTCGCGGCTGAGCCAGCCGAAGGGATGGCCGAGCTGCGGCGGGTTGTAGATGCGCACCTCGCCACCGGCCGCGCGCAGAGGGGCCCAGAAGCTGCTGCGGGACTGGCCGAGGCAGCCCAACCAGTCGACCACGACGGCGACAAATACACCCGCCTGCGCCCGTTCGACCAGCGCTTCGCGAAACTCGCGCCCGACGACGTCGTCGCGGACGATGTAGTTCTCCAGCAGCACGCGTTGCTGCGCTCCACGAATCGCTTCGAGCCAGGCGGCGTAGTTGGCGGCTGCATCAATCAGCAGCTCCACCGCGTTGCCGGTGAGCAACGGCGCACCGGCGGCACGGCTGAGCGCCTGCTCGGCAAGCAGGCGACTGGAGGATGACGACGGCAGCAGGGGCGTAGGCATGCAACGAGTGTAGGCGATGGCCAGTCGGTGCGCCGTCGTGATGGGTTCTGGCATGATCCGCTGCATGCCCGCCCAGCCGCGCTACAGCGACACCGCCGCCTGTGCCAACGACCTCGCCGATGCGCTGGGGCCGAACCTGTGTATTGCCGCGCCGCTGGGACTGGGCAAGCCGCATGGGTTGCTCAATGCGCTGTACCGGCTCACCGCTGCCGATCCGACGCGTTCGATGCGGTTGTATACCGCGCTGTCGCTGACCCGGCCGCGCCCGGCGCCCGGGTTGGAGCAGCGCTTCCTGCAGCCGTTTCTCGATCGTCATTTCGGCCCGCATGCCGTCGATCCGCAATACGCGCTTGACCAGGCTCGCGATGCGCTGCCTCCGAACGTGGCCGTGCACGAGTTCTACCTGCAGTCGGGCGCGTTGCTGCATTCAGCCAGTGCCCAGCGCAGCTACATCAGCCAGAACTACACCCACGTGGCGCGAGACCTTGCGGTGCAGGACATCAACCTGCTGGTGCAACTGGTGGCCCGGCGCGAAGGCGCTGATGGCGTGCATTACAGCCTGTCATGCAATCCCGACCTGACGCTGGATTTCCTGCGTCAGGTGCAGCTGGCCGGCACACCGCGCCCGCTGTGCGTGGCCGTGGTGCACCCGGACTTGCCCTATCTGGGCGGCGACGCCGAGGTGCCGGCAGGCTATTTCGACGTGGAGCTGTGTCCGTCGAGCTCGCCCCGCCTGTTTGCGGTGCCGCGCCTGCCGGTCGACCTCACCGAGTATGCGATCGGCCTGCATGCCAGTGCTCTGGTCAAGGATGGTGGTTGCCTGCAAATCGGCATCGGCGCCCTGTCCGACGCCCTGGTCAAGGGACTGCTGCTGCGCGAGCACGAGAACACCGCGTGGCGTTGCATGCTGGTGGCGCTCGATCCCATTGGCAGCACACATGCGCAGGCTGGCTCGCTGGGTGGACTTGCTCCGCTCCAGAGCGGTCTGTACGGCTCCAGCGAAATGGTGATGGATGGTTTCATGCACCTGCAGCGCGGCGGCATTCTCAAGCGGCGCAGCTGGGACAACCTGGCACTGGAGCGCGCCTCGGTGGCGGGGCGACTGAACCCGGCCACGCCCGGTGGTCACTATCTGCGCGGCGCGTTCTTTCTGGGCACGCAGGAATTGTACGAGTGGCTGGACACGACCGAGGCCGCCGATCCGGACGCGATCGACATGTGTGCGGTTTCCAACGTCAACCAGCTGTATGGCGATCACCAGGCGCTGTCGACGCTGCAGAGGCGCGACGCGCGCTTTTTCAACACGTGCATGATGATGACCCTGCTCGGCGCCGCCGTCTCCGACACCCTGGAGAACGGCGAGGTGGTCAGCGGCGTGGGTGGCCAATACAACTTCGTCGCGATGGCGCACGAGCTGCCGGGCGGGCGTTCGGTATTGCTGCTGCGCGCCACCCGCACCCGGGCTGGCGGAATCGAAAGCAATATCCGCTGGAGCTATGGGCAGACGACGATCCCGCGCCACCTGCGCGATGTCGTGATCACCGAATATGGCATCGCCGACCTGCGTGGCAAGAGCGACAGCGAGTGCATCGAGGCGATGCTGTCGATCTGCGACGCACGCTTCCTGGATGCGCTGTGCGCGGAGGCCAAGGCGCACGGCAAGCTCGCCGCGGACTTCCAGGTACCGGCTGCCTGGCGCCTCCATCTGCCGACCCATCTGCACGAATCACTGGCGCCGTTCCGACGCAAGGGGCTCCTGCCGGCGTTTCCGTTTGGCAGCGATTTCGACGAGTTGGAGCAGCAACTCCTGCCCGCACTGGAATGGCTGAAAGCCAGCAGTTGGGGATGGCGTGGGCGTTGGCAACTGCTCCGGGCAGTATGTCGGTCGGGAGCGCCGGCGCCCGACGAGGACAAGGCGTTGCAGCGGATGGGGCTGGACTCGCCGAGATCGCTGCGCGAGCGGGTTGAGCGACGGCTGTTGCAGGTGGCGTTGCGCCGGCAGGCGCGCGAGGATCAGGAGCGCGCGTCGGTCTGATCGGGATCGTTGTCGGCTGACTTCGTCGGGGGGTGCGCGTCGGGCTCGTCCGGGTCGTCCATCAGCGGCAACACTGCGGGGCTGTCGAGGTCGTCGAACTGCTGGTGGTTCACCGCCCAGAAGAACAAGCCCACCGCCACCAGCAACACCAGCACGGTGACCGGGATCAGTACCAGCAGGATGTTCATGCGCGCAGCTCGCGTGGGCGCATCGCGCCGCGGGGCGCGTCCGGGCGATCGGCGGTGGCGTGCCGGCCGACGCGCAGCGCGTTGAGCACCACAATCAGCGAGCTCAGTGACATGCCGATGCCTGCCAGCCATGGCGGCACGAAACCGAATGCCGCGAGCGGCACGGCGCACAGGTTGTAGAACATCGCCCAGCGTCGGCTTTGCGCCATCACCTGCCGCATCTGCAGGG
>JBDTEG010000069.1:0-8452 GCA_039922695.1 Rhodanobacter sp. | reverse complement strand
GTGCGAACGTTGCGGTTGAAGTCGATGCCGCGCTGCTCGCGCGATGGTCCGACCAGGGTGGTCTGTCCGGTCCTGCGGTTGTACAGGGTGACATTGTTGCGTCCACTGCCAAATACCAGGTCGGGGTCTTTCGGGTCGCTCGCGGCAATGCCGTATTCCTGGATGCTCACCGAGTGCCAGTCATGGAACGTGATGCGGCCGTCCATCGAACGGCTGGCGACGCAGGCCGAACCTGAGTCCTGCTGGCCGCTGCACACGCGATAGGGAAACGCATCGTCGGTGGACACGTGATACATCGCTCCGGTGAGCTGGTTGTACCAGTTGCTCCACGACGCGCCGCGGTTGGCCGAGACCGTCGCTCCCTGGTCGGCAACGACGAAGACGATGTCAGGGTTTTCCGGATTGACCCACGGCTTCTGGTAATCGTCCCCGTTCGGGCCGCCACGCACCGCAGCCCAGGTCACACCGCCATCTTCGGTGCGCCAGAACACGGTCGAGGCGCTGTAAACGACGTTCGGGTCCTTGCCGTCCACGGCCAGGGTCGGCAGGTCGCCGCCACCGATGCGAACAGCCGGACGCGGGTCCAGTTCGGCGTTCGGTGACGAGCCGGCATTGTCCGGATCGCGCGCGGCGAGGTGCCAGTGCTCGCCACCGTCGCTCGACTTGTAGAAATTTACCGTTCCGGTCGTGCCTTCCTCGACTGTTGGCACCTTGCCGACGGTGCCGGCCACCATCGCATAAACGGTGCTCGGTTGGCTGGGGGCAATGCTTAGATTTGCCTCGATCACGCCGGTGGGCAGGCCGTTCGTCAGTTCCTTCCAGGTACTGCCACCATCGGTGGACTTGAATATGCCGCCCTCCGTGCCACCGAACTCCGGACCTTCCAGATAGCTTTGCTGCTGCTGCCAGAGCCCGGCGTAGACGATGTCCGGGTTCTGCGGGTCGATGCGCACGTCATTGCCGCTGACATACGGGTTTTTGTACAGGACCTTGGTGAAGGTCTTGCCACCGTCGGTCGAGCGGAAGATGCCGCGCTGCTCGTTTGGCCCGTACGGGTGGCCCAGCGCGGCGACGAATACGCGGTTTGGATCGTGGGGGTCGACGGCGATGTTCGCGATCATCTGGGTGTCGCGCAGGCCCAGGTGGGTCCAGGTCTTGCCCGCGTCCGTGGACTTGTACACGCCGTCTCCCACGGAAAGATCCGGACGGATGATGCCGGCGCCGGTGCCCACGTAGATGACGTTTGGATCCGAGGGCGCCACCGCGATGGCGCCGATCGAGCCGGTCGGTTCGTGGTCGAACAGCGGTACCCAGTTCGCGCCGTAGTCGGTCGAGCGCCAGACGCCACCATTGTCGTAGCCGGCATAGAACACGTTCGGCTGACTTGGAACCCCGTCCAGTGCCCTGGCGCGGCCACCTCGGGTCGGTCCGATTTCGCGCCAGTGCATCTCGGCGTAATACTTCCCGGACTGATCGCTTTGGGGCGCATTGCCGGATTGGGCCGTGGCGACCGAAGGCAACGTGACAAAGGAAGTGGCGGCAGCAAGGAAGCCACAAGTGAGAACGCCAAGCAGGCGTGAAATCGACATTGGCGATCAACTCGCGGAGGCTGTATGGAGAAGTTCTCGGGTCTCAAACGATAGCAGCGAAGAAACCGTGTAGCCAGCCGGCGCTCATGCGTGCGCGCCGCGGCGCCGACATATCGGACCATAAAAGAATGCAGGGTGCAAAAGGCGTGCGTACGCCTCTGCTGATCAATGTCCAGGCCGAGGTGGGTCGTACAAGGCGTTGCCAGTGTGTCTCCAATCAACGCCAGGTTCGCGCGTTCGTCTGACCATCGGAGGCTCACCGTCGAAGCTTGTCCTGTTGGGGCTCAATGTGGCGGTAGACGGTCAACATCCGGGTAACGGGCGTATGGCAGAATGACCCGACGGCTACCCATTACCCAGCACATTCATCCCGTACATTCGAGGACATGGCCCATGGTGGTTCGTGTACGCAACGTCTTGTGGTCCGGGTGCTGGATGCTGGTCTCCGCTTTCACATGGCCAGTGTTTGCCAGCCAGTCGGTCAAAACGCCGCCTCCGGTAAACGCCGTGGTGACCAATTTCTATTACAACAATCTGCCGGCCGCGAAAGCGTGGTATGTGGATGAGATGGGCTTTCCGGTCATCTACGACGATGGCTGGGTGGTTATCGTGAAGGTCGGCAAGGGCATGCAAGTCGCGCTGGTCGATGCATCCAGGGGGGCGCTAAAGGATGTAAAGAACAAAGGCGCCATGCTGGCAATTGAAACTGGTGCACTGGAACAATGGCATGACTACGTGAGCAAGATTGGCGGCATCGAATGGTATCCATATAACGGCGAGGATCCGCGACATTTCAAACATGGAATCCGGACCCATGAAGACTATGAGGAGTTTCGCGTACTCGATCCAGGTGGATACATCATTGAATTCTATCGATGGAAGTCCGGCAAGGCCCCATGAGTCAACGGCTCTGCGTTTACCCCGATGCGATGCCGCCATCAGCATTGATGTCGCCACCATCGCTGCGTGTCCTTCCGGGTGAGCGGGCAAATGGCGAGCAACGCGGTAGCACCGCCACGCGTCCGATCCAGCAGGATTGTGCGTCGCCATGATCCTCAAATGCTGTCGCTGGCGTAGCTGAGGTTGCGACCGTGGATGGGCGCGCCAGGTGGTACGTGACAACCGTGAACAATAGGTACGGTCGCGGACCGCCCGCGCTGTGCATTCCTGCAAGGAGACCGAGATGGACAACGAATCCTCGATGGATTCTGCAGTGAACCGCAAACGACAAATGCGGCCCGGACTCGTTTTTTTGTTGGTTGCCCTGTTCGCGTTTCAGTCCCCGACCCAGGCGCAGTCGCGACGAATGTCGCTGGACCAGGCGCTTGCGTCGCCGCGCGTGGAAACTGCGCTGGCGAGTATCGATCAGAACCGGGGCCGTGAGGTCGATGACTTGATCAAGATCGGCAGCATCATTTCGCCCTCCGGACAGGAACAAAAGCGTGCTGCGGAAGTAGCACGGAAAATGACGGCCATCGGCTTGCAGGATGTGCAGGTCGACGCGGTCAACAATGTGACCGGGACCATTCCAGGCAACGGCGAGGGCACCATCGTATTTGTCTCGACGCTGGATGACTTGAAGACGGTCGCAGACCATCAGGAAGCCGCCAAACAACCCTTGCATGCCGAGGGTGACCGGGTCATCGGCCCCGGTTCCAATACATCGACGACGACCGTATCGATGCTGGCTGCGGCCCGGGCATTCCTGGATGCTGGCCTGAAACCAGAACGTACCCTGGTCTTTGCCGCTGTAGCCCAGGAGGAGACCGGCCTGACCGGCATGCGCGCACTGTACAAGCGCGATCATCCGCGGGTCGCCGCTTTTGTGGAGGTGCTGGGTGACGGACGCAGCATTTCGTATGGGGCAATCACGATTCATTGGTGGAAGGTGATCGCTCACGGCCCTGCCGGCCATACGCTCATGGGCGGCTTGCCCAACGTCAACCAGGGCATCGGAAGGGCGGTCGACCGGATCCTGCAACTACCCTATGACAAGCACTACGCCGGCCGGAGCAATGTCGTCAACGTGGCGATCCTGCAGAGTGGCTCCGTGTTCAATCACAAGCCCGACTCCGGATGGTTTTCGCTGGACGTCCGCTCCAGCGATGGCAGCGCGGTAAGCTCCATGGAGGGTGATGTGCGGAGCATTTTGAAGGAGGTGTCTGCACAGACCCGGGTTTCCTTCGAGATGCAGGTCGTTGACCAGACGCCAGGCGGGCAAATTCCTGGGATGGAACGAGGTGATCTGGTGCAGACTTCGGCGCAAATTGCGCGTCACCTCGGAATGGCACCCAGGCTCAGTGACCTGGGTTCGTCGAACATGAATATAGCCATCGGCGGCGGGACACCTGCGATCGGGCTGGGCGGCGAGCGCGGCGGCGAGCGCGGCGAGCCCAGCGAGTGGGCTGACGTCCCGCAGATGATCCGCACCGCAAAACATGTATTCCTTCTGGCGGTGACCATGGGAGGACTGGACCGTCGCGACAACTGACGAAAGGCGAACTCGGTGTGGACCGCTGGGATGAGTGCACGCACGCCCCGGCTTGGCCGCTCCTGATGCTGCGGCCGCATTTGGTACCGCGCTCGCACTCCCCACGAACGTCACGGCGCAGTTGGCGGGTTGGGGAGGTTTTCGACTGCCGATGCTCTTGATCCACTCGTGGCTGCGCCCAAGTGCGCCATCAATCCATTCTCGCCGTCACTTGCGAGCTGCTGTGTTCGCTATCCATCGGTCCAGCTTCCGGTCGAGAATGGCCAGTGGCATGCTGCCGCCGAGCAGAATCTGGTCGTGGAACTCGCGTATGTTGAAGCGTGGGCCAAGCGCGCTCGATGCCTTGCTTCGAAGCGCTTCGATGTCCAGCTGGCCTACCTTGTAGGACAGGGCCTGCGCGGGATAGGCCACATAGCGCTCGACCTCGACTGCAGCCTGCGCATGTGTCATCGATGAATGATCCATCATCCAGGTGATCCCCTGTTCGGTGCTCCAGCCCATGGCATGGATGCCGGTATCGATCACAAGGCGGTTGGCACGCAGGATCATGTCCTGCAGATATCCGTAGTACTGCCAGGGGTCGTCATACAGCCCGAGCTGCTTGCCCAACGATTCGCAATAAAGCGCCCACCCCTCGCCATAGGCGTTGAAAAAGCCGAGCCGCCGGAACGCGGGCAGCCCCTTGATCTCCAGAGCGAGAGAGGTCTGAAAATGATGGCCGGGATAGGTTTCGTGCAGCGTCGTGGCGGTTACGATGAACTTGTCCTGGATTCCCGGCGCATACGGGTTGATCCACAAGATGCCGGGCCGCGAACCGTCTGCGGCCGCCTGCTGATAATCGCCATTGCCTCGATAGACCTTGGCAGAAGCCTCCGGAATCGGCTTGACCTCCAGCCTTGCCGTGGGCATGACGTCGAACAGCTTGGGCAGTGTTGGCAGGATGCGCGCCAGGGCAGCGTCGTAGGCCGGCACCACTTCGTCCGGATTTTCAAAATGGAGAGCCTTGTCTGAGCGCACGTGTGCCAGGAATTCTGCCAGCGAGCCGTGAAAGCCGACCGACTTCAGCACATCCTGCAACTCCCTCGTGATCTCCTTGACTTGTGCAAGACCCAGCTGGTGAATCTGCGCCGGGGTCATCTCAGTCGTGGTATTCGCCGTGATGTCGTATGCATAGAGTGCCGCACCGCCTGGCAACGCCCCGAGGCCTGGCTGCGCACTGGCGTGCGGCAGGTACTCGTCGTGCATGTACGAATGGAGCTTTCGGTAGGCCGGCTCGATCACCTCGGCAATCTTCGCTGCATACGCCTTCGTCAGGCGTTGCCGATCAGCCACTGGAGTGCCGGCAGGAAACTTCATGATCGGCTGCCAGAAAACAGTTTTCTCGGGTGCCGACCCGAAGTACTGCTGCAGCTGCTGCAGGACGCGCTCGACCACGACGCGCGGCAGCACCACACCCTTGCTGACGCCTTCCTGCATGCGCGCAATCGCGTCGTCCGTCCACCGAGCATAGCCATCGGCCAGCATCAGCGCATTGTCGTAGTCCGCGATCGTCTTGAAGTTGTAGGCACCCGAGCCCGATTGGTCGAGCGCGAATTCCATATGGTGCCCCGTGAACTGGTTGATCGGCAGCATGCGCGCGGTCACGTACACGCCGGTACCGTAATAGGAAAGCTTTTGCGCCAACTGGTAACTCAGCATCTCGTAGCTGATGCGGTCCTGCTCGGGTAGCGTTGCCGGATCGAATTTCAGGAGCGAGGCCTGATAGTGCCTCAGCATCGCGGTCGCGTCGTGATCCCAGGAGTCCTCCAGGGCTTCGTTGGACCTTGCTTCCAGCGCCAACCAGTCCTGCCAGTAAGCGGCGTACAGGCGTTCGAGTCCCTGTTGTTCGCGCGAAACGGAAGCGGACGCCGCAGACGCCCAGGCGTTGATTGGAATGAGCCCAAGCGCCAGGAGCACGGGCAGCAAGACGGCACGAGCCACGTTCGTCATGGAGCTTTCCTCTTGAAATATCGCCTGTTGATACGCGTCCCCACGCCGTCCATGGCCTTTCCAGCATCCGAGCGCCAACGCTGCGACGGTTCCTCGGCACCATCGATACGCCACTGCAGCACGCCGCACCGCGCAACAGGATCGGCCGGCAGTCCCGAATGTGCGGTCGCAAAAGTGTACTCGTGACTCCGCTGGCTTTTTCGCTGCGGTCGCCAGCGCCGCCTCCAAAGGTTCCACACCCATTTCCGGCAGCTCGCGGCCATGAACGTGGAAGCTCCAATTCCAGTGTCGGTGACCATGGGCAAAGATCGTCAGCATTGGCTCCCGGCGGACGTGGCGCCCAATGCCAATGCCTTACCGCTTCGCCCAGGCAATGATCCGGAGCCCGCGCCTGTGACCATAAGGTCCGCACCACGAAATGGCATGCTGCCACCTGGGGCAGGGATGCCCGCGTTTGATTATGCTTGGTGTCAAACATCCTCCCACACAGCTTTGTCCATTACCCGGAGCCTTCCCGGCCATGATCCTGCAATATCGACTGTTGCTCGGCTGCGTCGCGCTGTACGGCCTCGTCATTTCCCTTCCGGCAAACGCGCTCGAACCTGCAGCAGCCAGTGTGGCCACGCCCCGAGCGTTGACGATCGAGCGGCTGTACAGCCTTCCCTGGATCATCGGCACCGCTCCGCAGAACCCCCAGTGGTCACCCGACAGCCGTCATTTGGCGTTTCTGTGGAACAACGAGGGGACAAACTTCATGGACGTCTGGATGACAGACGCCACGGGAGGCAAGCCGGTACGCGTGACCAGCATGCCGCGCCCGGACAGTCCCGCAAACCCTGGCACCGACATTGCCAAACTCGAACAGGCCGAGCGCGCCGAGAATGATCACGGCGTTTCGGAAGTTGTCTGGGCACCCGATGGGCGGCGCCTCCTGTTCAACCTGCATGGCTCTGTGTACCAGGTGTTGCCAGGCCACCCCCCACAACCAATCACCGCAGCGGCTGCGGCTGCGTCGGACCTCGCCGTGTCCCCACGCGCCAACGCCATGGCGTATCTGTCATCCGGCGACCTGTGGATAGCGGACTTTGCCGGGGCTCGACCCACGCTGCACCGGGTTCTTGCCCCAGGTAGACGCGACGTCGGCGTGGAGTCCTTCGTCTGGTCCGGTGATGGGAAGCGCCTGGCCTTCGTGGAAGCCGATTCCTCGCAGGTGCCGTCGCGCGGTCTTCCGGATTATCTCGGCAAGGAGACCCGGCTGGTCGAGGTAAAGCGGCCGTTTCCCGGCGAGCGGTCGCCATCCCGGCGCCTCGGTGTGATTGCCTCGACGGGAGGTCAGGTGCAGTGGATGGATCTGGGCAACAATCCGCTGGACCAGATATTCAGCGTGCGCTGGTCACCGGACAACACGCGTCTGCTCGTGGACACGAGCGACTTGTATGTCAAGGACCGGCGCCTGCTGCTACTTGACCCGGACACCGGGCGGTCACAGCTTCTCCTGCGCGAAGCCGACCCGCACAACGTGAGCGCGGACTGGTGGGCGGACTGGGCTCCGGATGGCCAGGGCGTGTATTTCATCTCCGATCGCGACAACGACTATCAGGTGTATTACCACGCAGTTGCCGGTGGCGTCCCGAAGGCCATCACTGCCGGCAACTGGGCGGTGTTCTCGGCGACGGTGTCGAAAACCGCGCACGCCCTTTTCGTGGTCACCAACGCCGGCAATGCTGAATCGCGCCGGTTGTATCGCGTGCCGCTGGCCGGTGGGGCACCACAACCGGTTACCCCGGCTGAAGGAGCACATCACCCGCTGGTTTCACCAGACGGAAAGTATCTGGCCGATCTTTATTCAAACGACATGACACCTCCGGACCTGTATCTGCAAGGTACGGCCAGTACGGAAGCGACAGCGGCCCGCGTTCACCAGGTCACGCACTCGCCCCTGCCGGAATTCAGCCAGTACCACTGGCTCAGGCCGAAATACGTCGTCTTCAAAAACGTCAATGACGGCACCGCACTCCATGCCCGCCTTACCCTCCCGCCGAACTTCAATCCGAACAAGAAATATCCGGTGATCCTTGGCTCCGTCTACAGCAACACCGTGCACAATGAATGGGGTGGTCGGGTGTTCCATCCGACCTGGGGGCTGGACCAGTTCCTCGCCCAGCAGGGCTTCGTGATCATGAACGTCGATATCCGCGGCAGCGCGGGCTACGGCAAGGCGTTCCGCCAGCGCATCGGTGAGGACTACGGTGGCATCGATGTGGACGACTTGTTCAGCGCTACGCGTTATCTCGTCGCGGAGGGCTATGCGGACCCGGAGCGCATCGGCATCTGGGGGAGCAGCTACGGGGGACTGTTGACCGCAATGTCGATGTTCCGCTAT
>JBDTEG010000068.1:0-29605 GCA_039922695.1 Rhodanobacter sp. | reverse complement strand
GAGCCTCGCGTCGCGAGATCTACGCGCAATACCTGATCGAGGCCGCCAGCGTGGGTCTGGCTGGCGGCGTCCTGGGACTGCTGTTGACCGCTGCCGGGGTGGCTGGCGTAGGCGTGCTGTTCCCGCCACAAATCGCGAAGCTGGCGCACCTCGATGTCTCGCTGGTGGGGCTGACCCTGCTGGTGGCGATCATCGCGACCGTGCTGGCGGCGTTCTACCCAGCGTGGCGCGCGGCGCGTGTGCAACCGGCCTGGCAGTTGAAGAGCAACTGAGGGGATAACGATGAGCCTTCAGATCAAACCTATCCTCGTCGCGTTGCGTCGACACAAGGCAGGCACGCTGCTGATCGCGTTGCAGATCGCACTTACCCTGGCGATCGTCTGCAATGCGTTGTTCATCATCCACCAGCGCCTGGCCAACCTGTCCGAGCGCAGCGGCGTGGATGAGGCCAATGTATTCGTGATCCAGAACCAGTGGGCGGTCGACTGGACGACGAAGCAGATCGACGCACAGGTCCGCACCGACATGCTTGCGTTGCGACAACTGCCCGGCGTGCGCGACGCGGCCCCTTCCACCGGGTATCCACTGCAGGGAGGCGGCTGGGACAACTTCGTCACGATGACGCCCGACCAGGTCAAGCCGACTACCGATTCGGCTGTGTATTATGGCGACGAGCATCTGCTCGACACGCTGGGATTGCGGCTGATCGCGGGGCGCAATTTCCGTCCGGATGAAGTCATGGTGATGGGCACCCAGCAGGCGATTGTTCCGCCGGTGGTCATCGTGAGCAAGGCCCTGGCCGACCGTCTGTTCCCCGACGGTTCGGCGCTGGGCAAGAGCTTTTACGCGATGAGCGCCACGCCCAGCACGATTGTTGGCATCGCCGATCCGCTACACCGCCAGGGTGCATCCCAGTGGGACAAGGCCCATGCCGGGCAATCGCTGATCTGGCCCGCGCGACCGGATGACGCGCGCGGCATCTATTACATTGTGCGCGCGAAGCCCGGCCAGCTCGCCGCGGCGATGCGCGCGGCACCCAAGGCGCTGTTTGCGCAGAGCCGCATGCGCATCATCAGTCCGAAGGATGGCGTGCTCGACTACGCTCAGATCCGCCGCCGCGTCTTCGACAGCGACCGCGGCATGGCGATCCTGATGGGCATCATCAGTGTGGTGCTGCTGGCGATCACCGCGGCGGGCATCGTCGGCCTCACCAGCTTCTGGGTCGGTCAGCGACGCAAACAGATCGGCGTGCGCCGCGCGCTGGGCGCGACGCGGCACGACATTCTCCATTACTTCCTCACCGAGAATCTGCTGATCGGGCTCGGTGGTGTGTCGGTGGGGGCGGTGCTCGCAATCGTCATCAACCTGTGGATGGTGACCCGTTTCGAGATGGACCGCATGTCCCTGGTTTATGTAGGCGTCGGCATCAGCGCATTGCTGTTGCTGGGGCAGGGCGCAGTGTTCGCGCCGGCGCTGCGCGCCTCGCGCGTGTCGCCGGTGGAGGCGACGCGGAACGTTTGAGCTTTTACGCCTCCTCGGCAAGCAGGGGGAAGACCAACAACGGAGATACGGAATGTTCGCCTACTACCTGGAACTGGCGTTGCGCAGCCTCAAGCGCAGTCGCGGCCTCACCGTGTTGATGGTGCTGGCGATCGGATTTGGCGTGGCTGCGTCGATGACCTCGTGGTCGGTCTTTCGCGCGGTGTCGGGTGATCCGATTCCCTGGAAGTCCGCCAAGCTTTTCGTGCCGCAGATCGACATGTGGGGTCCGGATGGACGCCGTCCCGACGGTGAACCGCCGGATGCGATGGACTACACCGACGCGGTCGCCCTGATGCGCGATCATCGCGCGAAACTGCAATCGGCGATCTATCAGATCTCACCATCGATCGTGCCCGCGGACGCCGGCAAGCACCCGCTCAACGTCGGCGGACATGCGGTGTACAGCGAGTTTTTTCCGATGCTGGACGTGCCATTTCTTTATGGCAGTGGCTGGAGCGCGAGTGACGACACCAATCGCGCTCCGGTGGTCGTCATCGCCAGCAAGCTGAACCAGAAGTTGTTCGGGGGTGCCGACAGCGTGGGCAAGTCCGTCAACATGGAGGGCAGGGATTATCGTGTGGTCGGTGTGCTCAAGGACTGGAATCCGCAGCCGCGCTACTACGACGTGGTCAACAGCGGCGGCTTCTCCACCGGAACCGACGATGTGTTCATGCCATTCCAGACCGCTATCCAGGCGGGCATCTCCAATGATGGCAACACCAACTGCAACGCGGTACCCACCGAGTCGGGCTTCGTGGGCTTGCAGCATTCCGCCTGCGCGTGGGTCGCCTTCATGGTCGAATTGGACGATGCGGCGGCGGTAACCGCTTATCACGACTACCTCAACGGCTATGCGCACGATCAGCAGGCTGCGGGGCGTTTCCGCTGGGCGCCGAACAACCGCCTGCGCAACCTGCCGGCCTGGCTGGAAAGCCAGCACGTGGTGCCCAGCGACACCAAGGTGTCGTTGCTGGTGGCGCTGGGTCTTTTGCTGGTGTGTCTGGTGAACACGGTCGGTCTGTTGCTGGCGAAATTCCTGCGCCGCAGCAGCGAGATCGGTGTGCGCCGCGCGCTGGGCGCACCGCGTGCCTCGATCTACGCGCAATTCCTTACCGAGGCCGGCATCGTGGGTGCGGCTGGCGGCGTGCTGGGCGTCCTGCTCACCGGTGTCGGCGTGGCCAGCGTGGGCTGGGTGTTGCCCAAGGACATCGCCGCACTGGCGCGGGTGGATGTATCGCTGCTCGTGCTGACCCTGCTGGTGGCCGTGATTGCCACGACCCTGGCCGGGCTCTACCCCACCTATCGCGCCTCGCGCGTGCAACCCGCGTGGCAGCTGAAGAGCAATTGAGGGCATGAAAATGAAACTGCATCCCATACTCGCCGCATTGCGCAAGCACAAGGCCGGCACGGTCCTGATCGCGCTGCAGATCGCGCTCACCCTCGCCATCGTCTGCAACGCGATCTTCATCATCGGGCAGCGCATCGAGCGGGTGAAGCGGCCCACCGGCCTGGACGAAAGCAACCTGTTTTTCATCAGCCAGCAGTGGGTCGGAGCTCCCAGTGCAGATACCGCCGCCGGGGTGGAGAAGCTCGACGTGATGCAGCGCGAGGATCTTGCCGCGCTGCGCAACCTGCCCGGCGTGGCCTCGGTGGCACCGATCAATTCACTGCCACTGCTGAACTCGTCGTGGACCGGCTCGGTCTCGCTCAAGGCAGGTGCCGACGCAGGCGACAAGACGGGCACCCGTACGGCTTACTACTTCAGCGATGAGCAAGTGTTCCCCACGCTGGGCCTGAAGCTGGCGGCCGGTCGCGCGTTCAACGCCGGCGACGTGCAGCATCAGGGATTCAGAGACAATCCGCCGCGCCCGGTGGCGATCATCTCGAAGCCCTTGGCAGACAAGCTGTACCCGCATGGCGATGCTGTCGGCAAAGTGATGTACAGCGATGGCAGCAGCGCTCCGACCACCATCGTCGGTGTGGTGGAGCGCTTGCAGATACCCTCGAGCGGCGGATTCGGTAGTGATTTCGCGTGGAATTCCACCCTGGTGCCGACCCGGCTGGACGCCAACTTCGCGCGCTATGCCGTGCGAACCAGGCCTGGTCAGATGGAACCGGTGATGCGCCAGGTCGCATCGACCCTGTACAAGGTAAACCCATTGCGCGTGCTCGACGACGACAGTGTCAGGCCGTTTTCCGATATTCGCGCCAAGGCCTACCGCGCCGACGTGGGCATGGCGGTGCTGATGGGCGTGATCTGCCTGATCCTGATTGCCGTCACCGCCGCGGGCATCGTCGGCCTGACCAGTTTCTGGGTCGGTCAGCGCCATCGGCAGATCGGTGTGCGCCGTGCACTGGGCGCACGCAAGATCGACATCCTGCATTACTTCCAGATCGAGAACCTGTTGATCGCGGGCATCGGCGCGGTGCTGGGTGTGCTGCTGGCCATCGGCCTGAACCTGTGGCTGATCACCCGTTACGAGATGAATCACCTGCCAGTGCTCTACGTGCTGGTCGGCGTGATCGCCGTGCTGTTGCTGGGCCAGGCTGCGGTTTTCGTGCCCGCGCGTCGGGCCTCCAATGTGCCACCCGTATCGGCGACCAGAGCCGCGTGATGGAACGCGGAGGCGACGGGCGAGGGGTGGCGCGCGCATGCACGGAGCACGCTCGCTGTACGAGGTCGTTGTGGATCGGCCACGGCATCAAGTGGTTGGGAACGCCAGGTCGATGGCAACTCGTCATTCGCTTGCGAACAGGGAAGGTTGAGCGTGTTCGCCTACTACCTCGGGTTGGCCCTGCGCAGTCTGAAGCGCAGCCAGGGTCTGACTGCCTTGATGATGCTGGCGATCGGTTTCGGGGTGGCTGGCTCGATGACGACATACGCGGTTTTCCGCGGCGTGTCTGGCGGTCCGATTCAGTGGAAGTCGTCGAAGCTGTTCGGGCCGCAGATCGATATGTGGAGGCCTGTGGAGATGTCCAGCCGAGCGTGTAATGCGTATGCACCTGGCTCACGCCAGCGAAGGGCCGGAACCGCCCGTCCGGGTGCCTCGGGTGCCGCTGCGCCGGGGCGCCCGCCTGCGTGCTTGCGCATCGCGGGTACATTCCGCCCATCCGCCCCTGAAGGAGCTCGATGATGTTTGCCTATTACCTCGACCTCGCGCTGCGCAGCCTGAAGCGCAACAAGGCGCTTACCGCGCTGATGGTGCTGGCCATTGCGCTCGGCATTGGGGCGAGCATGACCATGCTCACGGTGTTGCACGTGCTGTCGGGCGATCCGCTGCCGGGCAGGAGCGCGCACCTGTATTACCCGCAAGTCGATCCGCAGGATATCAAGGGCATGGTGCCCGGCAAGGAGCCACCAATGCAGGTGACCCTGATCGACGGTCTGAATCTGCTGAATGCGCGGCGTGCCGACCGCCAGGCGCTGATGACCGGTGGCGAGGTGCCGGTCGAGCCCGCACAGGCGACCCTCGATCCATTCTATGTGTCGGCCCGCTATACCACGGCGGACTTCTTTGCGATGTTCGGCACGCCGTTTCTTTACGGCCACGGATGGAACGCAACTGATGACGAGACACATGCACGCGACGTGGTGTTGGCGCGCGAATTGAATGAAAAGCTGTTTGGAGGTGCGAACAGCGTGGGTCGCACCATCGACATCGCGGGCAACACCTTCCAGGTCGTCGGGGTGCTTGACCATTGGGCGCCCAATCCGCATTTTTACGACCTGTACACCGGAAGTTACGACGCGACCGAGCAGCTGTTCCTGCCATTGCAGACCATGGTCGAGCTGCGCCTGGAACACGACGGCTCCAATGATTGCTGGGGCAATGGCGGTGGTGGCGTGAGCGGCATCCTGCCTTCGGCAACGTGCGTGTGGCTGCAGTTCTGGGTGGAGTTGGGCAGCTCGGAGAAAGTGGCGGCATATCGGCAATTTCTGCTGCATTACTCCCAGGAGCAGAAAGTACTGGGGCGCTTTCAGCGCGCCCCGAATGTGCGCCTGCGCGACTTGATGCAATGGCTCGACCACAATGGTGTGGTGCCCGATGACGTCAGGCTGCAGGCAATGCTGGCGTTCGGCTTTCTGCTGGTTTGCCTGGTCAACACGGTCGGACTGATGCTGGCCAAGTTCATGCGTCGTGCGGGAGAGCTGAGCGTGCGGCGTGCGCTGGGTGCCTCAAGGGGGGACTTGTTTGGGCAACTGCTGATGGAGTCCGGCGTGATTGGCCTGGCAGGCGGCATCGGTGGGCTGCTGCTGGCCTTGCTCGGATTGTGGCTGGTGCGGCAGCGTCCCTCGGACTATGCCGCACTGGCGCATCTCGACCTTGGCATGTTGCTCACCACCATCGTACTGGCCGTGCTGGTCACCCTGCTGGCGGGTTTGCTGCCCGCCCTGCGTGCATGCGCGGTCGCTCCCGCGCTGCAACTGAAGAGCAACTAGGAGCCTGCCGTGGACATAATGCCCATTCTTTCGACGCTGCGTCGGCACAAGCTTACTGCGTGGCTGCTGATCCTGGAGATTGCGCTGACCTGCGCCATCGTCTGCAACGCGGTGTTCCTGATTGGGCAGCGCCTGCAGCGCATGGACATGCCGAGCGGTGTGGCGGAGCACCAGCTGTTGCAGATTCAGGTGGCTGACCTGACGCGATCCACCAACCCGTATGCACGCGCGGCAGAGGATGTCGCGGCACTACGGCAGGTGCCTGGCGTGCTGTCGGTGGCCACGTCCAACCAGGTGCCGTTCGGATTCTCGTCGTCCAATGCCAACGTGCGACTTTCGCCCGACCAGCAAGATCGGACGCTGAGTGCCACCACCTATTTTGGAGAGAACCTGCCAAAGACGCTGGGCACTCGCCTGATTGCGGGTCGCGACCTGCAAACCGACGACTTTATCGATGCGGACGTGGCCATGAAGGCTTTGGCCACCGGCGACATCAAGAAGCTGCCTGGGGTCACACTTGTCACCAAGGCGCTTGGCCAGCGGCTGTGGCCGGGCAAGAATCCCTTGGGTCGGATCATTTATCTCACGCCTTCCGTGGGTTTGCGCGTAGTCGGCGTACTGGACAGCCTGGTCCGACCGAATGCCTACGATATCAGTACTTCCCAGTACACCATGATTGCACCGTTGCGCATGGGTACCAGCAAGGACCAGAGCTACATCATCCGTACCCGTCCGCAGGACCGAGCCCCCGTGCTGGCGGCGGCCTTGGCCGCGTTGAAGAAAGTCGATCCACGTCGGGTAGTGACCACCAGCCGCAGCTTCGACGACGTGCGACGCAAATTCTTCCAGGAAGATCGGGCAATGGCGGGCATGCTGGTGGGCGTGATCGCGGCGCTGCTCATCGTGACCGCACTGGGAATCGTTGGTCTGGCCAGTTTCTGGGTGTCGCAGCGCCGCCGCACCATCGGTGTGCGCCGGGCGCTCGGCGCCACTCGGGGCAACATCCTGCGTTACTTCCAGACCGAGAACCTGGTGCTGGCGACCATCGGCATCGCGCTCGGCATGGTGCTGGCCTACGGCATCAACCTGTTCCTGATGCTGCATTACGAGTTGCCGCGCTTGCCGGCGATCTACTTCCCCGTCGGGGCAATCGCGTTGTGGCTGATTGGACAACTTGCCGTGCTGGGTCCCGCGCTGCGCGCCGCCGCGGTGCCGCCAGTGGTGGCGACGAGGAGCGTGTGATGCATATTGAACTTGCAGGAGCGCACCCGGTGCGCGATTGCTCTTCGCGCGATGTAATCAAGAGCATCGCGCACAGGGTGCGCTCCTGCAGGCGGCGTCCGATTTTGAATGTTGAAGGAGGCCAATGATGTTCGGCTATTACCTCGACCTGGCCTTGCGCAGCCTCAAGCGCAACAAGATGCTCACGGCGCTGATGATCGTGGCCATTGCCGTGGGCATCGGCGCCAGCATGACCACGCTGACTGTGATGCACCTGCTGTCCGGCGACCCGCTGCCGGGACGCAGCCAGCACATCTTCTATCCGCAGGTGGATCCCGACCCGGGTCCGCAACAGCTCCATCCCTACGACATGATGGACTATCGTTCGGCTCTGGATTTATGGACCGCGCATCGTGCCGATAGGCAGGCGATGGTCACCAGCAGCGCTTTGCGACTCACTGCGCCGGGCGTGAATCAGCCGCCCCTGATGGCGCAGATGCTGTCGACTACCAGCGATTTCTTCCCGATGTTCGACGTGCCGTTCCGCTACGGCAATGCGTGGACAGCACAGGACGATGCCAGCCGTGCGCGTGTGGCGGTGATTTCGGCCGATCTCAACGACAAGCTTTTCCACGGTGAGAACAGCGTGAGCCGCACGTTGCGCTTGAAGGATAGCGACGTGCGCATCATCGGCGTGCTTGCGCCATGGCGGCCTTCGCCGCAGTTCTACACCGTCGCCGGTGGTCGATATGCCAGCGGAGACACGGCGAGCTTCTACGCTCGACCGGAAGATGTGTTCATGCCGTTCCAAAGCTCGCTGGAGGTGAATGCCGGTAGCTTCCAGCCGTTCACATGCTGGAGTATGCCGGACAACCCGGCGGATCTGCGGAACTCGCCGTGCGTGTGGGTAGCGTTGTGGGTGCAGCTGGACACATCAGCGAAAGTCAGCGCGTACCGAAATTATCTCGCTTCGTATGCTGCGCAGCAGAAGGCGCTGGGTCGTTTCGTGCACGCCGACAACACCGACATGCCCAACCTGATGCAATGGCTGGACATCAACCGGGTGGTGCCCAGCGACGTGCGCCTGCAGACCTGGCTCGCGTTCGCCTTTCTGGCGATCTGCCTGTTCAATACGATCGGCCTGTTGTTGGCGAAGTTCCTGCGTCGCGCAGGCGAAATCGGCGTACGCCGTGCGCTTGGAGCCAGTCGAAGCGCGGTGTTCGCGCAGTGCCTGGTCGAGGCAGGAATGATTGGCGTGCTGGGTGGCCTCGGCGGCCTGTTGCTGACCTTGCTTGGCCTGTGGCTGATCCGCCGTCAGCCGGTCGACTACGCCGACCTGGTGCATCTGGACCCGACGATGTTCCTGGTTACCTTCACCCTGGCGACTGTCGCCAGTCTGTTGGCCGGCGTGCTGCCGGCGTTGCGCGCCAGTCGCATCACACCGGCACTTCAGCTCAAGACGTTGTGAGAGTTTGAAATCATGCAGATCCAACCCATTCTCGCCGCCTTGCGCAAGCATCGTCTCGCCACCTTGTTGATTGCGTTGGAGATCTCGCTGGCTTGCGCCGTGTTGTGCAATGCCTGCTTTCTGATCGTCAGCCGAGTGCAGCAATCCCATGTCGACAGCGGTGTCGACGAAAGCTCACTGGCGGCGTTGAAGCTGACCGGCTACGACGAGGCGAGAGTCGTCGACCTGAGAGCGCGCGTAGTTGGCGGGCTGAGCAAAATCCCCGGAATCCAATCGGTCAGCGTGATCAACCAGGTACCGTTCGGCGAACACGCCGGTACAGCCGGCATTACCCTGGACGCCGAAGGGAAGCACTTCGGCGGCGTCGTGGACTTTTACGTGGGCGGCCCGGGCAGCTTCAAGGCCCTCGGGCTGCAACTCGTCGCCGGCCACGCGCCACAGGTGGATGATTACCAGTCGGCCGACTTCTTCGTGCCGGACGATTCCACCGTGTGGTTGACCCATGCACTGGCGCAGCATCTATGGCCCGGTGCCGATCCCCTCGGCAAGGAATTCTGGGTCGGCAAGTTCCACTTCCGCGTGGGTGGCGTGCTGGCGCACCTCGCGCGCCCCTACGGCGGCGAGGGCGGTCCTTCCACCATCCAATGGTCGGTATACGTGCCGGCGCAACCAGGCGCACACTTTTCCAACGTGTACCTGCTGCGCGCCAACCCGGCAGACCTGCCGCAGGTGCTGCGCGACGCGAAAGCCGCGATGGCCACGATTGCACCCGATGCCGTAGTGGACAGCAAGGCCAGCCAGAGCATCAGCACCTTGCGCGCAAACTATTTTCGGCAGGACCGCCTGATGGCCGGCATCCTCATCGGCGTGATCGCCGCGCTGTTGCTGGTCACCGCACTGGGCCTCGTCGGCCTGGCCAGTTTCTGGGTCCAGCAGCGGCGCCGGCAGATCGGCATCCGGCGTGCCATCGGCGCCACGCGTGGCGACATCCTGCATTACTTCCAGACCGAGAACTTCCTGATTGTCAGCTTCGGCATCGTGCTGGGCATGGCGTTGGCGTACGCGCTCAATCTGCTGCTGATGCAGCACTACGAACTGGCGCGCCTGCCGCTGTACTACCTCCCGATCGGCGCGCTGGCTTTGTGGGCGCTGGGGCAGCTGGCGGTGCTCGGGCCGGCGCTACGTGCGGCGGCGGTGCCGCCGGTGGTGGCGACTCGGTCGGTGTGACGAACAAAACCTGGTGGACGGGGTGCGCTGCTGCATGGTCGTTCGAATCTCATAATGGAAAGGGGTGCACGGAATGTTCAGTTACTACCTTGATATGGCCCTGCGCAGCTTGAAGCGCAGCCCGATTCTCACGGCGCTGATGGTGCTGGCGATCGGGCTGGGGATTGGCGCGTCGATGACCATGATCACCGTGCTGCACGTGATGACCAGCGATCCCTTGCCCGGACGCAGCGCGCTGTTGTTCACGCCGCATCTGGATCCCTTGCCGCTGGATCAAAAGCGCCGCAGCGACGGGCTCGACCCGACTGACAATCTCACCTGGCCCGATGCGATGGCGTTGCTCAAGGCGCACCGAGCCCGGCGCCAGGCCGCGATGGCGGGTGGCTCGTTGCTGCTGCGCCCCGCACGCACCGATCTGCGTCCGTTCAATGTCAGTGGTCGTTACGGTACGGCGGGCCTGTTTTCGTTGTTCGACATTCGCTTCGAGCACGGGCAGGGTTGGTCGGCGGCAGACGATGCATCACGAAGCCATGTGGTCGTGCTCAGCCAGACGCTCGATCGGAAGTTGTTCGGCAACGCCGATGGCATCGGCCAGACGATACGATTGGGTAAAAGCGATTTTCGCGTGATCGGTGTTGCCGCCGACTGGCGGCCGCAGCCCATGTTCTATGCGGACCTGTCGGCGCAGTCCTTCGGCGATACGGATCAGTTCTTCCTGCCGCTTTCCGCGGCAGTGGACCTGAAATTGCAGGTCAATGGCAACCAGTCCAGCTGGGGCAAGGGTGATTCCGGCGAGTCGATGACCAGTGCCCAAAGGACATGGCTGCAGTTCTGGGTGCAGTTGGACAGCGTCGCGGAAGTGCAGGCGTATCACCAGTTCCTGATTGACTATTCCGCCCAGCAGAAGGTGCTTGGCAGGTTCCAGCGGCCAGCCACGGAGGCGAAGTTGTTCAGCCTGATGGGCTGGCTGGCGCACAAGAACCTGGTGCCGACTGATGTGCGTCTGCAACTGTGGCTGGCGTTGGGTTTCCTGGTCGTGTGCATAGTCAACATTGTCGCGCTGCTGCTGGCGAAATTCCTGCGTCGCAGCGGCGAGATCAGCGTGCGCCGCGCGCTGGGTGCGCGACAGCGCGACATTTTCCTGCAGCTTGGCATCGAGTCGGCCACGGTTGGCGTGGCGGGTGGTTTGCTGGGTTTGCTGATCGCCGAGTTGGGCCTGTGGAGCGTGCGCCGTCGCCCCGATGATTACGCGCAATTTGCCCAGATGGACATGTCGATGTTGCTGGGCACGTTGGCGCTGGCTGTCCTCGCCAGCGTGCTCGCCGGTCTGCTACCCGCATGGAGGGCCTGTCGCGTACAGCCGGCACTCCAGTTGAAAACTTCATGAGGACATCCAGCATGCAACTGCGCCCGATACTCTCGACCCTGCGTCGACACAAGCTCACCGCGAGCCTGCTGGTGCTGCAGGCGGCCCTCACCTGTGCGATTGTCTGCAACGTCGTGTTCATGATTGCCAATCGTGTGCAACGGATCAGCGTACCCACCGGCATGGCAGAGAACGAGCTGTCGGTGATCCCCAGCACGAGCATCGACCAGGGGGAGAATCCCCAGGCCCGCCACACCGCCGACCTGGCGGTGCTGCGCGGGATTCCTGGCGTGCAATCCGCAGCGGCGGTCAGCTATTCGCTGCCGCTGGATCAGAGCGAGTCGTCCAGCGGCCTCTGTCCGAGCAAGCAGGCACTGGACCGGGCGATGCAGCTCAACTCGATCGAAGGCAGTGGATGCCTGGAGCCTGCCGTATACGACGGTACGCCCGGTTTGATCGCCACGCTCGGCCTGCGCCTGGTTGCGGGGCGTGACTTCCGGCCGGACGAGTACGTGAGCGGGGGAAAGCCATCGGTTGCCGTGGTCACCCGCGCACTGGCGCAGCACTTGTACCCCGGCCGGCAGGCGCTGGGGCAGAGCATGTACGACGGCGATCACTACATCCGCATTGTGGGCATCGTCGACACATTCCTGCGCCCGAACCTGCGCGATACGGGTGTCGACGACGACAGCATGATCTGGCCGCAGCGACCGGATGATTCCGGCGTGCTCTACGTGATGCGCAGCACCCCGCAGGATCGGGGGCGCGTGCTGAAGGCGGCCTCGGCTGCACTGTTGAAGGCCAGTCCGGGCCGGCTCATCAACCCGAAACGCATGCAGACCTATACCGAGATCCGCGCTGACTATTTCCAGCGTGACACCACCATGATCGGCCTGTTGATCGCTTCTGCGCTCGCGTTGGTGTTCGTCACCGCGCTCGGCATCGCCGGGCTGGCAAGCTTCTGGGTACAGCAGCGCAGCCGCAGCATCGGTATCCGTCGCGCCATCGGCGCCAGCCGCGGCGACATCCGGCGCTATTTCCAGACCGAGAACTTCCTGATCGTCAGTGGCGGCATCGTGCTTGGTCTGCTGCTTGCCGTAGGGCTGAACTTGCTGCTCATGAAACAGTACGAACTGCCTCGCTTGCCGCTGTTCTACCTTCCGATCGGCGCGGCATCGATGTGGTTGCTGGGGCAACTGGCGGTACTGAGTCCGGCGCTGCGCGCCGCGGCGGTGCCACCGGTGGTGGCTACGCGTTCAGTCTGAAGTCCATGCACTCTGGCACGCGCTGTCGGTGTCCTGCCAGCATCACAATCCGCTCTACCCAGCCACCAACACCTCCAGGATGCTGCCTGATGAAAGCCTTGCCATTGCTGATCTGCGCGACCCTGATGGGACCGGTAGCTTCGGCCGCTCCATTGCATGCGACACCGGCACAGCAATCCATCGCCAAGGGTGATGCAGGCAGTCGTGTGCAGGTGCTGAATGCTCTGCTGGCCGAGCAGTGGCAGTACAACCTGAAAGACAGCCCGGAGTTCGCTACCACGTTGGGCGATCTGCGCTACAACGACCGCTGGACTGACGCTTCGTTGAAGCACCTGGCAGCCGATCACCGAGCGACCGAAGATTTCCTCAAGCGCTTCGAAGCCATCGACACCAGCGGCTTTCCCGATACTGACAAACTCGACCAGCAGCTGATGGTGCGCCAGCTGAAGGATCAGCTACGCGGCTATCAGCTCAAACTCTACGAGATGCCGCTGGATCAGATGGGTGGCGTGCATATCGCGCTGGCCGGGTTCATCAGCTCGATCCCGTTCCACAACACCAGGGAGTACGAGGATTACCTGGCACGCCTGAAAGCGGTGCCGAAGCTGTTCGACCAGGTCACCGAGGTCGCGCGCCAAGGCATGCGCGACAAGATGATGCCACCGAAGTATCTGCTGGAAAAAGTGGTAGTGCAGATTGACAGCATCGACAAGCCAGCCGGTATGGACAGCGTGTTCGCCGAGCCGCTGAAGCATTTCCCGAAGTCGGTGTCGGCAACCGACCAGAAGCGCCTGCATGACGCGATCCTCGCCGCGATCGACAACGATGTTCGACCCGCATACGCGAAGCTGGGCAAGTTTGTCGCTGACGACTACGCACCGCACGGTCGCAGCCAGCCAGGTGTGTGGAGTCTGCCCAATGGCGAGGCGATCTATCGCTATGACGTGGAGCAAATGACGACCACCACCGAGACTCCCGCGCAGATCCACAATATCGGGCTGGCCGAAGTGAAGCGCATCGAGGGCGAGATGACGAAGATCGCGCATGCACAGGGTTTCCAGGACCTTGCCAGCTTCCGCGCCTCGCTGAAAACCAATCCGAAGACTCACGCCACGTCGCGCGAGGACATCCTCGATCGCTATCGAGGCTTTATCGCGGGCATGCAGCCGGAGCTGCCCAAGCTGTTCGGCCTGCTGCCGAAGACCGAGGTGGTGGTCAAGCCGGTGGAGAAGTTCCGCGAGAAAGAGGCGGCAGCAGCCGAGTATCATCCGGGCACGCCGGACGGCTCGCGGCCGGGGCAGATCTTCGTCAACACCGGCGACTTCGCCCACCGCAGCGTGCTGACCATCGAATCCACTGCCTATCACGAAGGCATCCCCGGACATCATCTGCAGATCTCGATCGCGCAGACGCTGCCCAAGCTGCCGCCGTTCCGTCAGCAGGCCGGCTACACCGCGTACATCGAGGGCTGGGCGCTGTATGCCGAGCAGCTGGGCAAGGAGGTCGGCTTCTACAAGGACCCGCTGTCCGACTACGGCCGCCTGTCTGACGAACTGCTGCGTGCCGACCGTCTGGTGCTGGACACCGGCGTGCACTACAAGCACTGGACGCGCCAGCAGATGGTGGACTTCTTCCACGCCCATTCCAGCGAGGATGAGCCCGACGTGCAGGCCGAGACGGATCGCTACATCACCTGGGCGGGTCAGGCGCTGGCCTACAAGACTGGCGAGCTGAAGATCCTTGAACTGCGGGCGCGCGCGGAGAAGGCGCTGGGCGGGAAGTTCGACATCCGCGCCTTCCACGACGAGGTCCTGAGCGGTGGTGCATTGCCTCTGGACGTGTTGGAAACGCGGGTCGACCGCTGGATCGCGGCCGTGAAGGCGGGTACGGCGCCGGCACATCCGGTGGCGAGCTGAGTGAGGCGTCGTGACTGCGCGCTCCCACGACGTCGACTGAATCATTCAGACAGGAGAGATGTTCATGCGAAATCTGATTTTCCGGATTGTGCTGATGCTGGCCTGCATGGCCACGCCATCGGCGTTCGCAGGTGACTTGCATGTTGATCAACACAACGCACAAGGCAGCCTGAGCTGGCACGACGGCAGCAGCGTGCTTGGGCTTCGTTCGGCAGCCGCCGGCGGCATCGTGGTGACGCGGGTCGGAACCGGAGGTACCTGGGGGCTGCGGCAGGGGGACGTGATCCTGGCCGTGGACGGCCACCCGGTACGGCAAGTTGCGACATTGGTCGATCGCCTGCGCGCGAGCAAGCCTGCCGCGGTGGCCGTACGTGTGCGCCGCGGCCAAGCGGAGCAGGTGCTGACGGTGGTGTCAGCAGATTACGCACAGCTGATCGCTCCCAAGCCGCCGGCTCCCCCGGCGCCACCAACGCCACCACCCGCGCCGCCAGCTCCGCCACCGCCACCTCCGCCTTCCGGTGGTTGAATAGTTCGTTAGTCATGGCAACCTTGGGGGCACGAGAAGCATCCATGTCCACATGTGCAGAAAAAGAATGACACGTAGCGTATTGATCATCGATGACAATCCGGCCGTGGGCGAGGCGCTTTCGCTGGCGCTCTCATTGCATGAGATCCGCGCGCTGACTGCGTTGACCCCGGAGCAGGGGCTGGCCGTGTTGCAGCGCGATGCGGTCGACGTGGTGATCCAGGACATGAACTTCACCGCCGACACCACCTCGGGCAGGGAAGGCGTGGCGTTGTTCCGGTCCATTCGCGAGCGTCACCCTGCCCTGCCGGTGATCCTGCTCACCGCGTGGACGCATCTGGAAACGGCGGTGGAACTGGTCAAGGCCGGTGCCGCCGATTACCTGGCCAAACCGTGGGACGACAACAAACTGCTGGCAACGGTGGAGAACCTGCTGGAGCTGTCCGAATCCAGCCGTGAAATCAGTCGCAGCAGGCGTGAGCGACGCCAGCGACGCGAAGCGCTGCAGAAGAAGTTCGATCTGGATGGCCTGGTGTTCGCGTCCGAGGCGATGGCGCGCACGCTTGACCTCGCGTGCCAGATTGCCCGCTCCGACGTATCGGTGCTGATCACCGGGCCCAACGGCACCGGCAAGGAACGCATTGCCTGCATCATGCATGCGAACTCGGCGGTCGCGCGTGGTCCGTTCATCGCGGTCAATTGCGGCGCGCTGCCTGGCGAGCTGATCGAGGCGGAATTGTTCGGTGCCGAGGCCGGTGCCTACACCGGCGCCAACAAGGCGCGCGAAGGGCGCTTTGAACTGGCCGATGGCGGCACGCTGTTCCTGGACGAGATTGGCAACCTGCCGCTGCCGGGCCAGATGAAGCTTCTGCGTGTGCTCGAAACCGGGCAGTTCGAGCGGCTCGGTTCGGGCAAGACGCGGCATGCCAAGGTGCGTGTGCTCAGTGCGACCAATGCCGACCTCAAGGCGATGATCCGCGCCGGCACCTTCCGCGAGGATCTGTACTACCGGCTCAACGTGATCGAAGTGAACCTGCCGCCGCTCAGCGAGCGCAACGACGATATCCTGCCGCTGGCCGAATTCTTCCTCGATGGCCGCGCCGAGCTGGGCGATGCCGCGCGCGAGGCGTTGCTCGGCTATCCGTGGCCAGGCAACGTGCGTGAGCTGAAGAACGCGATCGAGCGCGCGGCCTTGCTGGCCGGTGGCAATCCGATCACGCCGGAATTGCTCAATCTCCCGCAACATGTCTCCACCGCCAGCCGTGATCTCGACGAGCCCAGTCGGGAGGTGGTGGAGGAAGCGTTGCAGCACGCTGATGGTGTGGTCAGTCGCGCGGCGCGTCAGCTCGGTCTGTCGCGGCAGGCGCTGTACCGGAGGATGGAGCGCTACGGGTTGGCGACATCAGGCTGAGCACGTCTTGCTTGCCGCGGCGGTGGCGGCGTACAAAGATGAGTGATCAAAACGCAGGAGACGTGCCATGGTGTTCCGAGGTTTGCTGATCATCTGCGCGAGCATGCTTGTCGGCAGTGTTGCTGCACAGTCCGCCGCGCCAGGTCAAGCCAGCAGGAACGATCATTGGGACACGACTCCGCCTGCGGCCCGTTCCACCGGCTATCGGGCCGATCGGTTGCTGCCTGGCTCGGCCGGTACCAGCGAAAGCCCGTTCCATTTCAAGGAGTCAGCCCCAAACGGCCCAGCCTACAAACCGCCGCCGCAGGCCAACGACAAGGCTGCCGTGATGGGCGAGCAGCGGCCGTGGCAGAACGGGCGACCACCGGCAAACTGTGCGGTCGGTCCGAGGGACCCGGCATGCCATTGAGCGACTCGTTCCGGTGCGGGAGTCGTGGGCCATGTGGCGTTCCCTGAACTCGCTGCGTGCGCGTCTGAGCCTGCTGCTGTTCGCCGCGGGCGTGACCGGCGCGCTGATCTATGTGGCGGTCATGCAATGGCCCTTGCCACAATTCCTCGGCTGGCTGCAGACGCAGCTGACGGTCGAGGTCGACGCGGCAGCCGTATCGGCCAAGGCAGCCCCGGTGCCACATCTGGATTCCTATGCTGCCTTGGGTATCGGGCTGGTTCTGTTGCTGCTGGCGGCGATCTGGTTGGGAGGGCGGGCGATGGCGCCGGTGAGCCTTCTGTTGCGCGCGCTGGAAGGCGCAGTGGTCAGCTATCGCGACGGTGATTTCAGCTTTTCCATTGCAGCCGATCGACGCGATGAGTTGGGCCAGCTGATCCGCATGCACAACGATCTCGGACATACCCTGCGTGAGCAGCGTCAGCACCTGGCGCAGCGCGAATTGTTGCTGGATACCGTGGTGCAGAACACGCCGGTGGCCCTGGTGCTTACCGACGCCTCCGGTCGTGTCGCCTACGCGAATATCGCCTCGCGGCACCTGTTCAACGAGGGCCGCAGCCTCACGGGACTGGATTTCTCCGAACTGCTGGCTGACGCGCCGGAGGTGCTGCGGCAGGCCGTGGAAAGCGGCGAGGACGCACTGCTCACGGTGGAGATGGATGGCAGCGAGGAAACCTTCCATCTTTCGCAACGTACCTTTCGGTTACAGGGTCGCCCGCATCGATTGCAGTCTTTCCGCCGCATGACGCGCGAGCTGTCACGGCAGGAAGTGGCGACCTGGAAGCGGGTGATTCGGGTAATCAGCCACGAGCTCAACAACTCGCTGGCGCCAATCTCTTCGCTGGCCCATTCTGGCGCCGAGCTGGCACGGCGCGGCAACGTCGAGCGTCTGCCGGGCGTGTTTGCCACCATCGGCGAACGCGCCCGGCATCTGCACGGTTTCATCGCCGGCTATGCGAGTTTCGCCAAGCTGCCGACGCCGCAAGTAGTCAAGGTCGAGTGGGCGACTTTCCTGGACGGGTTGTCGCTGCATTGCCAGTATCGGTTGGCAACGCCTGTCCCGAAACGGCCGGCGCGTTTCGATGCGGCACAAATCGAGCAGGTGCTGATCAACCTGGTGAAGAACGCGCATGAAGCCGGTGGCGACGACGACGAAGTAACGTTGTCCATCGTGGAAGCGGCCAGTGAGGTGCGGATCGAGGTAGCCGACCGTGGCCCGGGTATGAGCGAGACGGTACTTTCGCAGGCGTTGTTGCCGTTCTATTCCACAAAGCGTTCCGGTACCGGCCTGGGCCTGGCGCTGGCGCGGGAAATCACCGAGGCTCACGGTGGGCGCATCGCGCTGGCCAATCGCGAAGGCGGCGGTTTGCGTGTGACCTTGTTCCTGCCGACCACCGTCCGCCAGGAGCGGATCTGATTACCGCTTGTCCGGCTTCACCGCCAGGCCGGAAAAATCCGCGCTGGCAGTCTGGTCAAGCTTTTTGCGCTGCGCCGGCAACGGCTCGCCGGTGACCTGGAACCACACGTTTTCGGCAATATTGGTGGCGTGGTCGCCAATGCGCTCGATGTTCTTGGCCATGAACAGCAGATGCGTGCACGGGGTGATATTGCGTGGATCCTCCATCATGTACGTGAGCAGCTGGCGGAAGTAGCCGGTATAGGCCTCGTCCAGCACGGTGTCGTTCTGCCACACCGCGTGAGCACGTTCGGCGTCGCGATCCTGATAGGCCACGAGCACGTCGCGCACGCCGCTTGCCGCCAGTATGGCCAGATGTTGGAGCCCGGTGGCGGGCCGCACCGGCGCCACCATCGACAACGGAATCGAGCGCTTGGCCACGTTGGCGGCATAGTCGCCGATACGCTCGATGTCGGCGGCGATGCGCAGCGCGGCGAACACGTTGCGCAAGTCTCCCGCCATCGGCGCGCGCAAGGCCAGCAGGCGCACGACGTCGTGGCTGACATCCTGCTCCATCTGGTCGATCGCGTCGTCGTTGTCGACCACGCGCTGGGCAGCGCGTTCGTCGCGGCGTTCGACCACGTCGATGGCTGCCTCCAGTTGTTTCACCGACAACTCGCCCATGCGCACGATTTCGGCCGTCAGTCGGCTCAGTTCGGCGTCGTAGCTCTTGATGATGTGGTCTTTGCTGGTGTTCATTTGAGCCTCGGGGAGAGCGGGGAACGGGGAACGGGGAGCGGGGAGCGGGAAAGGGGAAAGGAAATGGGGAATGGGGGAATGGGGAATGGGCGGTCGCCGAAAATCCGATGTTCCCCGCTCCCCGTTCCCCGCCCAGTCAGCCAAATCGGCCGGTGATGTAGTCCTCGGTCTGCTTCTTGTCCGGTTTGGTGAAGATCTTTTCGGTCTGGTCGAACTCGATCAGTTCGCCCAGATACATGAAGGCGGTCAGGTCGGAACAGCGCGCCGCCTGCTGCATGTTGTGGGTGACCATGACGATGGTGAACTGGCTCTTCAGCTCTTCCACCAGCTGTTCGATGCGGCCGGTGGCGATCGGATCCAGCGCCGAAGTCGGTTCGTCGAGGAGCAGCACTTCCGGCTTGAGAGCGATCGCGCGGGCGATGCACAGGCGCTGCTGCTGGCCACCGGACAGACCCAGTGCGTTCTGCTTCAGCTTGTCCTTGACCTCGCCCCACAGCGCGGCTCGGTGCAACGCCTCTTCCACGCGGGTAGCCATGTCGGCTTTCGACAGTTTCTCGTGGTGGCGGATGCCGTAGGCGACGTTCTCGAAGATCGTCATCGGGAACGGGACCGGCTTCTGGAACACCATGCCGATCCGGCTGCGTAGCCGGTTCATCGAGTAGCGCGCATCGAGGATGTCTTCGTCATCGACCAGGATCTCACCTTTTGCCTCCAGTCCCGGATAAATGGCGTAGATCCGGTTGAAGATCCGCAGCAAGGTGGATTTGCCACAACCCGACGGCCCGATGATGGCGGTGACCTGATTCTCGGGAATGTCCATGCCAATGCCTTTCAGGGCATGGAATTCCTTGTAGTGGAAATGCAGGTCACGTACCCGGATCTTGCTGCGGTGCGTGGCATCGGCCGCAGGTGCCGCGACGGCAGTGGCGCGATCATCCATAGCTCACCTTCTTTCTCGAGAAGAACAGGCGCGTGAGCAGGCTCAGCGCCAGCACAACCAGCGTGATCACCAGTGCACCGGCCCAGGCAATCGAGTGCAATGCCGGATCGGGGTCATTGGTGTATTGATAGATCGCCACTGGCACGCTGGCCATCTTGTCCAGCGGATGCACGGTCATGAAGTTGTTGCCGAAGGCGGTGAACAGCAACGGTGCGGTCTCGCCGGCCAGTCGGGCCAAGGCCAGCAGTACGCCGGTGACGATGCCCGAGCTGGCCGCGCGCAACAGGATCTGCATGGTGAGTTTCCATTGTGGTACCCCCAGCGAAAGCGCCGCTTCGCGCAGGGTGCTCGGCACCAGTTGCAGCATTTCGTCGGTGGTGCGCACGATCACCGGCAGGCCGATAAGCGCCAGCGCGACGCCGCCGGCAAAACCTGAGAACGACACGGCGCCATGGGTCATGTTCGACATCGGCAGCACGATGATCATGTAGACGAACAGCCCCAGCACGATCGACGGCGCGGACAGCAGGATGTCGTTGAGGAACCGGATCACCGTGCCCAGTTTGGTGAGCCGGGCGTATTCCGCCAGCCACATGCCGGCCATCACGCCGATCGGCGTGCAGATCATCAAGGCGATGAGATCCATCATCAGGCTGCCGACGATGGCATTGGCCAGGCCCCCCTGCGGACCATAGGCGGTGATCTTCGTGAACAGGCTGCCGTGCAGCGCGCTGAGGCCGTTGACCAGGGTCAGCCAGAGTATCCATGCAAGGAAGAACAGGCCCAGCGCGGTGGCGGCGGCGCCGAAGGCCATCGCCACCGCGTTGATGATGCGGCGACGGGCGTAGAGGCCCTGGGCTGACATCAGTTGCCCTCCCGCTTGGCCAGCTGGCGCAACATCAGGCGTGCAATCAGCAGCACGATGAAGGTCACCACGAACAGCAGGAAGCCCAGCGCGATCAGCGCGGAACGATGGACGCCGACCGCCTCGTTGAATTCGTTGGCGATGCTGGAGGAAATCGAGGTGCCGGGCATCAGCAGCGAGGAGGTGATGTTGTAGGAGTTGCCCAGCACGAAGGTGACCGCCATCGTCTCGCCGAGCGCGCGACCCAGGCCCAGGATGATGCCGCCGATGACCGCCGAACGTGTGTAGGGCAGCACGATGTCCCACAACACTTCCCAGCGGGTCGAGCCGAGCGCGTAGGCGGACTCTTTCAATCGGGTGGGAACGGTCTGGAATACTTCGCGCATCACCGAGGTGATGAACGGCAGGATCATCACCGCCAGCACGATGCCGGCGGTGAGCAGGCCCAGCCCCAGCGGCGGGCCCTGGAACAGCTTGCCGATCAGCGGGATCCGGCCCAGCGTGTCGCTGAGCGCCGGTTCGATGCTGGACATGAACGGGACGAACACGAACAGGCCCCACATGCCGTAGATGATCGACGGAATGCCGGCCAGCAATTCGATCGCCGTGCCGACCGCGCCGCGCATCCAGTCGGGCGCGATTTCGGTCAGGCACATCGCCACGCCGAAGCTCACGGGCACGGCCAGCACGATCGCGATCAACGAGGTGACCAGGGTGCCGAAGATCGGAGACAGCGCGCCGTAGTCGTCCTTGACCGGGTTCCAGGCGTCGCTCGTCAGGAAGTGCAGGCCTTGGCCGAACAGCACCTCGCGTCCGCCCCACAAGGTGGAAAGCGCGGCCCCAAGCAGGGCGGCCAGTACCAGCAGGGCACAGAACTTCAGGACCCGGCGGAATATCCGGTCATGCCGGGCATCGGCGTGCGAGCGTCTTTCGCTGTCGCGGACGAGCTGTTGGGGGGGCGCTGCTTGCCTGGTCCTGGGTGGTCGGCCGGTCGCCTGCGGTGGTCTGAAACGGGAGTGCCCCGTGCGCAACCCTGGGTTGACGCGCGGGGCATGGAGTCGTGGATCCGCCCGTGGCGCATGGGCCGGAACGTGCCATCCGGCCCTACATCTTGAAGTCGGTCTTCCAGTAGTTCTCGATCTGGTTCACCAGGCTCTGCGGCAGCGGCACGTAGTCGAGCGCGCGCGCCTGTTCCTGCCCGTGCTCGTAGGACCACTTGAAGAAGTCCATCACGACTTTTGCATTGACCGCATTGCGCGGCTGCTTGTACATGATCACCCACGAGGTGGCGGTGATCGGCCAGGCCGTCTCGCCCGGGGCGTTGGTCATCAACAGGTTGAAGTTCTTCGCACCTTTCCAGTTGGCCGAGTCGGCGGCGGCCTGGAACGTGGCCATGGTCGGGGCGACCACCTTGCCGGCAGCGTTCTTCATCAGGGCGTAGCCGAGATGGTTCTGCAGCGCATAGGCATATTCCACATAGCCGATCGAGTTCTTGATCTGCTTGACGTAGGCCGAGACACCCTGGTTGCCCTTGCCGCCAATACCGACCGGCCACTGGACCGCGGTGCCTTCGCCTACCTTCGATTTCCACTCCGGGCTGACCTTGGACAGGTAGTCGCTGAAGTTGAAGGTGGTGCCCGAGCCGTCCGAGCGGTGCACGACGGTGATCTTCGCGTCCGGCAGCGTCACACCGGGGTTCAGTGCGATAATCGCAGCGTCGTTCCAGCGGGTGATCTTGCCGAGGTAGATGTCGGCCAGGGTCCGGCTGTCCAGCACCAGTTTGCCCGGCGCGATGCCCTCCACGTTGAACGCCGGCACAATGCCGCCGATCACGTCGGGGAACTGGCCCAGGCCGAATTTCTGCAGGGTGGCCTCATCGAGCGGCATGTCCGAGGCGCCGAAATCGACCGTGCCCGCCTTGATCTGGGCAATGCCACCGCCGGATCCGATTGACTGGTAGTTGATCTGGTTGCCGGTTTTCTCGGCGTAGCTCGCCGACCACCTGGAAACCACCGGATAGACAAAGCTCGAGCCTGCACCGGTGACATCGGTAGCGTGAGCAGCCACGCCGAACGTGGATGCCACGATGATCGCGGCGGTCGCGACAAATGTTTTGCATGAGTTCAACACGTTGGCTCCTTGAGAGGCTCGTCGAATGGACGACGCCATTTAAGGCCTTGTGTGTTGCAGTGAGATGAGATGAATGTTTCAGGTAGATGACAGTCACCGAAGCTGGTCACCTTTCCGGTGGACGCTGTACCTGTAACAGCAAGAAAGCGCCCCGGTAGGCACGGCGCGGCGAGTGCGTCGCTGGCCGGAGTGTCTTGAAGTTGTCACGGAATCTGCATCGAACGGTAAACAGTCGCCGGCATCCTGCCTCCGTTCCATTGCTTGGCCGGCCAGCTGGATCGAGGGGGCGGTTGAGTTGACCTCTACCATCATGCGGAGAATGACATGCGTTCGAGACTACTCACCGTGGCAATTGCTGCCGGTTTGGGTGTCAGCGGTTTCACCCCTTTTGCGGCTGCGGCGCAGGCGCAGATGCCGGCAACGACAACCAGCAACGATGAGCTGGCACAGCTCAAGTCGCAGCTCGCTGCGTTGCAGTCCAGAGTCGACCAGCTGCAGCAACAGCAAGTCCGGACCCAGACAGTGAACACGCCTTCTGCGTCCGACGACTCGCGCCTGACCGCGTTGGAGAAGGCGGTGAACGACACGACAATCGGCGGCAAGATGTATTTTGACTACACCAACATCGATCAAACCAACAGCAAGACCGGCAAGACCAATGCATCGGGTACCGGCATCGATGTGAAGCGCTTCTACCTGAGCGTCACGCACCAGTTCGACGACATCTGGTCGGCCAACCTGACCACCGACTTCAATTACGTCAGCAACGACGGCGAAACCAATCTGTTCGTCAAGAAGGCTTACGTGCAGGGCAAGTTCGACCAGGTGGCGGTCTTGCGCATTGGTTCCGCGGACATGCCGTGGATCCCGTTTGTCGAGAACTACTACGGTTACCGCTACGTTGAGCCTACGCTGACCGATCGCAACAAGTATGCCAATTCGGCTGACTGGGGCATCAACCTGAGCGGTGACCTTGGCCAGGGCAAATACCTCAACTACTCGGTGTCCGCCGTCAACGGCAATGGCTACAGGAATCCCGGCCGCAGCGGCAGCGTGGACGTCGAAGGCCGCGTCGGCTTCGTGCCGTTCAAGGGCATGGTGCTGGCGGTGGGCGGATATACGGGTGACCGCGGCCAGGATCTGGAGAACATCAATACCGTTCATACCGCCCAGCGTTTCGATGTCCTGGCGGCCTATGCAGGTCCCGGATTCCGCGCCGGTGGCGAGTACTTCAGTGCCAGGAGCTGGAATAACGTGCTGACCCCGCTGGCCGACAAGGCCGACGGCTATTCGTTCTGGGGCAGCGTGAACCTGCCGGCCAGGTTCAGCCTGTTCGCCCGCTACGACCACACGTCGCCGAGCAAGGACATCAATCCCTCGGCCAAGGACGATTATTACAACGCAGGCGTCCAGTACGACGTCAACAAGGGCTTCCAGCTCGCGCTGGTGTACAAGCACGAGAAGGGCGCGGTCTCCGGCACCACGCCACTGCCGCTGCCGCTGGCCAACGTGAAGACCAACGAAGTGGGTGTGTTCGGCCAGGTGGCGTTCTAAATGATTGGCGAACGAAAAGGGTCGCAAGACGTAGCCAGCCAGGGATCGCTCGTGCTCAACGGGTATGACAAGGGCGTTCGAGCCGCAGATGCCGCTGTCTCCACACCCCAACCAGCCTGCGGCGTGGATTGCTTCCACGCCGTATTTTTTCACACCGATTGGCCTCCACCCGCGGCCGCAGTCAGCCAGGCGTCCTCGCGGCTCCGCCGGCACCGTTGCTTTCCGGCGTCAGCACGCGCGAGGCATCCAGCAGGCAGGAGAAGGTCGAGCCGTGCCCCGGCTCGCTCTCCACGACCAGGCGTGCCTGGTGCAGGTTGAGTACGTGCTTGACGATCGACAAGCCGAGGCCGGTGCCGCCAGAGTCACGCGACCGGCTGGATGACACGCGATAGAAACGCTCGGTGAGGCGACTCAAATGTTCAGTCGAAATACCCAGCCCGCTGTCGCGCACCGAAAAAGCGGCGCCACCGCCCGGCGTGAGACGCCAGCCAATGGTGATCGTGCCGCCGCTCGGCGTGTAGCGCACGGCATTGCTGACGAGGTTGGAGAAGGCGCTGTGCAAATCGTGCATCGAGCCGCGCAAGCCGGCCGGGGTCGTAGCGTCGACGTTTATGACGTGTCGTCCGTGACTTAGTGCTTCGGCCTCGCGCCGCAGCGTCTCCAGTAGTCGAAGCATGGGCACGTCTTCGTCTGGCAGCGCTTCGCGTGTTTCCAGGCGTGACAGGGTCAGCAGGTCTTCGACGATCTGTCCCATGCGCTGCGACTGCAGGCGCATTTCCCCCAGCACCGGGGCCAGCTCCGGCGCATCGGCCGGATCGAGCACCTCCAGGTAACCATGAATGACGGTCAGTGGCGTGCGCAATTCGTGCGATACGTTGGCGACGAAGTCCCGTCGCACCTGTTCCAGCCGGCTCAGGGTGCTGATGTCGCGCGCCAGCAGTAACCGAAGCTGTGATCCGAATGGCATGATGGTCACGGCCAGGCGCATCGAGGCATCTGCCGGTGCCGGCATGTCGGTAGCCGGCTGGCGCATGTCTGTCAGCAGCCATGCGCCGAGCTCGCTGCCAACGAGCCGTTCGGCCAGTGGGCCGCCCGTGTGCCGCTCGCGCAACCCCAGCAGGCGGTTGGCCGCGGCATTGAGCCAGCGCACATTGCCCTTGCGGTCGAGCAGCACGATGGCATCAGGCAGGGAACTCACCGCGTCGCGGACGTCGCGCAGTTGCGCCAGCAGGCGGTGTTGGCGCGTTCGCCGCGTGCGAGACCAAAGTGGCGCCTGTGGTGGACCGCGATCCCAGCCTCTCGCCCCGGCCCCGGCCACCAGCCACAGCAACACCATGACCTGGCCACCGAGCGCGACGCAGAGCGCCGACCATGTGGGCCCCCATATTCCAGCCGCCGTCAGCGCCAGAACCAAAGTGGTGAGCAGGATGACCCTGGGCCATGCTGAAAAGCGGGCGTTCGCGCTGCGCAAGGGTCGACCTCGGGGCTACGGTCGCGGCGCGGGATGTGCGGAAAGCCGGTAGCCGGCGCCGCGCACGGTTTGGATCAACGTATCCAGACTCCAGGTTTCCAGCGTCTTGCGCAGGCGACGAATATGCACATCGACGGTGCGCTCCTCGACATACACGCTGCCGCCCCATACATGGTCGAGCAATTGCGCGCGGGAGTAGACACGTTCGGCATGCGTCATGAAGAAATGCAGCAGCCGGTACTCCGTGGGCCCGAGGTGCACCTGCTCGTCGCCGACGAACAGACGGTGCGCCAGACCGTCCAGGCGCAGACCGCCCAACTCGATGATGCCGGCGCTGTCTTCGCCCTGGCTGCGACGCAACACCGCCTTGATCCGGGCAACCAGCTCGCGCGTGGAGAAGGGCTTGACCACGTAGTCGTCGACGCCGGCATCGAGGCCGGCGACGCGATCGGTCTCCTCTCCGCGCGCGGTGAGCATGATGATCGGCAGCTCGCGGGTCAGCTCGTCCCGGCGCAGGCGCCGCGCCAGATCCATGCCACTGATGCCCGGCAGCATCCAGTCGAGCAGGATGAGGTCGGGCATGGCCTCGGCGATGGCCAGCTGCGCCGCGCCCGCGTCCTCCGCAGAGACCGGAAGCATGTCCGCCCTGCGCAGCGCAAACGCCACCATGTCGCGGATCGGAGCCTCGTCTTCGATGATCAGGATGCGCTTTTGCATGGATTGCCCACTTCGGAACCGTGTTCCATATCACCATCGTCATGTTACGGGAGGATGACAGCGCCGGGGGAGCACGCGCACCCCGCGTGATCGCGGCATGGGGTGATGGATGAAAGTCGGCTGCCCGGCGGGCCCGGCTCGCCTATACTGCTTGCTCCATACAGGGACAAGGGGTCGGGAAATGGGACAGATTCTTGCGTTGGTCGTCGTTTTTCTGGTGGTGGTGGCGATCGTCAAACTCGTGCGCATCGTGCCGCAGGGCTTCGAGTGGACGGTGGAGACGTTTGGCAAGTACACCAGCACGCTGAGCCCCGGCCTGCACTTCCTGATCCCTGTCTACCAGGCGGTCGGACGCAAGATCAACATGATGGAACAAGTGCTCGACGTCCCCTCGCAAGACGTGATCACCAAGGACAACGCCGTGGTGCGCGTCGACGGGGTGGTGTTCTACCAGGTGCTGGATGCCTCCAAGGCCGCGTATGAAGTGTCGAATCTTGAGCAGGCTTCGCTGGCACTCGTGATGACCAACATCCGTACCGTGCTCGGCTCGATGGACCTGGATGAATCCCTGAGCAAGCGCGACGAGATCAACGCACGACTGCTGCGCGTGGTGGACGAGGCGACCCATCCGTGGGGCGTCAAGGTCAACCGCATCGAGATCAAGGACATTGCTCCGCCGCGCGACCTGATCGACGCGATGGCGCGTCAGATGAAGGCCGAGCGCGAGAAGCGCGCCAACATCCTGGATGCCGAGGGCTACCGTCAGGCGGCCATCCTCAAGGCCGAGGGCGAGAAGCAATCGGTGATTCTGGCCGCCGAGGGCGAGAAGGAGGCAGCGTTCCGCGCGGCGGAGGCACGCGAGCGCACCGCCGAAGCCGAAGCCAAGGCCACCACGATGGTGTCTGCGGCGATATCCGGCGGCAACGTCAACGCGCTGAACTACTTTGTCGCCAACAATTACATCGAGGCGCTGAAGGAAATGGCCCACTCGCCCAACCAGAAAATGTTGTTGCTGCCGATCGAGGCGACTGGCGTGATAGGCGCGATGGCCGGCATCGCCGAGCTGGCCAAGGAATCGCTGGGCCAGCAACAGAAATCGCTGGCGGCCGCCGTACAGCCGCCGCTGCGCTGATTCCCCGGAGTAATCGACCATGTGGCAACTTGCTGCGCACTATCTGTGGTGGATCCTGGCCTTGCTGCTGATTGCCGGTGAGTTGCTGGTGCCGGGCTATTTCCTGTTGTGGATCGGACTGGCAGCAGCGGCGATGGGCGTGCTGCTGTGGGTCGTGCCGTCGATGGGCGTGCTGGCGCAGGCGATCGTGTTCGGCCTGCTGGCGTTTGCCGCCTGTCTCGCCTACGCGCGCTGGTTGCGGCCCAAACTGGAGCGACGCGTGCCCGGCAGCGAGCGTCTCAACCGTCGCGCCGAGCAGATGATCGGCCAGCGTTACGAGTTGATCGAAGCCATCGTCAACGGGCGCGGCAAGGCCCGTGTGGGTGATGGTCAATGGCTCGTCAACGGACCGGACTTGCCTGTCGGCAGCACGGTTGAAGTGATTGCCGTCGACGGCAGCACGTTGCAGGTACGCGCGACCGCATGAGTCCGGGCGAGGCCATGTCGCCGCTGTTTGCCACCGCCGCGCTGAACACGCGTATTGCGTTCCTGCTCGAACTGGCGCGAAGACTGCATCAGTACGGCACGACCGCGCCGCGGCTGGAGATCGCCATCGCCGGTGCCGCGCAACGGATGGGTCTGGCGGCCGACGTCTGGTCCAGCCCCACCGCGATCATCATTTCCTTCGCCGACCTGGCCGAGGGCGAGGAGGGCGTGGCGCAGAGCACCCAGGTGATGCGGTTGGCGCCCGGCGACGTGAACCTCATGCGGCTGTGTGCGGCGGACGAAATTGCCGATTTGGTGGTCACCGGTGGTCTCGACTTGCACGAGGGCTTTCACCGACTCCGCCAGTTGGGCCGGCCGGAGAGCCGACGCGCCCAGGCGGCCGTGATCGCCAGTTATGGCCTGTCCGCGGCCAGCATCGTGGCGTTGTTCCTGCACAGTTCGTGGCCGGATCTGTTGACCGCCGGGTTTATCGGCCTGGTCATCGGCAGCATCACCGTGCTGGCCGCGCGCCGGCCGCGACTGGCGATCGCCAGCGAGGCGGTCAGTGCGATGGCGGCGACCTTCATCGCGATCATGGTAAGTGCGTTCATCGTGCCGCTGGCGATCAAGGCGGTGGTGCTCGCCGGTCTGATCGTGCTGGTGCCCGGCATGTCGCTGACGACGGCGGTGCGCGAGCTTTCCAGCCAGCACCTGGTTTCCGGGGTGGCGCGCATGGGTGGCGCGGTGACGACGTTGCTCAAGCTCACCTTCGGCACGGTCGCGGCAACCCAGGTGTGTGCGGCGGTAGGCATCCATGCGCGCGACTACGTGTTGCCGCCGCTGCCGAGCTGGCTGGACGCGCCCTTCCTGCTGCTGGGTGCGTTCGGTTTTGCCATCCTGTTCCGGGCGGCGCGCCGCGACTGGCTGGTGGTCATGGGCGCGGTGGTGGTCGGTTACCTGGCCACACGCTGGGGTGGCCAGCTCTCAGGGAAGGTGCCGGGCGCCGCGTTCGGGGTATTCTTTGGCGGCTTCCTGCTGAGCTCGATGGCCAATGCCTACGCACGCTACGCGCGTCGCCCCGGAGCGGTAATTCGCGAACCGGGCATCATTTTGCTGGTGCCCGGCAGCGTCGGCTTCCAGAGCATGTCGTTCCTGCTCGATCGCAACACTGATCTGGGCATGGACACTGCCGTGCTGCTGCTGACCCTGCTGGTATCGCTGGTCGCCGGATTGATGTTCGGTGAACTGCTGGTCTCGCCAAGACGGTCTCTGTAGGAGCGCACCCTGTGCGCGACTGCTCCTGGATCCGGGGAACGAGCATCGCGCACAGCAGAAGTTCCGCAGTTCG
>JBDTEG010000067.1:0-5914 GCA_039922695.1 Rhodanobacter sp. | reverse complement strand
CACAGCACGTCCGCGCTCTTCTCGAAGGAACGGATGCGTGCGACGCCGGCCTCCAGGCAGCACGCGGCGAAGTAGCCCAGACCACCGCAGGTATCGAGCACGACCTTGCCGCGGGGCTCTACAAGCGCGACCTTGCGTCGCGCATCCTCGAAAGGCGAGTCCTTCGACGTCGGCAGCATCTTGATGCCGTCTATCTCGAAAGTGGGTGCGCCCCATCGGGTCGGCACCAGCTTGATCAGGGAGCCTGAAAAGCACGCCACGCGTGCAAACCCTTCGCCGTCCCAGTGGTAGATCGTGCGGTCCTTCAATTTGCCGGGGTATGGATAGCTCGCATCTCGCCAGATCCACCCACCGGGTTGCAGCGTGACGGTGCTGGTCGAGCGATCGAGGTCCAGGGAGCCGCACCACTTGTCGGCGCCAGCGCCGCGCGCAGCCGCCAGGGCATCGCCGACGGCGCGCGTAAGCAGGGGACCGGTGTAATGCGACAAGAAAGAAATTCCTGGTGCGGCGGTAGACGGGGAGATCCTGGCCGGGCGTCTGTGCTGACCACTGGTCGAGTGTACAAGCAGGCGTCGAGATGCACTGCGGCCTTGCATGACGCCAGGTACGGTGCCCCCGTCAGTCAGGTCAAGGTGTCGAAACATGTTGGCGCAGCGGCCTGCGGGGACCCGGCGGCGCAGAAGGCGACTATCGGTTCGCTCCGCCTGCCACGGGGTGCGGTCAACGTCCCGAAGGACCGGGCAGAAGTGGCGCGCTATGGCAGCGTGCCGCACGCGCGGCGCGATCCGTGGGGACCGGTCAGAATTTTTTCTGATGCAGATCATCCTGCCGCCGGGATCGCCGCCGTAGCATGAGCTGACTGGGCACACGCAGCACAAGGCGCGAGGAGGCTTGCAACAGCATGGGCATGTTCAATTCAACCTGGTTTCGAGGCCGCGCCGGGATGGCGCGGTCAACGACCATGGATGGTTTTTTTACACCACATGCAGAGGCCACCGGGCACCAGTCGCCGCCTTCCGAGCCAATGACGCTTGATCCGATCTGGGTCATCTACGCCAGTGAAACGGGTGTTGCCGAGCATCTTGCGCAAGATGCCTTTCGTGCCCTGCAGCGCGAGGGGTTCGCGTCGCGCTTGCTGGCGTTCGATGAACTCGATCTTGACAAGTTGCAGACGGTCGGCAACGCCTTGTTCCTGGCCAGCACCTGCCATGACGGCGATCCACCGGACATGGCCAAGGAATTCTGTCGCGAGCATATGGACCAGCCCGTGCAATTGCCGCAGCTTCGTTATGGCCTGCTGGCACTGGGGGACAGCTATTACGATGAGTTCTGCGGCTTCGGACGACAGCTGCATCGGTGGCTGCAGGCCAGCGGAGGGCTGGCCCTGTTCGAACCGGTCGAGATGGATGACGAGGATGAGGTGGCGGCGCGTCGTTGGCGCGACAGCATCGACACGCTGGTCCGGCTCCGGCAACGTGCTGGGAGCACGACAGCATGAGTGCGCCAGCAAGCGTCGGGTGGTGTGAGCGGGTCAATCCGGCGATCGCCTTTCTGGCCATGGCTGCGCTCACGATCGTGGGTGGCGGCGCTACCGCTGCCGCGATGGCGCACGCGCCGAGCCGAAAGTTGTTTTGGGCAGTCGCCTACCTTGTGTTGGTGGTGGGGGTGACGCAGGCGCTGCTGGGTCTCGGCCAGGCATTGTTGGCCGCGCGCCAGACGGCCGTGTCGGTGCGGCTCGTCGAGTGGCTGATGTTCAATCTCGGCAGCGCGGGGGTCATCTGCGGCACGCTGTGGCCCTTGCATCCATTGGTGTTGGCTGGGACCGTGCTGTTTGTGGTGGCGTTGGCGATGTTCGGATATGCAACCCGTGCTTCGCGCGCAGGCTGGCCAATTCATGCCTATCGCGCGCTGCTCGTTTTCATCGGCGGAAGTGCTCTCGTCGGTCTCGCCCTTGCGGCAGTGCGTGCCACACCCTGATTACACCAAACCTGTCGCAACCCCATCCTCGCGCGCGAATTCCCGGCACGACTCCTGCAAAGACGCCAGTCTCGAGGCGGCAGTCAGGCCTTTGTCGGGACCTTGTGTCGGACCCGTTGGGGTTATGCGGCGCACAACTTGACCGTTGCGGAATCTGCCGACATGACCGCTTGACGACACACCGTCGCAGCGTATAGTAGTTGCTCATATGACTACTAAAAAACATGACGCCACTACGTCGCGTGCGCTGCAGCAACTCGGCTTTACCGAGTACGAGGCGCGCGCCTACGAGGCGCTGGTCGCGGGCGGCGAGCTCAACGGATATGCGCTGGCCAAGGCCAGCGGCATCCCTCGCGCGAATATTTATGCGGCAGCAGGCAAGCTGGTTCAGCGAGGAGCAGCGCATCGCGTCGAGCGCCCCGCCGGGGTGGCTTATCTCGCGGTCGAGCCGAGTTTGCTGTTGCACGAGATGGAGGTCGTCCGGCGCCAAGCGATGGAAGAGGCACGCGAAGCGCTGGCACGCCTGTCGCGGGAAAGGCATCCGCCGGTGGTGCTCAACCTGCGCGATGGCGAAGTGCTCGAGCGCGCGGCGCAGCTCGTTGATGCCAGCACGAAAAACCTGCGCATCGCGTTGCAGCCCGCGGAGGCGGCGCAACTGGCGTCGCACTTGCGTGCAGCGCGCGAGCGGAATGTCGCCATCACCACCTTGTGTCTGGATCGGTGCGAGACCGAGTGCGGCGGCTGCGTGGGCAACATCCACCGTGGTCACGCCGTGCCTCCCGGCGGTTCACGCTGGTTGCTCGTCGTGAGCGACAATCGCGCGGCCTTGCTCGGCTGCTTCGCGTCCGGAAGTGTCACGGCCGTATTCACCGAACAGCCCTTGGTGGTGGAGCTGGCCACCGCCTACATTCAGCAGAGCACCACGCTGGCGATTCTGGCGGGCGAGTTGGCCGGACGTCTGGAAGGTTTGCTGTCGACCAAGACTCGACACGCGCTGGATGCGTTGTATCCGGCTGAAGATTTTCTCGCGCACATGCGCGACCTAAGCCATGCCACGTCCTGAATGGCGTGACGCGTTTCCACGTAACGGAGAATTGATCATGAACATGCGTAAAAATTTATTGGTAGCTGCGCTGGCCCTGGGTGGCATTGCGTTGGCCGGAACCTCAATGGCCGCCGGCGAGGCGCAGGCCGCGGCACCTGCGGCGCAGTCGCAGATGAATGCTTCGGCGATGAACTGGTTTGGTGGTGAGACCTACAATGGCGCGCCGGCACTGAACGTGACGGCAGCCCTGGTCAAGGCCGGTGGCGGTGCCAGCGACTTCAGTTTCTCCACCGCCCTGGTATCGATGCTTGGCCAGAAGACGGTCAACGCGGAAGTCGCCAAGCTTACCAAGCAGTATGGCAAGAAGGATGTCGATGCCTTCATCAGCGGCATGACGTTTGCGGTGAACGACGGCCTCAAGCGCGCGACCGAAGCGGGCGTTACCTTGCCCGCTGCACCCGCTGACCTCAAGGGCGTCAAGCTGGCCAAGACCTTGGTGACTGCGGGCACGACCGCCGATGGCACCTGGTGGTCGGGTTTTCTGTTCGACAAGGCACTGTCGCATGACATCCACGTCAAGGTCATGCAGGACATCGACGCCAAGTACAGTCATGCGGCCGACGAAAACACCCACAAGATCCTCAACCAGGCCATGTATGACGTCGCCCAGGCGTTGAAGGTGAAGGGCGTGAAGCTGGCTTCATTGCACTGATACGCAGCGCATCGCGGCGCGTATTCGCAACTGACACGAAGAGGCGAGGGCGCAGGCCTTCGCCTCTTCGTGTATCCGTCCGTGCGTCTGACGTAGTCCCGGAACTCAAGCACCGGATACCGGACGCACGCGGATCGAACTATGCTGGGCGAGCGCATGATGCAAGCAGGGCGGAAGTCACCGTCGGCGCCAGAGCCTGGCGCACCGGTTTGGAACGCGCTGGCGGCATCTCAAGGTACATAGGGAGAGTTCGTGATGAATTCGGAAACGGGCTTGCAGCGATTTGTCGCCGCGCGGGACTTTCTGCTGGCGAACCGCAGCGACCGCGACAAGGCCTACCGCGATTTTCGCTGGCCCGAGCTCAACGAGTTCAACTGGGCACTGGATTATTTCGACGACCTTGCCGGCGGCGAGCACGCCGATCGCACCGCCTTGTGGCTGGTGGACGAGGCTGGCGGCGAGCTGCGCCTGAGCTTCGCGGACTTGTCGGCACGCTCCAACCAGGTGGCCAACTTCCTGCGCGAACTGGGCGTAACGCGTGGGGATCGCATCCTGCTGATGCTGGGCAACGTGGCGCCACTGTGGGAGGCGACCCTGGCTGCCATGAAGCTGGGCGCGGTGGTGGTGCCGACCACGATGCTGGCCGGTCGCGATGAACTGCGCGATCGCATGCAGCGCGGCGAAGTGAAGCACGTGATCGCCGCGTCCGATCAATGTGACGGCTTCGAGGACGTCGGCCTCGATTTCACCCGCATTGCGGTCGGTACGGCTCCCTGCGGTTGGCACGAGTATGCGCAGGCGTGGCTGCAGTCGTGCGACTTCACTCCCGACGGCATCACCCATGCCCAGGATCCACTGCTGCTGTATTTCACCTCGGGCACCACCTCGCGGCCCAAGCTGGTCATGCATTCGCAGCAGAGCTATCCCGTGGGACATCTGTCGACGATGTACTGGATCGGCATCAAGCCGGGCGACATCCATCTCAATGTCAGCCAACCCGGCTGGGCCAAACATGCATGGAGCTGCCTGTTCGCGCCCTGGAATGCGGCAGCAACGATCTTCATCTACCACAGCACACGCTTCGATGCCGCTGGCCTGCTCGGCGCGCTGGAAAAGTACGCGGTGACCACCATGTGCGCGCCGCCCACGGTGTGGCGAATGTTGATCCAGCAGGATCTGGCCCAGTTCAGGATGAGCCTGCGCGAGCTGTGCAGCGCCGGTGAACCGCTCAACAGCGAAGTCATCGGCCAGGTGCGCAAGGCGTGGGGGCTGACCATTCGCGATGGCTACGGCCAGACTGAAACCACGGCGATCGTATGCAATGCGCCGGGGCAGGACGTCGTTCCCGGTTCCATGGGACGACCGTCGCCCGGTTTCCGGGTCGAGCTGCTGGATGTGGACGGCAATCCGGCCGAGGAAGGTGAAATTGCGCTGGCGCCGGAGCCGCGGGCGCTGGGACTGATGATCGGTTATGCAGACGACGCCAGCCGTTCGCGGCATATCGGTGCGGACGGCTACTACCGCACCGGCGATGTGGCGGCGCGGGACGCCGAGGGCAACATCACCTATGTCGGCCGCGCTGATGACGTGTTCAAGTGTTCCGATTACCGGATCAGCCCGTTCGAGCTCGAAAGCGTGCTGATCGAACATCCGGCCGTGGCCGAGGCGGCGATCGTTCCGAGCCCCGATCCGCTGCGCCTGTCGGTGCCCAAGGCATTCGTGAGCCTGGTGGCGGGGCGCGAGCCCAGTGCCAAACTGGCGGGCGAGATCCTGCTGTTCGTACGTGGCCGGCTGCCGCCGTACAAGCGTATCCGGCGCCTGGAATTCGTCGACCTGCCCAAGACCATGTCCGGCAAGATACGGCGCGTCGATCTGCGCAAGGCCGAGCTCGCGCGCGAGACCGATGAGCGCCTGCCGGGCGAATATTTCGATCTGGATTTCCGCGAAACGGAGCGGTAGTCGTGGCAGCATCCATGCAAGCCGTACGCGTCGTGGAAGTCGGCAAGCCGCTTGAATGCCACGAGATGGCGGTACCCGAGCCGGGCCCGGGTCAGATCCGGGTCAAGGTGCGGGCCGCAGGCATCTGTCATTCCGACGCGCACTATCGCGATGGCACGGCAGGCGTGGCGTTCGTGCCGATTACCCCTGGCCACGAGGTGGCCGGCGTGGTCGACAAACTG
>JBDTEG010000066.1:0-6459 GCA_039922695.1 Rhodanobacter sp. | reverse complement strand
AGTTCGCGCTCTTCGGCGACTGGTCCGAGCGTTACCAGTACCTCATAGACCTGGGCAAACAGCTGCCGCCGTTCCCCGAAACGTGCAAGACCGAGTCCTACCGGGTACATGGGTGCCAGTCGATGGTTTGGCTGGTGCCCAGTGGCGATGCCGACAAGATGCACTTCGAGGCAACCAGTGACTCGATCATCGTCTCCGGCCTGCTGGCCCTGCTGTTGCGCGTGTACTCGGACCGTCCTGCCCGTGAGATCGTCGCCACTGAACCTCAGTTCATCAGCGCCATTGGCCTGGCCAAGCACCTGTCTCCGACCCGCTCCAATGGCCTGGCGGCGACCCTGTCCACATTGAAGGGGTATGCAGCTGCGGTCAGCTAAGGGAATCTGGATCCCTTTGCGGCCCTTGTCGTGACCGGCGGGCGCTCAGGGCTTGCAGGAAGAACAAGACCCCGGCATGGCGGGGTCCTGTCGTTCGATCGATGAGTGAAGCGAGGTGTCAGTCGCCCATCTGTTTTTGCAGATGTTCGCGACGCTCCTGCGCATCCAGCGACAGCGTGGCAATTGGACGCGCATCAAGGCGATCCACACCGATCTCCTCGTCGGTCTCTTCGCAGAAACCGTAACTGCCTTCCTCGATCCGGCGCAGCGCCTTGTCGATCTTGGAAATCAGCTTGCGATAACGGTCACGCGTGCGCAGTTCCAGCGAATTCTCTGTCTCGCGGGTGGCTCGCTCGGCCTCGTCGCCCACGTCACGAACTTCCTCGCGCAGATTGTCCATGGTCTGGCGTGACTCCTCCACCAACTGGTCGCGCCAGTTGCGCAGCTTGTTGCGGAAGTAGGCCAGGTGCCGCGGACTCATGTACTCCTCATTGCTGGAAGGACGGTAGTCCTGCGGCAGGTTGATGGTGCTGGTGGAAGGCAATGCGTAGCGCCCGTCTTCACGGGTGACGCCGTTCTCGAGTTTTTTTGTTGCCGGTTTATTCATTGGGGACGACGAATTCTTCGATTTCTTGTGGGAGGAACCAGAATGCCCGTCTGCGGGGCCTGCCTTGGGCGTCACCATGGCAGTAGCGCTCGCCACCTTGCCCTTGAAGAGCTTGCTGGTGGATGACGCAGCTGGCTTGCTTGCCGCTGCGACTGGCTCAGGTCGGAGAGCGGGCTTCGCCGGTGCCTTGCGTGCGGACGCGACAGGCTTGGCAGCTTTTGGGGTGGCGGCCTTGGCTGCCGGTTTCTTCACGGCTGCGGCCTTGGGTGGAGGCTTGAGTGCAGATTTATGCGCAGTCTTGGGTGCGGCCTTCTTGACCGCCTTGCCCGGAGCCGCCTTCTTCGCGACGAGCCTCCCGGCGGCAGCCTTCTTCGTGGGCGTCTTCCTGGCCGGTACCTTGCTGATCGGCGCCTTCCTCGCGGCAGACTTTTTTGCGGGCGCCGCCTTCTTCGGCGCCGCCTTCCTGGCGGACGCCTTGGCAGGAGCCTTGCTGGTCGGCGGCTTCGGCGCGGCCTTCGTCACAGCGGCCCGGGCCACCGGTTTCGCCGAGGATTTGGCGGCGCTCTTGACGATCCGCTCCTTGCCTGCGAGGGCCTTCGACTTGACTGCAGCGGCTTTGGCCGATGTCTTGCCCTTGTGCGCCTTGGCGGCGGTCGAACTCGCTTTGGTTTTCGCCATATCCCTTCACCCTGGTTGGCCGTGACGGCCGCGTGTTATAACCGATGTATCCCACACCGGCAAGTTTGTTGCTGAAATACTTGTACCATTACATGCCACACACTGCACCGGCAACGTGAACACCCTGACCCGATTGATACTGTGGATGCTTCGCTTGTACAAGCGCTGGCTCAGCCCTCTGCTTGGCGCACGCTGCCGCTTCCACCCCACCTGCTCAGATTATGCACGGATTGCGGTGACGCGTTTCGGACCAGCGCGCGGCAGCTTGCTGGCTGCCTGGCGGCTGCTGCGTTGCCAGCCGCTGTGTGAGGGCGGCGAAGATCCGGTGCCCGAACATTTTCATTTCCGCGGTTGCCCCCAACAGAATAAACCTCGCGACTCTGGTTGACCGGCTGACGCAGGCCGGGCGCACAATGCCTGACCGGAGCGAATCCATGTCCTGAGTGCGGCAACAAGCCGCAGGATCGACCGGGAGTCGGTCGGACTTTGGTGGTCGACGCAAGTCGGCCATGCAAGGACAGACAACGAAGATTCGTTGCCCCATCCCGGTTCGATGCGGCAGGCAGCGTCGTAACCCTCGACTGCGCAGGCGGATTTCCAGGCCGGCCGATCAGAATCCGACTTGCTCCTGGATAACGGAACCGTAACCGCCTTCCACGCCCTTGCTGGCGTAGGCCACCGCATCATGCGGGTGCAGGCTTTCCTGATGCTCGACCCGCACATGAAAGTCGCCCAGGCTGGCGTCAGCATCAAGAGCCTTCTGGATCCGCCGCGCCGCATCTTCGCAGAACATCAGGTTGCCGCCGTTGGCCAGCGCGAAAGCCTGCTCGTCCTCGCGCTTGACCGCGGTCTGCACCGGAGTACCCAGGGCCTGCTCGACCCGATCGACCAGCTCCACCAGTTGGAAGCTGGCGCCGGCCAAGGGACGCACGCGCAAACGCGCCACGCTGCGCTGCGCGTGGGGCGTGGCCAGGATGCCCCTCTCGCTGCCCAGCCAGGCCATCACGGCGGCGTGCTGCAGCGGCTGGTCGCGCTCGAAATCGTGCGCGAACTGGTCCTGGATCAACTGCCGGGACAATGCCGCCGACGCTGGACAGGTCGAGGAATAAACCACCTCGGTACCGAACTCCAGCAAAAATTCGTCACCGACGAGGCTGGCCTCGATGCATACCGGATACGCGCGCCAGCCGCTGTTGGCGCTCTTCAGCGCCGGGCGTCGCACCAGATGCTCGAAATGGATGCTGACGCAGGCACGATCGGACAGATCCGAGTGCGAATCGAGAAAGCCGCGCAGCAGCGCTTGCAACATGTCCGCATCAAGACTGCGCGTGCTCAGCGCCTGTTCCACCTGCAAGTACAACCGCGACATGTGAATGCCGCGCTTGTCCGGCCGCTTCAGGTTGACGAAGGCTCCTACCCTCGCGCTGGCACGCTGCGTCTGGCCGTCGCCCGCATCGAACAGCACCGGCACCTGGATATCCGCCATGCCGACCCAGTCCAGCGCCCCGGCAAGATGGGGCTGAGCATGGACCGCGACGTCGGGCAGCAGGCGAGCGGTGTTTTCCTGATTCGGCATGATCGGGTCCTGGCCGCGGCGAACCAATTCGCCGTAAAGCAAGCAATCTTGGGGCAAGCGGCTCGCCGCACAATGGTGTGATGGCGGAAACGCTGCGTCTTGAACAAACCTATCGGCGCAATCGCTGCCACGCCCGGGCGGCCTGCCAGGCGATCAGCGTCGTCGACAAGCCGGTGTGCGATTGACCAGCTTGCAGGGCCGTCAAGGCGTTGGCTGAACCGAAGGCGCGGCGCGCCAGATTGCAGTCGTGGCGCGATTCCAGTGCACGAAAAACGCTCAGCGGGCCAGGCAAAGTGCGCGAAGCCTTCCAGCCGGTCAACAAGTCATCGAGCTGCGCATTCACCGCCTCTCGCCGCGCAGCCCCACCCTTGCGCAACTGGGCGCGATCCAGGCCGTGTCGCGCCAACCGCGACATCGGCAGCGGCAGGCGATCGCGCTCGGCATCGGACTCCAGTCGCAGCAGAGCGTTCCACAGATGATTCATCACGGCGACCTGCGACGCACGTGCCGGTGAGGCCTCGGCGCCATACCACCATACCGTCTCCAGCGCCGCGAGCGCCCCGTGCAATGGCATCGCTGCCTGAATCTGGCCGGGGAAGTCGGCCGCCGTGCCCTGCTCCAGTTGTGCCATCGCGGCCAGCACCGGCGCGACCCACAGCTCGCTGGCGATCGCATGTGCACGCGCGTCGTCGAACAGCACCTGGGTGAGCGGATGGCGGCCGCCGCTGGCGGCGGCACCGGCCAGTTCCTCCACCCACCAACCGAGTTTGGCGGCCGCCACCTGCGGCTCGCGGATGCCGTAGGCAGCACCCAGCAGCTCCTGCTCGAAGGCTGCCAACGCCACATGGCCGGGATAACGCTGGCCGTCGACAAACGCCAGCGCAATGCGCTGCTGCGGCTGCACCGCCAACCACTTGTCGATGAAGCCCTGCAGTGGGAGCAGCTCGTTCATGCGATGGTCGGTTCCAATTGCAGCAGCGCGACCAGCTCGGCCGCGCTATCCACCACCGCATCGGCACCCCAGGCATGCGGATTGCCGCCGTCGAGATAGCCCCAGGTCACCGCCACGGTGAACAGGCCCGCCGCCGCGCCGGCCTGGATGTCGCGCTGGTCGTCGCCGACAAACAGGCACGCCGCCGGAGAAACTCCTGCGCGCTCGCAAGCCAGCAGCACCGGTGCCGGGTCGGGCTTCTTCACTGCCAGGGTGTCGCCGGATACCACCGCGCTGGCTCGCTTCGCCCAACCGATGCGCCTGACCAGGTCGTCGGTGAGGAAGGCCGCCTTGTTGGTGACGATGCCCCAGCGCAGGCCATGGGCCTCAAGTCGCACGAGCAGATCGTCGACGCCATCAAACGTGCTGGCTTGCTGGCCCATCGCCTGCTGATAGAGCTGAAGATAGCGGGATACCAGCGCCTCCACTGCCGCTTCGCCGCGCGCGGCAAACGCACAGCGCAGCACCGCCCGGGCGCCACGAGACACCACCTGGCGCACCGGCGCGTACGGCGGTGGCTCCACGCCCTCCTCGACACACTGCGCCTCCAGCGCTGCATACAAGTCCGGCGCGCTGTCCAGCAAGGTGCCATCCAGGTCGAACAGAACTCCCTCGACAGCTTGCGGCAGACGCTGGCTCATGCAGGCTTCCGCGCGCACAGCACATAATTGACGGCGGTGATCGGGCTCAGCCACGCCTTTCGAGTGAACGGGTTGTAGGCCAGCCCGCTGACGTCTTCAAGATCCAGGTCGGCGTGACGCAACAGTTTTGCCAGTTCCGAAGGCTTGAGGAATTGCGCATAGTGATGGGTGCCGCGCGGCAGCATCTTCATGACGTACTCGGCGCCGACGATCGCGGCACCGAATGCTGCCGGGGTGCGATTGATGGTGGACATGAACAGGCCGCCGCCGGGTTTCAGCAGCGCGGCAAGGTCATTGACCAGCGCCGCCGGGTCAGGCACGTGCTCGATCAGCTCCAGGCAGCACACGACGTCAAAACTGGCCGGCTCCGCAGCCGCAAGTTCCGCCGACGACTGCTTTCGGTAATCGACGTCCAGATTCGACTCATGCAGGTGCAGCCTGGCGATGCCGATCACCTTCTCGCTGAGGTCAATGGCGGTGACCCGTGCGCCGGCTCGCGCCAGCGACTCGCTCAACAGGCCGCCTCCACAGCCTACGTCGGCGACACGCGCGCCGCGCAAGTCGGTACGTGCCGCGATGTAGGCCGTACGCACCGGGTTCAGATCGTGCAACGGGCGCGACTCACCGTCCGGATCCCACCAGCGTGCGGCCAGAGCATCGAAGTGGGCAATTTCCTCCGGGCTCACGTTGGGACCGGGCTGCGCAGCTTGCATGATGGAATCCTCATGGGGCGCCACGGCGTGGCTCGCCCGATAGTTTACTTGGCCCGCCACTCCTGCACCGGAAGTTGCCAACCGGCAGGATTGTCGTGCGCGACCGCCGTAGCTTGCGCCAGGTCAGCGGCGTGCTGCAGGCAGGCGCCAGCTGGCTGGTGGCCAAACGGGCCAGCCAGCAGCACCAGCAGCCTGTCCTGCGTGCGCAGGCCGTCAAGATAATCCAGGTGGCCCGGCACGACGGTGATGTCGAGCTGCGGACGACGCATGGCCAGGATCAGGTGGCGATTCATGCTGGCGCGGATCAAACGGCTACGATGCGTTCGCGCCAGGCGCGCGTGCGCGCCAGGATCGCCGCCGTGTCCATGCCGGGCAACTCGCGCGCGGCGAGCTTGCGCCGTCCGGCGATCCAGACATCGGTGACTTGCTGCCGGTTGCACGCGTAGACGAGTTGGGAGGCGACGTGGAACAGTGGCTGGGTTTCCAGATCGCTCAGCCGCACCGCGGCGAGATCGGCCTGCTTGCCGACCTCGATCGAGCCGATCTTCGCCTCCAGCCCGATTGCCCTGGCACCATTGAGCGTGGCGGCGCGCAACGCAAACGCGGCTTCGAACGCAGCAGCATCGCCGGCCACCGCCTTGGCCAACTGCGCTGCCGTGCGCATTTCGCCGAACATGTCCAGATCGTTGTTGGAGGCGCAGCCATCGGTACCGATCGCCAGGTTGACGCCCGCCCGGCGGAACTGCTCGGCTGGACAGAAACCGGAGGCCAGCTTGAGGTTGGACTCCGGACAGTGCACGACCGACACCCCGGCACTGGCGCACGCGGCGATCTCGCCCTCGGTGACCTGCGTCATGTGCACCGCGATCAGCCGGTCAT
>JBDTEG010000065.1:0-4807 GCA_039922695.1 Rhodanobacter sp. | reverse complement strand
GCATTGATGGTCGACGATTACGCCGGCTACAAGGCGCTGTTCGCCAAGGGCATCACCGAGCTGGGCTGCTGGGCGCATGCACGGCGCAAATTCTTCGACGCCCATGCGGCCAGCGGAAGCCCCGTCGCCAAGGAGGCCATCGAGCGCATCGGCGAGATCTACGCGACCGACGCCGCACTGTGCGATCTGGACCCCGGCGAACGGTACCGCGAACGCCAGCGCCTGCTTGTGCCCAAGCTGGCGGTCTTCAAGTGCTGGCTCGACGAGATACAGCCAAAGGTCCTGGGCAACACCGGCCTGGCCGGTGCCATCGGCTATACGCAGAAGCGTTGGAGCGCGCTCGCGCGGGTCGCCGACGACGGCCGCTATCCCATTGACAACAACCCGGCCGAAAACGCCATCCGGCCGATCGCCATCGGCCGCAAGAACTGGCTCTTTGCCGGCTCCGAATCGGCCGGCCAGCGTGCCGCCGCCATCATGAGCCTGCTCGCCACCGCCAAGGCTAACGGCCTCGACCCTTACGCTTGGCTCGTCGACGTCCTTACCCGATTGCCCACCACCCTCGACAAGCACCTCGACAGCCTGTTGCCCACAAGCTGGTACTGCCCGATACCCTAAGCCGCAAAGGTAGTGCAAGGTGACCGGAGCCGACGCTTACGCTCGCAGAGCGCAGGCTGCAACAGGTCACCGCCAGGGGCTTTATCCCAGAAGGCCTCCCCATATCGGGGAGGCCTTCGTCTTGGTCGACTGTATTGCTGCTGCGCTCGCAGAGCGCAGGCTGCAACAGGTCACCGCCAGGGGCTTTATCCTGATCAACCCTCACCCGAAACGGTGGGGGTTTTTCTTTGTGTGCCGTGGCGACCGGGGGCTGCAACATGCCGGAGGGTGTCGATGCCATGGTAGCGTGCGAATGCGAACTTTCGCGAGACGCACGCGAGGATTGGTTTGCACTACGACACGGACATTCTGGTGGTTGGGGGTGGCATCAATGGCGCAGGCATAGCGCGGGACGCTGCCGGGCGCGGTTTGTCCGTCACGTTGTGCGAGCAGGACGACCTGGCGGCGCATACGTCCAGCGCCAGTACCAAGCTCATTCATGGTGGCTTGCGCTATCTGGAACAGTACGAATTCCGACTGGTGGCCAGGGCTCTGGCTGAGCGCGAGATCATTCTGCGCCTGGCACCGCACATCACTTGGCCGATGATGTTCGTGCTGCCACATGAAGCACACCTTCGCCCGATCTGGATGATCCGGCTGGGCTTGTTGCTGTATGACAGTCTCGGTGCGGGGCATCGCACGCTGGCGGATTCGCATGCCGTGGACCTGAGAAGTCATGTCGCCGGCCAGCCACTGAAGGGCAATTACTCCCGCGGCTTCGTCTATTCCGATGGCTGGGTACAGGACGCCCGCTTGGTCGTGCTCAATGCAATGGACGCTGCGGAGCGGGGTGCGAATATCCTGGTGCGGATGCGCTGCGTGGGCGCTGCAGTCGACGACGGTGCATGGCATGCAACGTTGAAGGGTCACGACGGGCAGTTGCAGAGCGTGCGCGCCAAAGCCCTTGTCAATGCCTGCGGGCCTTGGGCTGGTCGCTTTCTTGGAGATGTGCTCGGCCGAGAGTCACACGCTACGGTGCGCCTGGTGAAGGGTAGCCACATAGTGCTCCCACGCTTGTTCGACCATGACTACGCCTATCTTTTCCAGCAGCCTGATCGCCGCATCGTGTTTGCGATTCCTTACGAGACTGACTACACCCTCGTGGGCACCACCGACGTGGATTACCGTGCAGATCCGGCCAGCGTGCACGTCGACCCGGATGAGACGAATTACCTGTGCGATGCCGTCAACCGGTACTTCCGGCGTTCGGTGCGCGCCGAAGACGTCATCTGGAGTTACAGCGGCGTACGTCCTCTTCTGGATGAAAATGGCGACGCGTCATCGGTCAGCCGCGACTATCACATTGAGCTCGACATCAGGCAGGGAGCCCCCTTGCTGAACGTGTTCGGCGGCAAGATCACCACATACCGGCGTCTGGGTGAGGAAGCGATAGACAAATTGAGCGTGGCGCTGGGTCTGGAACGAAGCGCGTGGACGGCGAGCGGTGACCCGCTGCCGGGCGGCGACTTTGCCGATGCCGAACGACTGGTCGCAACGTGGGCACGGCGCTGGCCGTGGCTTCCCACCGCCCTGACGCATCGGTGGTTACGACATTACGGAACCTGTGTGGAAACGTTGCTTGGTGATGCCGCCTCTATTGCAGATCTCGGGCATCATTTTGGTGCAGGGCTCTACCAGCGCGAGGTCGACTACCTTGTCTGCCATGAGTGGGCCCGTGCGGCGGAGGACATTCTGTGGCGCCGCACCAAGCTGGGACTGCGGATGGATGACGAGCAGCGCACGGGGCTGCAGGACTACCTGGACCAGACCCGCAATGAAACCGTGCGTGGATCTCCGCCGGCAGCCGTGGAGGGATCGGCATGACGCGGGATCCGCGCTTCATCGTCGCGATTGACCAGGGTACAACCAGCACGCGCGCGATGGTGTTCGACGCACATGGCCGTATCGTTTCGTCGGCGCAGCGGGAGTTCGAGCAGATTTTCCCCCGGTCGGGCTGGGTGGAACATCGACCACGGGAGATCCTGACCAGCGTTCAGGTCACGCTGACTGAGGCGATCCACCAGGCCGGCATCGAGGCATCGGCGGTCGCGGGCATCGGCATCACCAACCAGCGTGAAACGACCGTGGTTTGGGATCGGCGCACCGGCGAGCCGGTCTACAACGCTGTGGTCTGGCAGTCACGTCACTCCGCCGACTTGTGCCGTGACATGCGCACCGATGCGGTCGACGCGCTGGTGCGTGAACGCACGGGCCTGTTGCTGGATGCCTACTTTTCCGCGACCAAGCTCGCCTGGTTGTTCCAGAACGTCGACGGTGTACGCGAACGAGCGCACCGGGGCGAGCTGCTGTTCGGCACCATCGACAGCTGGCTGGTGTGGAACCTCACGGGTGGCAAGGTCCATGTCACCGACGTGACCAACGCTTCGCGCACCTTGCTGTTCGACATCCATCGCCGATGCTGGGATGTAGATCTGCTGGAGTTGTTCGATGTGCCTGCGTCGATGCTGCCGGAAGTACGTGGCTGCAGTGAAGTCTATGGACGCATCGAGGCGAAGTTCTTCTTCGGCTGTGACATTCCCATCTGCGGTATCGCGGGCGACCAGCAGGCCGCACTGTTCGGGCAAGCCTGTTTCGAGCCGGGTATGGCCAAGAATACCTATGGCACGGGCTGTTTCATGCTGATGAACACGGGCAAGACCGCCGTGCCTTCGCGGCATGGTCTGCTGAGCACGGTCGCCTGGCAGATTGAGGGGCAGGTGGAATATGCGCTCGAAGGAAGCATCTTCGTGGCCGGATCGGTGGTTCAGTGGTTGCGCGACGGACTGCTGATGCTGGACAGCGCCGATCAATCACAAGCTTGTGCCCAGAGTGTGCCCTCCACCGACGGCGTCTATCTGGTACCGGCGTTTGTCGGCCTGGGCGCGCCGTACTGGCGCAGCGATATACGTGGCGCGATGTTCGGCCTGTCACGCGGCACCCGTCGGGAGCATCTGGTGCGCGCGGCGTTGGAGTCGATGGCCTACCAGACGCGCGACGTGCTGGCTGCGATGGAGGCCGACGCCGGTATCACGCTCAAGGAATTGCGTGCCGACGGCGGGGCCATCGCCAACGACTTCCTGGCCCAGTTCCAGAGCGACGTGCTTGGCGTGCCGCTATTGCGTCCAGCCATCCGTGAAACGACGGCACTGGGCGCGGCCTATCTGGCCGGCCTTGCCGTGGGGGTCTGGGACAACCGCGAGCAGATTGCCCGGCTGTGGCAGGTGGACCGGCGCTTCGAGCCGACGATGGACGCGAACGAGCGCGAGCGTTTGTATCGAGGCTGGCAGGACGCGGTCAACGCCACGCTGGGATTTCGTGTCGATTGAACCCAACGCAGACCCAGGCGAATGGAGTCAATCCAGCGCGTAACCGAACTGATCGACAAAGGCAGCGGCGAACTCCGCGTAGGTGAAATGCTGATTCTGCGTGCCGGGATGTTCGACTTTCAGCGCACCCATCAACGAGGCGATGCGACCGATAGTGGGCCAGTCCAGGCCACGCATGATGCCGAAAATCAGACCGGCACGATAGGCGTCGCCGCAACCAGTGGGGTCCACGACCTGACGTTCGCGTGCCGGCGGGATGTGATGGGTCTCGCTGCCAACGTGGATGACTGAACCGCGTGGTCCCTGCGTCACGATGTAAGCGGTGACGCGGCTGGCGATCTCGTCGGCGGTCCAGCCGGTGCGGGTTTGCAGCAGCTGGGATTCGTAGTCGTTGACGATCACGTAGGTGGACTTGCCGATCATCGAACGGAACTCGTCGCCGCTGAACAGCGGCATCGCCTGGCCGGGATCAAAAATGAACGGCACGCCCCGGGCGGCGAATTCGTCGACGTGCTGCAACATCGCCTCGCGGCCGTCCGGTGCCACGATCGCGAAATCGATCTGCGGAATGTCGCGCACGTGGTTTTCCTGCGCGCTGGACATCGCGCCGGGGTGGAACGCGGTGATCTGGTTGTTGTCCAGGTCGGTGGTGATGAAGCACTGCGGCGTGAACTGGTCGTCGAACACGCGTACGCCATCCAGGCGGATGCCGCACTCCTGCATATGCTGGCGGTACGGCGCAAAATCCTGGCCCACGGCTGCCACGGGCAGCGGGTCGCCGCCGAGCAGCTTGAGGTTGTAAGCGATGTTGCCGGCACAGCCGC
>JBDTEG010000064.1:0-7494 GCA_039922695.1 Rhodanobacter sp. | reverse complement strand
AGCCCGTGCCCTGGATCGCGCGAAAATGCACGAACAGGTCATCACCGCTTTCCGGCGTGATGAAGCCAAAACCCTTGGCGTCGTTGAACCACTTGACTGTACCGCTTTGACGATCCGACATGTAACTTTACCTTTGAAGCATGGATGGTTTGCGGCTTGGAGCGAGATGCACTTGACCGCAAGATGGGCAAGCGATCCCGGTTCCCCGGTGACGCTCGCCCGCGCAGCATACACCGGAAATTACACTTTCGGTGGCTTTCCGATCCAAATACTTGACATTGGCCCCGCCCGGGCGACCGACAGCGGTCGCCCGGGGGCATCCTTTACAATGCCGGCATGAAGATCGGCTCGTGGAACGTCAACTCGCTGAAGGTGCGCCTGCCGCACCTGACCCAGTGGCTGGCCGACGCCCGGCCCGACGTGGTGGCGCTGCAGGAAACCAAGCTGGAGGACGCGAAGTTTCCCGTCGACGAACTGGCGGCGGCCGGTTACCGGGCAGTGTATTCAGGCCAGAAGACCTACAACGGCGTGGCGATCCTGGCCCGCGCCCAGGATCGTGGCAATTTCGGCGACATCGTCACCGACATACCCGGCCTGGACGATCCGCAGCGCCGCATCCTGGCCGCCACCATCGGCCCACTGCGCGTGGTCGGCCTGTATGTGGTCAACGGCAAGGCGGTCGGCGACGAGAAATACGCCTACAAGCTGGACTGGCTGGCCAAGGTGCGCCAATTCCTGGCCCACGAACACGAACGTCACCCGAATCTGGTGGTCCTGGGCGACTTCAATATCTGCCCGGACGACCGCGACGTCTACGACCCGGCGGCCTGGGGCGAGGACATCCTGTGCTCGCCCCCAGAGCGTGCCGCGCTGAAGGCGATCACCGATCTCGGGTTGCACGACAGCTTCCGCCTGTTCCAGCCCGAGGCCGGGCACTTCAGCTGGTGGGACTACCGGCAGGCCGCGTTCCGCCGCAACATGGGCCTGCGCATCGACCTGATCCTGATCAGCGAGGCCTTGAAATCTGCTGCCACGACGGCGGCGATCGACCGCGAACCACGGCGTTGGGAGCGACCTTCCGACCATACGCCGGTAACGCTGGAACTGGATATTTGATGGCCATGTCTTCGAAAACCGAATGGCCCAGCTCGCTGGATGACCAGGAGCTGGACGAGCTGGATCGCTACCTGCGCGCCCACACCGGGGACGGTGATCTGCTGCTGGATGGCGTGCACGGCCTGCTCAGCGCGTTGGCGGTGGGTCCATTGCGGGTTCTGCCGGACGAGTGGCTGCCCGAGGTGTTGCACGAGGCGTTCGGTGACGAGAACGAAGGCAATCGCGTGCTCGAATTGTTGGCCAAGCTCAACGACTCGATCAGCGCCGAACTCGACGTCGACGCCTATGAGCCGATCCTCGGCGAGGTGATGACGGAGAGCGGCCCCATGCTGTCAGCCGGTGGCTGGTGCGAAGGTTTCAGCCGTGGCATCGACCTGCGCGCGGTGCTGTGGGAAGGGCGGCTGTCCGAAGACCCGCAATTGATGGAGCTGCTCGGCCCGGTCATGGCGCTGGCCGTCGACGAGGGCATCCTGAGCGCCGAGGCCGAGTTCGAGAAGCTCAACGATGATGAGTACGACGACTGCCTCACCCAGGTTCCGATGGTGCTTCATGCGGTGAACCAGTATTGGCAGACCAAGCCGGCGACCGAGGCCGAAGTGGAGTCGATGGTGTTGCAACAGCGCCCGGGCCACGACGACGAAGCCGCGCCGCCGCGCCAGCGCAGCGGTCATTGGGTGCATTGAGCAGCAACGAGCGTGCGGTCCGAGGCACGCGAGCTGGATCGCTGCTATCACCGCGTTTATCCATTGTCGCACCGGTGAAACGATCTGTTCGTGCCTGAAGACTTGGATCATCGCGGTCAGGGGACCATCTTGGCAGGCAGACCTTCCTACCCGGAGCCATCCATGAGCGATCGCCAGATCATCCGCCGCGTCCGCGGCACCGACACGTCCGACGGCGCGGGCGTGAAGTTGAAGCGCATCATCGGCCAGCCGGCGCTGGACATGCTCGACCCGTTCCTGTTGCTGGACGAGTTCCGCTCCGACAGCGCCGACGATTACATCGCCGGTTTCCCCGAACACCCGCACCGCGGCTTCGAGACGGTGACCTATATGCTGGCCGGTCATATGCAGCACGGCGACAACCACGGCAACCGCGGTGATCTGGTGCCGGGCAGCGTGCAGTGGATGACTGCCGGTCGCGGCATCCTGCATTCGGAAATGCCGCAACAGGAAAACGGCCTGATGTGGGGTTTCCAGTTGTGGGTGAACCTGCCGGCGAAAGACAAGATGAGCGCGCCGCGCTACCAGGATATCGGTCCGGAGCGGATCCCGGTGGTGCACCCGGCCGACGGTGTCCATGTGAAAGTGATCGCTGGCGAGCTCGCCGGCGCCACGGGTCCGGTCGAAGGCATTCCCACCGCGCCGGTGTATCTGGACGTAGCACTGCAGCCCGGGGCCCGCTGCACGCTCGATCTGCCGACGGGGCATCACGGTTTCGCCTATCTGTTCGATGGCGAGTCTGCACTGGTCGGCGGCGAGCCGCTGCACCGGAGCGAGCTGGGCGTGTTGTCCGACGGCGAGCAAGTGCAGTTGACCGGTGGCGACAAGGCCTCACGCCTGCTGGTGGTCGCCGGCCGGCCATTGCAGGAACCGGTGGCCCGCTACGGCCCGTTCGTGATGAATACCCAGGCCCAGATCCACGAAGCGATCTCCGACTTTCGCGCCGGCAAGTTCTAGGGACGAAGAGTTGCCGCTCTGTGATTGCCTGCGCGCTCCCGCAGGATGGAGCAACCCTCGACCACCGAACCGGTGAGCTTCAACGTGACATCTTGCCTGTCTGTTGCCTTCCCGGCGCCATCTCTTCTCTTTGATGGCGCCGGACGGTACCGCGATGGGGGAGGCATGCCTTCTGTTCGTCTGGTCCGTGAAAATGCTCAGCACTTGGTTGACCGCATCGATTACCACCTGTGGACGGTCGTACTGGATGTAGTGGGACGTGCCTGGCACGATCTCGTTGACGCCCCGGCGGGAAAGCGCGGCGATCTGCAGGGCCGGCAAACTTGGTCATTCGTGGTGTCATGCGGGTCCCCATGACTGGAATACGTTGCGCGGCGGAAGGCCGTGCAGGAGTTGCCGCAACCATGCCGTTCAACGGGTACCAGGGGTCTGATGGGCGATCCATTCCCTGACTTTCGCCAGTACCACGCCGGGCGGATCTTCACTGGAGACAATAAGCGTAGCGTCTTCCCCGAGCGGTGCCTCCAGCGTCTGCAACTGACTGTCGAGCAGCGAGGCGGGCATGAAGTGGTCGCGCTGCCGTAGTCGTCGCTGCAGCACGTCATGCGCTGCATCGAGGTGCACGAAGCGGACGCCGGTGCCGGCCTGCATCAGGCGCTGGCGATAATCCCGCTTCAGCGCGGAGCAGGTGATCACGCCATGGCGGTGCAGGCGCAATTCATTGGCAATCCAGGCGGAGATGCGTTCCAGCCATGGCGCACGGTCGCCATCGTCCAGCGGTTCGCCGCCACGCATCTTGTCAATATTGGCGCGCGGATGCAGTGCGTCGCCCTCCTGGAAGTCCCAGCCTTCGGCCTCAGCCAAAGCCTGGCCGAGCGTGCTCTTGCCACTGCCCGACACGCCCATCACCACGATCACCAGACCTGCATTGGCTTCCGCGCTCAACCTTTCACACTCCCCAGCAACAGTCCCTGCAAATAGTGACGCTGCAGCACCAGGAACAACAGCAGGACCGGCAGCACGGTGACCACCGAGCCGGCCATCATCAGCTCGGTGTCTTCGCTGTGCTCGCGCGCCAGTGAGGCGAGCGCCAGCGGCAGCGTGTAGTGCTCCTGCCCGGTCAGCACGATCAGCGGCCACATGAAATCGTTCCAGGCGGCGAGGAAGGTGAACACGGTCAGCGTCACCATGACCGGCTTGAGCAGCGGCAGCATGATCTGCATGAAGATGCGCCACTCGCCGGCGCCGTCGATGCGTGCAGCCTCCAGCAATTCGTCCGGCACGCTGCGGGCGTACTCGCGCACCAGGTAGATGCCGAAGATGGTGGCCATCCCCGGTACGATCACACCGGCATAACTGTTGACCAGGCCGGCGTATTTGAGCAGCAGGAACAGCGGCAGCATCGCCACCTGGGCTGGAATCACCAGGGCGCCAATCAGTGCCTGGAACAGCCGCTCGCGCCCGGCGAAACGCAGCTTGGCGAAGGCGTAGCCGGCCATCAGGTTGCAGATCAGGGCGAGCACGGCGATCGCGCTGGAGACAAAAAGACTGTTCAGTAGGTAGCGACCCATCCCGGCATGGGCGAACAGCTCGCGGTAATTGCCCAGGGTGGCATGCGCCGGAAGCAGCGGAGGCGGCAGTGAACTGGCCGTGCCCGGCGCCATGAACGATACCGACAGCATCCACAGCAGCGGCAGCACGGCGACCGCGGCGCAGCCGGACAAGGTGCCGTTGAGCAGCCAGCCTGCCAGCCGCGGCTTCATGCGGCCCCCCGGCGTCGCATCAGGCGCAGCATCGCGATCGTGATGGCAAGAATGATGCCGAACAGCATGAACGCCACCGCCGAGGCGACACCTAGGTTCCACCACTTGAAGCCGTCGTTGTACATCAGGTACAGCACGCTCACGGTGCTCTCCAGCGGACCGCCCTCGGTCATCACGTACGGTTCGGCAAACAGCTGGAAATAGCCGGCGACGGTGAGCACCATCACCAGCACCATGGTCGGTTTCAGCATCGGCAGGGTGATATGCCAGAACTGCCGGGGCGCCGAGGCGCCATCGATGCGCGCGGCCTCGTACAGCTCCGGCGGGACTGCCTGCAGGCCGGCCAGGAAGATGATCATGTTGTAGCCGAAGTTCTTCCACACCGCGAACGCGATGATCGTCGGCATCGCCCAGTGCGGATCGCCCAGCCAGTCGACCGGATGCAGGCCGAGTTCGGCCAGGCCATAATTCACCAGCCCGTACTTGGTGTTGAACAGGTAGCGCCAGATCACGGCCACCGCCACGACGGTGGTCACCACCGGTGCGAACAGCACGGTGCGATGGAACGATTTCATGCGCGCCAGCGGAGAGTTCAGCAGCAGTGCGGTGCCCAGCGAGGCACCCATCGACAGCGGCACGCCCACCGCCACGAAATAAAACGTGTTCCCCAGCGCCGACCAGAACAGTGGTCGCTGCAGCAGGTCCCAATAATTGTGCAGGCCGACGAAACGCAGATTGTGGATATCGGCCAACGCGTACAGGTCGTAGTCGGTCAGGCTCAGCCCCAGTGCGCCGATCACCGGCGCGATGAAGAACACCCCCAGTACAAGCAGTGCCGGCGTCAGGAACAGCCAGGCGGTGCGCGTCCGGTTCATGGACGTTCGACACGCGCGCGGTCGAGCATCCAGCGGCGCTTGGCGAGGATCGCGTCGGTGCGACGATCGATCTCGGCAGCGGCCTGGTCCACTGTCAGCTGACCATGCGCGGCCTCGGCGGCCACCAGCTGCATCTCGGTGACAATGCGTTCCCATTCCGGTACCGGCGGCGTCGGCTTGACCCGTTCAAGCTGCTCGCGGAACGCCTGCACCGCGGGATCACTGCGCAGGGCCTCGCCCTGCCAGGCCGAGCGACGCGGCGGCATGTCACCGAGGAGCGCGTAGAACTGCTGTTGCACCTGCGGCCGGGACAGGTATTCGATCAGCAGCCACGCCTGTGCCTTGCGCGGCGAGTGGCGAAAGATCACCAGGCTGGAGCCGCTGGCGATGCCGGCGCCGGGCCCGTGCGGACCGGGCAGCGGCGCGGTCGCCCACTCGTTCTGCTGCAATGGCGCCAGGCGCTGGCGGAACTCGCCGATGTTCCACGGGCCGGAGAAGTAGAACGCGTATACGCCACGGCCAAACTCGGTCCACGGATTGGACACCTCGGTATTGGCCAGCAGCGGCGCCTCGCGGCGCTTGAAAATATCGACGTAGAACGCCAGCGCCCGCTTGAAGCCCGGGCTGTCGAAGTTGCCGTAGCGGCCGCCGTCGCGCAGCAGCGCCTCGTCCTGCTGCAGCGCCAGCGACAGAAGCTGCTCGAACTCGTTGGTGGGCATGAGGATCGCGTAGTGATCCGGGGTGGCGCGCGCCTGCAGTGCGGCCAGCTGCCGCGACCACTCCGCCCAGTCGCGCGGTGGCGCATCGAAGCCGGCGGCGTTGAGCAGGTCCTTGCGGTAGAACAGCAAGCGCGTGTCGACATACCACGGAACCCCGTACAGCGTGTCGCCGATGCGGTTGGTGGCCCAGATGCCGGCAAAGTAGTCCGCCGGTTGGATCACGGTCGATTGATCCACCCACGGTTGCAGCGGTTCGAGCGTATCCAGCGCCTGCAATTCGGCGATCCAGGTGTTGCCCAGCTGGGCCACGTCCGGCGTGGTGTCGCCGGCGACCGCGGTGAGGAGTTTCTGGTGCGCGGCCTTCCAGGGAAGCTCCTGCACCTTGACGTGGATATCCGGATGCTCCCGTTCGAACGCGGGAACAAGCTTGGCGACGGCCTCGCTCTCGCGGCCCATCGCCCAGAAAGTCAGCGTATTGCGCCCCCGATCGTGCCCGCTGCACGCCACCATTCCGGCCAGCGCCAGCACCGCGCAACCACGTGGTACCCACGCCAGCCAGCGCCGCCACGTCACGGCTTCGCCACCGCCTGTTTCAGCCAGCCGCCGCGGAAGCCAGCCTGCTGAAGGCCCTTGCGAACATAGGGATTGCGACGCATGACGCGCCACACGAAGCCGCTGCGCCAGTTCTCCAGCATCAGCAGGATCGGGCCCTGGTCGATGCCCAGGTATTCGCTGTCGACCCAGCCGAAGTCAGGAACGACAATCCCGGTGCGCAACGGCGCGCTGGTATCGTGCAGGGTCAGGTTGAACGCGTCGCGGAAGCCATACTTCGCGTAGATGTACTTGCCGTAGCGTAGTTTCATATGCAGGAACTCCGGCACCACGATGTCCGGCGCGAAGGCGATCGAGCCCAGGGCTGCCGTCGGCGCGATGGTACCGTCATCCACCACGTCGTGCAGGCCCACGCCGCGCGCGGAATAACCGAAGTACTGGCGCTGGTGCCCGTCCGCGGCGACGCCGAAGTGGCCCGGGCCATTGCTGGCAGTCAGCCCCCACAAATTCTTGCCGTAGCCGGTCCACAGCGCAGGGTTGGCAATCGCGTAGTTGCGTTGCGACTGGGCAGCGAGGCGTCCATTCTCGAAGTAGTCCGAATCATGCTGTTGCATGAAATCGTCGCGAATGCCGCGAAAGTCGATCCAGGCGGCGCTGTACTGGTGTCCGAACATCGGCCCGAAGGTCAGGAAGGTTTCCCCGTACAGCGTGCCCCAGTCGCGATCGCTGGTGCGGGTCCATGCCTTCCACGCCTCCGGTTTGAGCGGGTGCGTGGGCGAACCCAGGGCCA
>JBDTEG010000063.1:0-17253 GCA_039922695.1 Rhodanobacter sp. | reverse complement strand
GGGAAGATCGCGCAGCGAGGTGAGCTTGCCGAACTGGCCCATGCCGTCCTCGTCGGCGCTGTCGCCGAGGACTTCCTTGTACAGCCAGAAGCGGAAGCTGCAGTGCTGCTTGAACGCCGCCATCATGCATAGTGTGCCGTCGTGCCAGCTGAAGAACGGCATGCTCCACTTGATGCCTTCCTCGACCTCCGGACAGGCCTTGTGCACCAGTGCACGCAGGTGCTGCAGGATCGGCTGCGCGAACGCGGCGGACTTTGCGACATAGGCATCGACGCGGGGATCGTGGTTCGCCATGACGTCACCTCACAGGTTGCGGATGAAATAGCGGTCGCAGCCATGATGGCCGGTACCGCCCATCGCGCGGCACAAGGCGGTGAATCCGCTGCGTTTGTATAGAGTCTGCGCCGCATCCATGCCGGTCAGCGTTTCCAGATAGCAGCGCTGGAAGCCGTGTCTGCGCGCTTCATCGAGGCAGCGCTGCATCATCGCCGCGCCTGCGCCGATGCCGCGTGCGGCGGGCAGGAAATACATCTTGCGCAACTCGCAGACGTCCGGCTCGCCGCCCTCCAGCGGAGCGACTCCGCCACCGCCGATCACGACGCCATCGCGCTCGACCACGAAGTAGCTGCTGCGCGGCTGCGCATAGGCTTGGCACATCATGTCCACTTCCGCATCGTGGATCGCGAAGCCGGGGCCGTCGGCGCCAAACTCGGGCATCACGGCGCGGATGATCGCGGCCATCACCGGGTTGTCGGCGGGTTCGATCGGGCGAATCAGGAACGTGTCGGTCATGGCGTGGTTGTTGGCGTCAGGTAGGGGATGCCGGCTTTCATCACAAAAGCCGGCTGGCGCAGTGAGTTGATCTGCGTGCTGGGATCGCCTGTGAATGCGACCAGGTCGGCGTCCAGCCCGGGTGCGATGCGGCCGAAGTGCTGTGACTGGCGCAGGATCTTCGCCGCCACGTCGGTGGCTGCGTGCAGCGCCTGCGCAGGGGTCATGCCATACGCCACCATCGCGGCCGGCTCGCGCCAGTTGTCGCCGTGCCGAAACACGCCGACGTCACTGCCGTTGCCGATCGTGATGCCCAGCTTCAGCGCGGTGCGGAAGGCGTGTTCTGCTTCGCGCATGCGCTCGGTGGGTTCGCTCTTGCCGGGCACGTAGCGCTGGAAATATTCCGCGGTGGCTTCGACCGCCGTGAGCGTGGGTTCATAGGCGGTGCCGCGCTGCTTCATCAGCTTGAAAGTCGCCTCGCTGGCGCCGTAGCCGTGTTCGACGTTGTCCACGCCGGCTTCCAGCGCCATGCGCACGCCGGCGTCGCTGGCGGCGTGCACGGCGACCGGGCGGCCGATCTGGTGCGCGGTATCGACCAGCGCCTTGAGTTCGGCGGGGCTGAAGGTGGGCACCGTGGCGCCGTCCGGGCCAACGCGGTAGTCGCCGTAGATCTTGATCCAGTCTGCGCCGCGCGCGGCCTGCTCGCGCACGGCCGCGATCGCGGCGTCGACACCGCTGACTTCCTGCGCGCCGCCGGGCAGGTCGAGATCCGGACGGAAGCCGCGCGGGCCGGGACCGTAGCTGGCCGTAGCGACAATCGCGCGGGTCGCCACGAACAGGCGGGGCCCGGGGATCAGCCCTTCGTCGATCGCCCGCTTGATGGAAACATCGGCATAACCGGCGCCTTCGGTGCCGAGGTCGCGCAGCGTGGTGAAACCGGCAAGCAAGGTGGCTTTCGCATGCGCCGCCGCTTCCAGCGTGCGGTAGTCCTGCGGCTCGGTCAGCACCTGGTCGTTCCACAGCGTTTCGTTGTACGGATGCAGGAACAGGTGTGAATGCAAGTCGATCAAACCCGGCGTCAGCGTGGTGCCGGGCAGTTCGATCCGGTGCGCGTCGGAAGGTGCGTGGAGGGAACCGGACGGACCCGCCGCGACGATCAGGCCATCGTGCACCAGCACAGCCCAGCCGGGGTGCGCGACGTTGCCGTCCGCGGTCCACACGCGATCAGGCAGCAACAGCCAGTCGCCTTTCGGCGTGGCGGCCCCTGCCTGCAGCGAGCAAAGCAGCAGCAGCAGGATTGCTGCTGCCTTCCACCAGGTCATCAGGCTTGCGCGCATCGGTTTGTCCGGTTGGCCGAGGCGCCGATGATAGCGAGGTTTTGAGCGTCGATCAGGCGGCGGTGCGGGCGCGGGTGACCCGGCTGGAGGTTTCCTTGTGCAGCTGGGCAGCCAGCCATGCACCGGTGGCAATCAGCAGGTCGAGGTCGACGCCGGTTTGCATGCCCATGCCGTGCAGCATGTAAGCCACGTCCTCGCTGGCGACGTTGCCGGTGGCACCCTTGGCATACGGACAGCCGCCGGTACCGGAAACGGAGCTGTCGACCACGCGGACGCCTTCCTCCAGACAGGCGAGAATGTTCGCCAGCGCCTGACCGTAGGTATCGTGGAAGTGCACGGCCAGCGCGGCCATCGGCACCTCCTGCGCCACCGCGTGCAGCATCGCGCGCGCCTTCGCCGGGGTGCCGACGCCGATGGTGTCGCCCAGCGAAATTTCGTGGCAGCCCAGTTCATGCAGGCGCCTGGCTACGCGCACCACGTCGCTGACCGGCACCTCGCCCTGGTAGGGGCAACCCAGCACGGTGGAGACATAGCCACGCACACGGACGCCATCGGCCCTGGCCTGATCCATCACCGGCACGAAGCGCTCGATCGACTCGTCGATCGAGGCGTTGATGTTTTTGCGGTTGAATGCTTCGGACGCCGCGCTGAACACGGCGATGTCGGTAGCGCCGACGTTCCGCGCCCGCGCATACCCCTGCAGATTCGGCACCAGCACCGGGTAGCTGACGCCCGGCACCTTGCGGATACCACGGAACACCTCGGCCGCATCGGCCAGTTGCGGCACCCACTTCGGGCTGACGAAGCTGGTCGCCTCGATCGTCTTGAGGCCGGTGGCCGACAGCCGGTCGATCAGGGCGATCTTGACCTCCGCCGGCAGCAGCGCCTTCTCGTTCTGCAGGCCGTCGCGCGCGCCGACCTCGACGATTCGGACATGGTTGTCAAGCGGGCTCATCGGACGATCCCAAGAAAAATGGCAGGAGCGCACCATGGCGCGATGCCTTTCGTTGCATCCTGGAGCGATCGCGCACAGGGTGCACTCCTGCATGGCGGACATGGTTGGACGGGTTCATCGGATGCTCCGAAAAAAGAATGTAGGAGCGCACCTTGTGCGCGTTGCCTTTCACCGCGACCCAGGGCGATCGCGCCATGTTGCGCTCCTACAGGGCGAAACGGACCAGTACCGCATCGGCCTCGATAAATTCGCCTTGCGTGGCATTGATGCTCTCGATGGTGCCGGCGCGGGGCGCCTTCAAGGCCAGCTCCATCTTCATCGCTTCCATCACCAGCAGTTCCTGTCCTTGCTCGACGTTGTCTCCGGCCGAGGCCTTGACGAGCACGATGCGGCCGGGCATCGGTGCAACCAGCTGGTTTCCGCCAATGACGGCGGTGGATTCCCAGGCGAACGCTGCGGCGCGGGCGAAGCTGTAGCGCTGGCCACTGGCGTCGTGCAGCAACACGTGGGCGGCATCGGCTCGCAGCGGTACGCGGCGCGCTTCGCCGTCAAAGCGTGCGCTCAGGCTGTCGTCGCGCAGCCGCGCGCCGGCAACGTGGCAATCAATTTCGCCGTGGCGCAGCTGATAGTCACCGGCGTTGCCGCGCGCCTCGATCTCGAAGCGCTGTTCGCGCCAGGCCAGCGCCACAATGCGTTTGCCGGCGTGGCCGATGCGCCAGGCATCGGCGCGGGACCACGGCGAGTGAGGGTCGGATGGAGCGCTGGCGACGCGCGCTTCGTCGTGCAGCAGCACCGCCGTGGCCGCGGCAAACAGCACGCCGTCGCCCGGGTGCGCATCCCCGACCAGGAATTCGTCGAGGTGCCGATCCAGATAGCTCGTGTCGATGCGTCCCTCGACGACGGCAGGATGCCGCACCAGCCGCTCCAGGAACGCGATGTTCGATTTGGGCCCGATGATTTCGCACGCGGCCAGCGCTTCGCACGCGCGCTGCAGTGCCTGCACCCGGTTCACATCCCACACGATCAGCTTGGCGATCATGGGATCGTAGAAGATCGTGACCGTGTCGCCTTCGACCACGCCGCCATCGAGGCGTACATGTGCTGATGGTGACGGCAGGCGCAGTACCTGCAGCTTGCCGGAGCTTGGCAGGAAGTGCTGATCCGGATCCTCTGCATACAGGCGCACTTCGATCGCGTGGCCGTGCGCCTGCACCTGATCCTGGTACAGCGGTAACGGCTGGCCCGCGGCGATGCGCAACTGCCACTCGACCAGGTCCAGTCCCAGAGTCATCTCGGTTACCGGGTGCTCGACCTGCAGGCGGGTGTTCATCTCCATGAAGAAGAATTCGCCATCCTGAGCCACGATGAACTCGATGGTGCCTGCGCCCACGTAATCCACTGCCCTGGCGGCGGCCACGGCGGCCTCACCCATGGTCTTGCGGCGGGCAGCGTCGAGGAATGGCGAAGGAGTTTCCTCCATCACTTTCTGATAGCGGCGCTGCGAGGAGCACTCACGCTCGTTGAGGTGGATCACGTTGCCCTGGGTGTCGCCGAACACCTGGAACTCGATGTGGCGGGGATGCTCGACGTAGCGCTCCAGGATCATCCGCGCGTCGCCGAAGGAACTGGTGGCTTCGCGCTGTGCCGAAGCCAGCGCCTCCGCGAAATCGGCGGTGCCGCGCACGATGCGCATGCCCTTGCCGCCGCCACCCGCAGCCGGTTTGATCATCAGCGTGAAGCCGGTCTTGCCAGCCTGCTCGGCGAGGAAGGCGGCATCTTGATTCTCGCCGTGATAGCCGGGAACCAGCGGCACGGCGTGCTTTTCCATCAGCGCCTTGGCTTCTGCCTTGGAACCCATCGCCTCGATGCTTTCCGGCTTCGGTCCGATGAACGTAATGCCTGCGTCGGTGCACGCGCGCGCGAACCCGGTGTTCTCCGAGAGAAAGCCGTAACCCGGGTGGATCGCCTGGGCACCGGTTTTCTTTGCCACTTCAAGGATGGCGTCGCCGCGCAGGTAGGAATCTGCCGGACGCGGGCCACCGATCGGCCATGCCTCGTCGGCCAGTCGCACGTGCTGGGCATCGCGGTCGGCTTCGGAGTACACCGCGATGGTGTGGACGCCGAGCCGGCGGCAGGTGCGGATCACGCGGCAGGCGATTTCGCCGCGGTTGGCTATGAGTACGCGTTCGAACATGGCAATCCTTGTAACCATTCGTGCCGACGTGGCTCGGCTGAGTCCGGGAGCCTGCCGGACTTTACCTTGCAGGTTGTCGATAATCTGTTCTGGCGCCACCGAATCCTCGCCTTGGCCGGCAAACGCCGAGAGAATCCTCGCCGATCAGCGTGCGCCCACGTCACTCGGCGGTGACCCAGGCCGGAGCTCGCTTGTCGAGAAACGCTGCGAGGCCGAGCTGGCCTTCCGGCGACACGCGCAAGCGCGCGATCAGCTGGGCGTTGGCCTGGTCGATGCGCTCGGCCCGCTCCACGTCGGTACCCGCGACGCGCAGCGCCAGCTGCTTCGCTTCGCGCTGGGCCAGCGGGCCGGCCTTGCGCAGCAGGTGCAACTGGCGCTCGACGGCTTCGTCCAGTTCATCCGCCTGCACTGTCGCATGCAACAGGCCGATGCGCGCCGCTGTAGCGGCATCGAATACTTCCCCACTGATGAACAGCCGGCGCGCTTGGCGCAGCCCGATGGCCGCGACCACATAGGGTGAGATCACCGCGGGCACCAAGCCCAGCTTCACCTCGGACAGTGCGAATTTGGCGGTGTCGACGCCGAAGGCGACGTCGCAGCAGGCGATCAGCCCGACGCCACCGCCGTAGGCTGCGCCGTTGACCCGCGCGATGGTGGGCTTGGACACGAACTGCAGCGTGCGCATCAGTCGCGCCAGACGCAGCGAGTCGTCGACGTTTTCGTGTTCGCTGGCCGCGGCCATGCCGCGCATCCAGTTCAGGTCCGCACCGGCGGAAAAACAACTGCCATTACCGGTGAGCACCACGGCGCGCACGTCCGGATCCGCGTCGGCCTGGACCAGCGCCTCAGTGAGGGTCGTGATCAAGGCGTCGTCGAACGCATTGTGGATCTTCGGCCGGTTCATGCTGAGCCACGCGACCGCGCCGCGGCGTTCGTTGAGGATGGAATCGTTCATGGGAGGTGCTCGCCGTCGCGGTCAACGCAGCATCATAACGGCGTCGTCCGATGGCGAGGAGTCTGGCGTCTGCCACCCGTTGCGAGGGGCCGCTTGCGCCTTGTCCGTGAAAGCGGCGATGATGCGCGGATAAGAAGCGTTCTCAATTGGAGACACCCATGTCCCGCCGCCTGACCGACTTGCTCGCCATTCTGGCGGTCGCCACTGCCACCATTGCCGCCACGACCTTTGCGATCGCCGCGCAGACGACTTCGCCTTCGTCCCCGGCCAGCCAGCGGGCCGCCTTGATCAACGAAGTGGCCGCGTTGAAGGCACAGGTCGCGCAGTTGCAACAGCAACACCCGGCACCCGAGTTGGGACAACAGATGCTGGAGTTGCAGATCCGCCACGATCGCCTGTGGTGGGCAGGGGAGTCAGGCAACTGGACCCTGGCCTATTTCATGGTGGGTGAACTGGGCGAAGCCTTGCGCGGCATCGAGCGAACCAATGGCGAGGCACCGGAGCTGCAGCCGGAAAAGCTGTCCGAGGTGATGCCCTCGATGATGAATCCCGCCATCAAGGACGTGCAGGCCGCCCTGGCAAAACAGGACAAGGCCGCGTTCGCCAAGGCTTATGACAAGTTGTCGGCGTCGTGCACGGCCTGTCATCAGATGGCCGGAAACACCTTCCTGATCATGCAGCGGCCGCGTACCCGGCTGCTGGACAACCTGCGCTACGCGCCTGCCGCCAACTAAGCGCAACCACGGGTGAACCGTACGGATGGTGGCGCTTGTGAGTACAAATGCGAACCATTACTATTCACCGAGATGATCCGGATTTCGCCATGAAACGTTTTTTCCTCGCGGTCCTGTTTGCCCTGCCGACGGCAGTCCTGGCGACGGATGTGCCGATGTACACCTTGACCATCAAAAACCATCGGTACGAGCCGACCACATTGAAAGTGCCGGCGGATACTCAGATCAAGATCACGGTGGTGAACAAGGATTCGACGCCGGAGGAGTTCGAGAGCACGGACTTCAGGCGCGAGAAGATTGTCATGCCCAACGGCAGCATCACCGTGTTCGTCGGTCCATTGAAGGCCGGCCAATACAAGTTCTTTGGCGATTTCCATCAGGACACCGCCCAGGGCGTCTTGATAGCGGAGTAGGTCCATGTGGGGTATCGCACTACTGGTTTTTCGTGAGGTCCTCGAAGCGGCGTTGATCGTTACCGTCGTTGCTGCCGCGACGCGTGGCGTGGCCAGGCGTGGCTGGTTCATCGGTGGTGGCATCGGGCTGGGCGTGCTCGGCGCGGTATTGGTGGCGATGTTTGCCGGGGCGATTTCTTCCGCGGCCAGCGGTGTCGGCCAGGAATTGTTCAACGCCTGCGTGCTGTTTGCCGCCGTGTTGATGATTGGCTGGCACGTGATCTGGATGTCCAGTCACGGGCGTGAACTTGCGCAGCACATGAAGGCGGTGGGTGGTGCGGTGCAGACCGGCGCCAGTTCGCTGACCCTGTTGCTGGCTGTGGTGGCGCTGGCGGTGCTGCGCGAAGGGTCGGAAATCGTGTTGTTCCTGTACGGCATGGTTGCGGGCGGCGCCGACGGGTTGGTGCGGGGCTTGGCGATCGGCATCGCCGGCGGCAGCACGGTCGGCTTTCTCCTTTATTTCGGCTTGTTGCGCATTCCACTGCGCTACTTCTTCACGGCAACCAACTGGATGCTCGTGCTGCTCGCCGCCGGTCTTGCTTCCAGCGCAGCGCGCTACCTTGTGCAGGCCAATCTTCTGCCCGAACTCGGCAACCAGATCTGGGACAGCTCGTGGCTGCTATCCAATGGCTCGGTGCTGGGCAAGATGCTGCATATCCTGATTGGATACGACGCTGAGCCGTCCGGTATCCAGTTGATCTTCTACGCCGTCGTGGTGATTGCCCTGATGCTGGGCATGCGACTGATGGGGCGCGCGACGCGTCGCGCTTCGGCTCGCAGGGCAGGCGAGGCGGCGTCCCCGATCGAGATCGACGCCACCGCCTGATTTGGTTTGGCGGCGGTGGCTGCGCTTGCTCGGCCTGTGAGCGGCTCGCGGTGGGGAGCGATGATCTCGGTGGGAGTTGGCCGATGGATTCTTCGCGCGACTGCAGGCTTCGACGGTGGCTTGGACTTGCCATGCATGGCTGGAGCAAGCCGGGGAGCTTGCCGGATCAACGACTCCGGCAGCGTCTGATTTCCGGACCCGGGGACGACTCCGAAGACATCAACGCCACCAGCAGTTGGCGCCCAGCCAACCTGCGCCTTGCAATGCCCTGGCGTGCTTCGCCATGAAAAAGGCCGGCTTGCGCCGGCCTTTTCTTCAACCCGGGTCGCGCGAACGGCTTATGCCAGTTCGTGGATCTGCGCGTTGAGGCGGCTCTTGTGACGAGCGGCCTTGTTCTTGTGGATCAGGCCTCGCGCGGCGTAGCGATCCATCACCGGCTGGGCGGCGGTAAAGGCGGCGACGGCGGCGGCCTTGTCCCTGGCCTCGATGGCCTTGACGACCTTCTTCAGGGCGGTGCGGACCATGGAACGCGCGCTGATGTTGCGCAGGCGGCGCTGTTCGGACTGGCGCGCGCGCTTCTTCGCGGACTTGATGTTGGCCAAGGTAGAACTCCGGAATGCAGTGGTGTGAGTGGAAAAAGACGCCAATTATGCGGTCGATTTGCCGCTGCGTCAAACGTTTAGCGCTTGATTCCGGGCCCCTCCAACGCCGTTGCGGCATCGCGGCGGCCGCGAGGTCGTCATTCTGCCACATCGCGGCCTGTCCTCCACCCCTTGGCGACTGTCAAACTATGTGCCTTGCCCGCTCGCCGAAAGCCAAGGTAGCCAGCCCCAGATGAAGTCTCCCAGCATGTTCCGCGGGCTGCTCTCGTTCAGCAGCATGACGATGGTTTCGCGGGTGCTGGGGCTGGTGCGCGACATGTCGATCAATATCGTGTTCGGTGCCACCGGTGCCACCGACGCGTTCTGGGTGGCGTTTCGTATCCCCAACTTCATGCGCCGGCTGTTTGCAGAGGGATCGTTCTCGACCGCGTTCGTTCCGGTATTCACCGAGGTGAAGGAAACCGGCACGCACGAAGACCTGCAGCGGCTGATGTCGCGCGTTGCCGGTACCCTCGGTGCGGTGCTGCTGGTGGTCACTGCGCTGGGGCTGATTTTTGCACCGCAACTGGCGACGGTGTTCGAGCCTGGCGCGCTGGACCAGCCGCACAAGTTCGATCTCACGATCGACTTGCTGCGCTTGACCTTCCCGTTTCTGCTGTTCGTCTCGCTCACCGCGCTGGCGTCGGGCGCACTGAACAGCTTCCATCGCTTCGCGCTGCCAGCGCTGGCGCCGGTGATCCTCAACCTGTGCATGATTGCCGGTGCCTTGTGGCTGGCGCCCCGGCTGCAGGTTCCGATCATGGCGTTGGGCTGGGCCGTGCTGCTGGCCGGCGCGCTGCAACTGCTGTTCCTGCTGCCCGCCTTGCACAGGATCGGCCTGCTGGTTTGGCCGCGCTGGGGCTGGGGGCAGCCGCACGTGCGCCGGATCCTGCGACTGATGGTGCCGACCTTGTTCGGTTCCTCGGTGATGCAGGTCAACCTGTTGCTCGATACCGTGATCCTGTCGTTGCTGGTGACAGGCTCACAAAGCTGGTTTTCGCTGTCGACGCGCTTTCTCGAATTGCCGCTGGGCGTATTTGGTGTGGCGTTGGGCACGGTGATCCTGCCGTCGTTGTCGCGCCATCACGTGGGCACCGACCACCTCGGCTTTTCGCGCGCGCTCGATTGGGGCTTGCGCGTCACCTGGCTGATCGCGCTGCCAGCGATGCTGGCGTTGCTGCTGCTGGCCGGGCCGATCGTGGCCACGTTGTTCCAGCATGGGCGCTTCAACGCGTTTGACACGCAGATGTCCACGATGTCGATACTGGCGTTGTGCTGCGGCCTGCCTGCGTATGCGCTGGTCAAGGTCCTGCTGCCGGCGTTCTATGCGCGCCAGGATACGAAGACGCCGGTACGCGCAGGCGTGCTTTCGATGATTGCCAGCATGGTGCTCAACGGGGTCTTCATCGTCCTGCTGTTCGAGCTGTGGGCGCCGCCTGCGCTGCAGCAGCAGGGGTGGCTTGAAGGTATTGCCAGGGTGCCAGGCCTGCACCTGGGGCTGGCGATCGCCAGCGCCTTGTCCAGCTATGTCAATTTCCTGCTGCTCTGGCACTGGCTGAAACGGGCGGGTGTCTATCAGCGCCAGCCGGGCTGGACGCGGCACTGGATGCGGCTGCTGCTGGCCTGCGCCGTGATGGTAATGGTGCTGCTATGTGGTCGCTGGGTGTGGCCGCACTGGTCGGGTGTGCCGATTTTTACCCGGATATGGCATCTGGCCGTGCTGGTGTTGGCAGGTGGCCTGAGCTACGTCGCCACACTGTATGGCGCTGGCCTGCGCTTGCGCGATCTGCGCGGCGGGTGACAGGTGCCCGGACCGAATTGGACGGGCTGCGCGCCCGCTATACTGACGCGATGATGAGACTCTCCAGGGATGTCGCCGGCCCCTGCCTGGCGCCGCGCGGCAGCGTGATCGCGGTCGGCGCGTTCGACGGCCTGCACCGTGGTCACCAGGCCTTGCTGGCACAAGTGGGTGAGCGTGCGCAGGCGCTGCAGTGCAGCGCGATCGTGGTGAGTTTCGAACCGTTGCCGCGCGCATTCTTCTCGCCGCAGCCTCTGCCGCGGCTTTCCAGTGTGCGCGACAAGCTGCGAGGCTTTGCCGACGCCGGCATGGAACACGCCCTGCTGTTGCGCTTCAACCGGGCGCTGAGTCTGATGTCCGCCGAGGATTTCGTGCGGCGGGTGCTGGTGGATCGGCTGGCGGCGCGGGAGGTCTGGGTCGGCGGCGATTTCCGCTTCGGGCACAAGCGGGCGGGCGACGTGGCGTTGCTGGAACGCATGGGAGTGGCGTTGCGTTTCAGCGCCCGCACGATGCCGGAGATCCAGTTGCAAGGTGCGCGTGTGTCAGCCAGTCGTGTACGCGCCCTGCTCACGGCGGGCGAGTTTGCCGGCGCCGAACCGTTGCTGGGTCGCCCCTTCGTGATCGACGGCAAGGTGGAGTACGGGAACCAGCTCGGCCGCACGCTGGGCTACCCCACGGCCAACATCCCTCTGCACAAACGGGTGAGCCCGGTGCAGGGAATCTTCGCGGTGCGCGTGGGCCTGGGTGAGAGCGCATGTAGCTGGCCCGGCGTGGCCAGCCTGGGCGTACGCCCGACCGTGAACCAGGTGAGCCAGCCTTTGCTGGAAGTGCACCTGTTTGACTTCGAGGGCGACCTGTACGGCCAGCGCATGGCGGTTGAATTCGTGGCCAAGCTGCGCGACGAACAGAAATTCGACGGGCTGGAGCCGCTGAAGGCGCAGATGGCGCTGGACTCCAGCGCGGCGCGCGAGGTGCTGGGCATGAATCCTCGGCTCGCCGGGGCATAGCTGTATTCCGGTGTGCCCGCATATCGTTTAACGTGACACTCTTTGCCTGCCGGTGTTCGGCGGGCGCAAAACTTCAAGTGACGGCAACCGGTGATGACCCACGACTACAAGAGCACGATCAACCTGCCGCAGACGGCATTCCCGATGCGCGGCGACTTGCCCAGGCGCGAGCCGGTGTGGCTGGCGGAGTGGGAGCGGGTGGATCGCTATGCGCAGATCCAGCAAAAGACCGCCGGACGCGACAGCGTATTCGTGCTGCACGACGGCCCGCCGTATGCGAATGGCGCGATCCACATCGGGCACGCCGTCAACAAGATCCTCAAGGACATCACGGTCAAGTCGAAGCTGTTGTCAGGGCATCGTGCGCCGTACGTACCGGGCTGGGATTGCCACGGCCTGCCCATCGAGATCGCGGTCGAGAAGAAATTCGGCAAGCCGGGCGACAAGCTCGATGCCGCGCAATTTCGCCAGAAGTGCCGCGAGTACGCCGCCGAACAGGTTGATACCCAACGCAACGACTTCAAGCGCCTGGGCGTGCTCGGTGACTGGCAGAAGCCGTATCGCACCATGGACTTCAGCTACGAGGCGGACATGCTGCGCGCGCTGGCGCGCATCGTGGCCAATGGTCACGTGATGCGTGGTGCCAAGCCGGTGTACTGGTGCTTCGACTGTGCCTCGGCACTGGCGGAGGCGGAGATCGAGTACGCCGACAAGGTCTCGCCAGCGGTCGATGTGGCCTATGACGCAGTTGACGGCAGGGCGCTGGCCGCGAAGTTCGGTGCGGAGGCGGGCGAGGCCATCGTCGCCATACCGATCTGGACCACCACGCCGTGGACCCTGCCGGAGAGCCAGGCGGTGTCGCTGGGTCCGGATCTGGAATACGCCCTGATCGAAGGTACGGCGCGAGACGGACGTCACGTGCTGCTGGTGGTGGCCAGCGCGCTGGTGGAGAAAGTCGCCCAGCGCTATGGACTGGAGCAGCCCAGCGTGTTGGGCCACGCCCTCGGCCAGGCACTGGAGCACACCAGGTTGCAGCATCCGTTCTACCAGCGCGAAGTGCCGGTGATCCTGGGTGACCATGTCTCTGCCGAAGACGGCACCGGTGCCGTGCACACCGCGCCCGACCATGGCGTCGAGGATTTCACGGTAGGCAACCAGTACGGCATCGGCCTGCTCAACTATGTCGGTCCGCGCGGCGCGTATCGTGCCGACACACCCGCTGCCGGTGACACGGAACTCGGCAACATGCACATCTGGAAGGCCAACGAGGCGCTGGTCGAGGTGCTGCGCCAGCGCGGCGTATTGCTGGCCTTTGCCAGGATCGAACACAGCTATCCGCATTGCTGGCGGCACAAGACGCCGGTGATCTATCGCACCACGCCGCAGTGGTTCATTTCGATGGAGCAGGCCGACCTGCGCAACACGGCGCTGTCATCGATCAAGACCGTGCGCTGGGTGCCGGGTTGGGGCGAGGAGCGCATTGCGGGCATGGTCGCTGGAAGTCCCGACTGGTGCATCTCGCGACAGCGCACCTGGGGCGTGCCGATCGCGGTGTTCGTGCACAAGGCCACGCAGGAACTGCATCCGCACTCTGTCGAATTGCTGGAGCAAGTGGCGAAGAAAGTGGAGCAGGGCGGCGTCGATGCGTGGTTCTCGCTCGAACCTTCCGAACTGCTGGGCGAGGATGCGGACGACTACGAGAAAGTCACCGATGTACTGGACGTCTGGTTCGATTCGGGCGTGTCCCATTTTGCGGTGATCGGCGAGCGGCCCGAGCTGCAGCAGGGGCGTGCCACCGATTACAAGGTGATGTACCTGGAAGGCTCCGATCAGCATCGCGGCTGGTTTCAGTCGTCGTTGAAAACATCGGCAGCGATCTTCGGCTGTGCGCCCTATCGCGAGGTGCTCACGCATGGTTTCGCGGTGGATGCCAACGGCCGCAAGATGTCCAAGTCGCTCGGCAACGTGGTGGCGCCACAGAAGGTGATGGACACGCTCGGCGCCGACGTGTTGCGACTCTGGGTAGCCTCGGCGGACTACCGCAACGAGATGACCGTCTCCGACGAGATCCTCAAGCGTGTATCCGATACCTATCGGCGCATCCGCAACACCGCGAAGTTCCTGCTCGGCAACCTGGACGGTTTCGATCCTGCCAGGAACCTGTTGCCGGTGGCAGACAGCCTGTTGCTTGACCAGTGGGTGATCCAGCAGGCGTTCGACGTCCAGCAGGCAGTGCTGGCCGCGTATGAGCGCTACGACTTTCCGGAAGTGGTGGCGCGCATCCAGAACTTCTGCACCAACGAGCTGGGCGCACTGTATCTGGACATCACCAAGGATCGGCTTTACACGATGCCGACCGACAGCCGCGGGCGGCGCAGCGCACAGAGCGCGATGTACCGTATCGCCGAGGCCCTGGTGCGCTGGCTGGCACCGGTACTGAGCTTCACCGCCGAGGAAATCTGGCAGGCGATGCCGGGTGAACGCGGCGAAAGCGTGCTGTTCGAAACCTGGTACGACGGGCTCGCCGCGTGCCAGGGTTCGCCGGAGCAACGCCGTTACTGGGCCGATCTGCTGACGATTCGCGACACGGCTTCACGCGTGCTTGAGGGCATGCGCAAGGCCGAGCAGATCGGTGCAGGGCTGGAGGCCAGGCTGGTCATCCACGCCGACGCGGCGTTGCAGAGACGTTATGCCGAAAGCGCTGACGAACTGCGCTTCTTCTTCATCACTTCCGAACTGGATCTGGCAGCCTTGACGCCGCGTCCAGATGATGCCGCGAAGGTTGAGCTGGATGGCGCCGAAGCCTGGGTCTCCGCCAGCGTCAGCGAAGCTGCCAAATGCGTGCGCTGCTGGCATCGGCGTGACGACGTGGGCAGCCACCCTGAGCATCCCGAGTTGTGCAGTCGCTGCGTCAGCAACGTTGAAGGTCCCGGCGAAGACCGTCGCTGGTTTTGAGCGAATATCCTGCAGGAGCGCACCCTGTACGCCATGCTCTTCGTGACGTCACGAGAAGCCATCGCGCACAGAGTGCGCTCCTGCCTCCGCCGTGATTCCCATTGCTGTTCAGGTATCTTGTCGCATGACCCCGAAGCCGAACTCACTCGCCTGGTTATGGCTGTCCCTCGCCGTGATCGCACTCGATCAACTCAGCAAGTGGTGGGCGGTGCACGCGCTGCAACCGATGGGTGTGCCGCATGAAGTGATTCCGGGCTTGCTGAACTGGACGCTGGCCTTCAACTCCGGCGCCGCATTCAGTTTCCTGGCCGGTGGCTCCGGTTGGCAACGCTGGTTCTTCGTCGTGCTCGCCGCGGTGATCAGCGCGGTGCTGGTGGTGTGGCTGGCACGCACGCCACGGCGCGACTGGCGTACTGCGATGCCGCTGGCCTTCATCATTGGTGGCGCCATCGGCAACCTGATCGATCGCCTGCACGCGGCCCAGGTCACCGACTTCATCCAGGTGTATTTCCACCAGTGGAGCTACCCGGTGTTCAACCTGGCCGACTGCGGCATCACCGTGGGCGCCGTCATGCTGATCGCGTTCGGCCTGTTCGCCGGCAAGTCCGGACACAGCGTGCGATAATTTCCGCTCCATGCAGGAGCCGGCTTGCGGGCTCCTGCATGAATCCCGAAGTCGAGGCCGCCTTGGACATCCTGCTCGCCAATCCCCGAGGTTTCTGTGCCGGCGTCGATCGCGCCATCGCCATCGTCGAGCGTGCGCTGGAATCCTATGGCGCGCCGATCTATGTGCGACATGAGGTGGTGCACAACCGTTACGTGGTCGACAAGCTGCGCGCCGACGGTGCGGTGTTCGTCGAGGAATTGCACGAAGTGCCGGACGGCGCCACGGTGATTTTCAGCGCGCATGGCGTGTCGCAGGCGGTACGCGAGGAAGCAGGGCAGCGACAGCTGAAAGTGTTCGACGCCACCTGTCCCCTGGTGACCAAGGTGCACATGGAAGTGGCGCGGCTGGGCCGGATCGGGCGCAGCGTGGTGCTGATCGGTCACGCCGGCCACCCCGAGGTCGAGGGCACCATGGGGCAGTGGAACCCGGTCAACCCGGGCGAAATCCTGCTGGTCGAATCGCTGGAATCCGTGGAGCGCCTCAACCCGCGATTTCCCGATCAGCTGTCCTACGTGACCCAGACCACGTTGTCGGTGGACGATACCAAGGCCATCATCGAGGCGCTCCGCGCGAAGTTCCCCGGCATCGAAGGTCCACGCAAGGACGATATCTGCTACGCCACGCAGAACCGCCAGGATGCGGTGCGCCGGCTCGCCGACTCGGTGGACCTGATGCTGGTGGTCGGTTCGGTCAACAGCTCCAACTCCAACCGCCTGCGCGAGCTGGCCGAAAAGCAGGGCGTGCGCTCGTTCCTGATCGACGGTGCCCAACATATCGAACGCAGCTGGCTCGACGGCGTCAACCGGATAGGACTGACCGCCGGCGCATCCGCACCGGACAAGCTGGTACGCGACGTGATCGCCCGCCTGCAGTCCTGGGGCGCGGGCGAAGTGCGCGAGCTCGACGGCGAGCCGGAAAACATCACCTTTGCGCTGCCCAAGGAACTGCGCGTACTCGGAGGGGCCGGTTCGGCCAGCTTCTGAAACTCGCATGCGCGCTTGCGCCGCCGCGGCACGCACCGTAAAATCCACGGTTCTTTGCCGGAATAGCTCAGTTGGTAGAGCGGCGCATTCGTAATGCGTAGGTCGGAGGTTCGACTCCTCTTTCCGGCACCAGATAATAGATGTAACGACAAAAGCCCGGTCCAGCGACCGGGCTTTTGTCGTCTGCGACGTCGGGCTCAGCCAGCTTCAGGCATCCAGCATCGACCACGCCACACTCTGGCCGGCACGCATGGGAGCGCAGGTGGCGTCGCCCAAAGCGACGACCGCGGGCACCGTCCAGGGCCGCTTTTCCAGGATCACGCGGTCGCGATTGCGTGGCAGGCGATAGAAATCCGCTCCGTGGAAACTCGCGAACGCTTCGAGTCGGTCGAGCTTGCCGGCTTGTTCGAACGCTTCGGCATACAACTCGATCGCCGCGTGCGCCGTATATATTCCGGCGCAACCGCAAGCCGACTCCTTCGCGTGACGCGGATGCGGCGCACTGTCTGTTCCGAGGAAAAAGTGCGGGTTGCCGCTGGTCGCGGCCTGCAGCAAAGCGGCACGATGCGTTTCGCGCTTCAGGATGGGCAAGCAGTAGTGGTGCGGGTTGATGCCGCCCTCGAACAGCGCGTTGCGGTTCAGCAGCAGGTGGTGCGCCGTGATCGTGGCGGCCAGGTTGGCCGGTCCGGCACTCACGTAATCGACGGCGTCGCGCGTGGTGATGTGCTCGAGCACCATGCGCAAACCGGGGAACCTCGCTTGCAGCGGCATCAGGTGGCGCTCGATGAAAACGCGCTCGCGATCGAAGATGTCGACGCTCGGGTCGGTCACCTCGCCGTGCAACAGCAGGGGCAGGTCATGCCGCTCCATCGCCTCCAGCACGCGGTATACACGGGTGAGGTCACGTACGCCGTCCTGGGAGTTGGTGGTGGCGCCGGCCGGATAATATTTGACGGCAAACACGGTGCCGCTGGCGCT
>JBDTEG010000062.1:0-60530 GCA_039922695.1 Rhodanobacter sp. | reverse complement strand
CGATGTGGACGACTTGTTCAGCGCTACGCGTTATCTCGTCGCGGAGGGCTATGCGGACCCGGAGCGCATCGGCATCTGGGGGAGCAGCTACGGGGGACTGTTGACCGCAATGTCGATGTTCCGCTATGCGGATGTGTACAAGGCCGGAGTGGCTGCCGCTCCCGCAACCAGCCTGTTCCATGCCCAGACCGGAGAGATGCAGGTGATGATGGCGCCGCAGGGTCGTGAAGCACAGTACGCAAAATCCTCGGCGTTCCTGCGCTCCGGCGATCTCAAGGGCCATCTCATGCTGCTCCATGGCATGCGTGACGATGTCGTACTGTTCAAGGATTCCGTGACGCTGTACCAGCGCTTGATCCTGCAAGGCAAGAATGTTGACTTGGTGGTGCTGCCGAACGCCCCTCACGGCTGGGATACCGAGGGAATGGCACAGGCCCGCTACGGCTACCGGAAGCTCTACGAGTATTTCGAGCGCTGGCTCGGCAAGTCACCCTGAAGCAGGCTGCAACGTTGTGCGTGCCCTGGCCGGGATTGCAACGTCCAGGCTCGCCTCGCCGGTGCGCACACAGGCACGCGCACGGCCCGGCTCACCGATCCGACCTGCTTCCGGTGGAGGAGGACACCATTCCCTTGCGAGCGCGTTCGTCAATTCGGCCTTGATCCGAAACTTCGCTGCACGATTTTCGTGGCCGGACGAAGTACGCAACGCCCCCAACCGTCCGTGCATCTCGCACATCAGGGCTCTGCTGCGCGACCGACATCTTGACCGCGAAGATGATCGATCACCTTCGTCAACCAGCCGAATGCGTGCGCAAGCGGCAGCGGCAAGAACCCGCGAGCATGACGCTCATCCGGGACTTCAGCTGCGCGCTCCTCGTCGCAGGGCAGCGCCCCGGCTGCGCGCCCTGCCGTTATCGCTGCGACGGTGCGATGGCAGCCACCGCTTCGATTTCCACCATGTATTCAGGCGCCGCCAGCTTGCTGACCTCGACCAGCGTGCTGGCTGGTGGCGCATCGGCATTGATGTACTGCGCACGCACCGAACGAACCTCATCGGCTCTGGACATGTCGGTGACATAGAAATTCAGCTTGACGACGTCTTTGAACGTTCCACCGGCTGCAGCCAAGGCCAGCCGGATATTTTCAAATACCTGTTTTGCCTGCGCGTGCATGTCTCCAGGCCCCACCACCTTGCCCGTCGCATCATTGCCAACCAATCCGGAGATATAGATCAGCCGGCTCCCTGGCGGAATCTCCACCAGCTTGGACGCGATCCGCGGCGCGCTGGACAGCGTCGGCGGATTGATGAAGCGAATCGAATCGTTCGCCGACTGATCCCGCGCATGGGCAGGCGCCGCGGCCACTGCAACGAGACCGATCATGGCTGCAGAAGCGAATGCATGCAGTAAATGGTGTGTCGTCATCGTGAGTCACTCATGGCGGCGGGTTGTCGTCGGACCGTAGCATGGCAAACATGCGAGCACAAAGGACAAATCCCTGGTCAGGCCGGGCGCGCCTGCGAGCGCTGCGAAGCGCAATTCATGTACCCGCCAGGTCGTGGTTGCCAAGGCGGCGGATGAAATCGGCGTGGTGCTGCGCAAGCGAGTGCAGTCACAGGGCGGACTATTCGCCCAGTCGGTGCCCGGAGGCGGACGGCTTCAGTCCTTGACCGGTCCGTCCGTCAATTCCGTTTCGATCAGCTGCACGGGCATGATGCCCGCTGCCCAGATCTTGTCCATCACGTTCTTCATCACGAACGGACGTCCAGCTTGCTCGTCTTCAAAGGCAACCTGGGCAATGAGATGATCAAGCTGAAGTTTGCCAATGACGTAACTGGGCCCATAACCGGGCTGGCGAGCGTAAAGCAACTGCTCGAATCCAACCAGCTTGCTGGTGGCATCCGACCAGTGACGCGGCGTCCATTGGCCCTGGAACGTGCCAGCTCTGGCCAGATCCCATTCGTTCGACTGCACATGCAACGAAGCGAGACCGCGGGCCGCGCGATTGGCCAGAGCAATCCAGACGAGCTCCCTGCCATGCGGAATATTGTCGTACAACCCCGCTTGCATCACGATTTCCTCAAACGCCGTGGCAAAACCCTCGGAGCGGACGTCGAACATGTTGAACAGGGGAGGCGCGCGCCGGATCGGGCTGGCATTTGGCTCATGCTTGATGCGGGCAAGGTCGAGCCAGTGTGTCGAGTGCGAGTCCAGCGGCAACGGATCGAGCGCTGTCATGTGGGTGAAGAAGTTGCGCTGGGCCGGCGGCGTGTATGTTCCGGCCTGTGCCAGGAGGGCCGGGCGCAGATACGGTTCGTCGCCGGCAAAGCCGGTCTTTTGCAGGAAATCCATCAGATAGGCCGCCTTGGCTTGCGCCATCTGGTCATACGCAGCCGGGTCGGTGATTTCCTTGATCGGCGGAAGGTCGCGGTTGCGCAACTCTTCCAGCTTCAGCGACGCAAGTGAGCGGTCCAGTTCGCGCTGCAGCAGGATTTCCTGCGCATTCCAGTCATACGGAATGAGCTGGACATTGGCGGCGTACCAGTTGTAATTCTCCTTGCCAACGCCGACCGGGCCGGTTTTTTTGGGTGCCTCCGCGGCCACCCATGCGGCAAATTCATCGCTCGCCGTCCGGGCATTGCGAATGGCCGTCATCAACCCTGGACTGGCGCCCTTGATGTTCGCTGGAACCGTACCCTCCAGCGTGCGCATGACGAGCGTGCCGGCCGCCAGTGCATACAATGCCTCGCTCTGTTCCTTGAAAGCGCGATCGCCGTACAGCCACAGTCCCCTGGCGTTGCTTTCCTTGAGGTTGATCCTGGCCGCCTTCAGGTTCGCCGGAATGGCAGCCAGCATGGCGGTGAGCTTCTTTTCATCCGCGGTGTTGAGTGGATATTTGAAGTCGTAAAGGTTGATATTTGGATAGGCCAGCGGACCCTCCTGGACCGGCACGTCACTGCGGTCGGCCAGCACGGTCGCGTAAAAGCCCGGGTCACGCGCCCACGGCATCAAGACGCGGAAATCGAAGTCGAGGCCGTTCATCTCCGCCTGGACCAGCTTGTAATCGATCAGGGCGCCCTTTGGCCAGCCCGAAGTGTCGATCGCCTGCAGGCGTGCGCGGTATTCCGGAAATTCTGCCTTCTTCGCCGCAATCGCCGCGACGGAGTAGTCGGGCTTGAAATCGACGGTCGGCGGAAGCACGAAATTCCGCCAGTCTGAAAACAGCCTCGTGAGCTCGGCATAGTTGGCGGGGTAGTGGGCTGGATCCGATACCGATGCCGATGCCGATCCCGATGCCGATACTGGATCCTGTTGTGACGAAGGGGATGAAATGGCCACGGCTGGAATGACGCAAGCGACTAGCGCCAGGGCAACGCTGCGAGCAAGATATTTCATGAGTTTCTCCGTCGGAAGTTCAGCATGTCGCGCCACCGGCAACGTATCTTCGACTACGAGAACGGATGTTCGAGCGAAGGACTCTGCGGCGTGAACAGGCTCGCGCCGTTTTCAGTGATGTACATGTCGTCTTCCAGGCGCACGCCGAACTCGCCAGGAATATAAATGCCCGGCTCATCGCTGAAGGTCATGTTCCTTTCCAACTTGCGCTTGTTGCCGCGCACCAGGTAATACCACTCGTGGCCATTCATGCCGATGCCATGGCCGAGGCGATGGCCAAAATACTTGTAGTCCGGGCCATAACCATTGTCGACGATGACCTTGCGTGCAGCCGCGTCTATCGATTCCATGGCTGCCCCGGGATGCGCGGCCTTCAGGGCTGCCGATTGCGCCTTGAGCACGATGTCGAAGACCTTTTTCATCTTGTCGCTGGGCTTGCCCAGGACGAAGGTGCGGCTGATGTCGCTGTGGTAGCCCTCCACCATGGCGTCGCCGTCGATCAACAGCGGCGTGCCTTCGGCGAGACGCTGAGGCACGATCGAACCATGCGGCAACGCCGTATATTTGCCAACGTTGATGCTCGCGCCACCGGGCACGCCCAGACGTTCATAGGCGGCGGCCAGCCAATCGCGCACGGTGTCTTGCGTGATGCCCGGTTGCAGACCCAGATAGATGGCGTGATATGCCGCCAGCGTCGCATCGTTGGCAACCTGCATCAGTGCCAGTTCGGCGGCGCTCTTGATGGAGCGACAGCCGCCGGTGACCGGTATCGCCGAGACCAGTTTCGCATGCGGCAGCGCCTCGGCAATGCGTGAAGCGCGGAAATATGGCACTTGTTCTTCAATACCAAGTGTCCCGGTCGAGGCATGCAGGTCGGACATCACCTGCGCCAGCCTTTGGTAGGGATCTTCGTGTTCTTGCCAGATCCGGACATCATGACCGAATTTGATCTGCTCCAACGCTCTGCTCTGTTCAAAGGCGGGGGTGATGTAGATCGGATCCCCCGACTTGGGCAAGACAAATCCCATCAGCCGTTCGCTGGTAAACCAGTGCATGCCGGTGAAATATTCCATCGAGCTGCCACCGTCCATGTACACGGCGTTGATCTTGTTGTCGGCCATGAGCCGCTGCGCCCTGGCCAGGCGCGCCTTGCGTTCGGCATCGGTGATCGGCACGATCTTCGAAGTCACCGACTTCAGCGCCAGGATGGACGGCGGCAGCCTGACGGTTGCAGACTCGGCTGCCAAACCCTTGCGGCCAAGCATGACCGCCGGCAGCGCTGCCATGCCCAGCGCAGATGTCTTCAGAAAATTGCGGCGATTTGAGTGCGCCGAGTCGTTCATTTCCACGGGGGTTTCCTCATGATAGGGGGCGTGCCGCCGCTGCGATCGAGCACTGGATCCGGAGAAGAACTTCAGTCAAGGCATCCTGGATGGATCTGCGAAAGCCCGTTTCAGCAGGTGCACGAAGATGCAATGCCGAAGAGGGCTGGGTCAACCTTATCTCACTTTTCGCGTCAGGTCCTACGCGTTCGCGGCGGGCGGTGGAAACCCTTGCTGCAAGACCGCTCTCACGCCTCGGAGACGACCCGTACCTCGCATCGAAGCAATCAGGACTGCAATGCCGGGATGGTCTTGCACAGCTGCATCTACGAGGACACGCGTTCAGCTTCTTCGATGAGGCCTTGCAGACGCCATTTGGGGAGACTGCGCGCGGAAGAGCTTGCCTCGGCGACGCGTTCCCGCGGCCATCGCCAACGACAAGGCACCGTGTCCGGATCGACCGCGACGACCTGCTGTGCGGCGCCGTGGTCGAGATCCGGAGGAAAAGGCGCGGTTTTCGCTGGGCATCGGCGTCGATGATGCGCCTCGGCTGATGGATGCCACGGCGTCGCGGATGCTGCAAGGGAACTCGGTATGATGAACGGCGCACCCATCCCGGATCCGAGCATGCAGGCCACCACCTCCGCATTCCGCGACGCCCGGCTTGCCGAGGCGAGGAACCTGTTCCAGGACAATGAGCCGGCGCAGGCCGAGGCGATGCTTTGCGCACTGCACGCGTTGGAACCGGACCGGGAGGACGTGGCCCTTCTTCTTGCCGAGGTGCAGCGCAGCCAGGGACGCTTCAGCGCGGCGGCCGGAACGTTGCTCACTCTGTGTCGGGCGAGTGGCTTCGAGCAGAGCATGAGTTTGCGCTGCGTGGAATTCTTACGACAATGCGATCGGCACTCCGCGGCAGAGCAGATTTGCGAAGGAGCGCTGGTGCACGGCGCGGTTTCGCCCGACTTGCTGATGCTGGCGGGTAACGTCGCGCGGGAAGTGGGCGATTTCGAAACTGCAGGCGCTCGGTACCTGATGGCGCTGGACTCCGGCATCGATTTGGACCGGCACCATGTGCTCGGTGCATTGGCCAATACCCGGCGCTATGGCGATGTGGCGGATACCGAGATCGCATGGTTCGCGCGGCACTTCGCGGATGCGCGTTTCAACCCGCGTTCACGCGCATCCGCAGGCTTCGCCCTGGCCAAGGCGCAAAATGATCTTGCCGATTACGCCGCTGCGGCAGCGACGCTGCGCTCGGCCAACGCGATGGTCCGTGCGACCGGGCACTGGGATGGCGCAGCGTGGCAGCGGTTCGTCGCCGCGCGAACACGCGACGAGGTGGCGGTTGCAAACACGGCGTACAACGGCGATTTCTTGCCTGTCTTCATCGTCGGGATGCCGCGTAGCGGCACCACGCTGACCGCGACGTTGCTGGCACGCGCGACCGGTGCCCGCGATCGGGGCGAGATGCGCACGTTGCGTTTCATCGCGGATCAGCTGATCGCCGGCGGCCACCTGGCCAGTAGTGCCGCCGTGGCGGAAGCGGCCAACCTGTACCGCACGCTGGCGGTCCAGGATGACGCGCCAGCCACCTGGTACCTCGATCAGGACCCGCTGAATTTTCGCTACCTGCATATCGTCGCCGAGATGTTTCCAAAAGCCCGGGTGATCCACCTGCGTCGAGACCGCCCCGATACCGTTCTGTCACTGTGGAGCCAGGACTTCGCGCATCCCGATCTTGGCTTCGCCTATGACTTCGATGACATGCAGACAAGCATGTCCGGACACGATGCGTTGATGCGTTGCTGGAAGCAGAAGTTGCAGTTGCCGATCCTCGAACTCGCGTACGAAACGCTGGTCACGGATCCTGACGCCACCCTGGCCAGGTTGTGCGAATTTATCGGGGCGCGGCCTGAGGTGGCGGCGTCTGCAAATGACGCGGCGCCCGTCATGTCTGCCAGCGTCTGGCAGGCGCGTCAGCCCGTCTACAAGACATCGGTCGGGCGCTGGCGGTCCTATGCGCCGTTTGTTCCCGAACTCGCGCGGTTTGCTCAACCCGCTTGATCCGCCCGGCAGACTGAGTGCAGATTCGGCGCTGGCCGAGGCGCATGGGGCGCAGCCGTGCCTGGGCAAGCTTGCGCCGGACAGCGCCAGTTTCGGAGTGGAGCAGATCATGCAGGCCAGGCATCTGCCACTGTATGGCGAGACATTCGGTTTGCAGCCAGCCTCTTCCGCCGGGGGGCACCTGGTGGCTTTGCTCAGCACCTTGCCGACGCTGGCCAAGCGCCACGCCCCGGTTAGGTACGATCTCGCTGGACAGCGGCACACTGGATGGAGTGCGGACATGCAGGCACGTGACCTGTCATTGTTTGATCAGCCCTTCGGAGCCGATCTCGCGCATTGGCTGGCGGCATCGCCGTACCAGCAGATGCGGGCCCGTATCCTGCCGCTCCTTGCCGTGTGCTCGGGCAGGCGGCTGAATTCCTGTCCACAGGCAGATGCACTCGTGCGCAAAGCCGAGTCGTTCGGCACCCTTGCCAGCATGCTGGAAATGAATCTCTCGAACAGCGAGATCAAGCAGCAGCGGGGCCTGCCGTCGGACTACACACTCGAAGTGGAGACGTTCATGCGCTTGCTCCATCCCGCGCTCGCGCGGCGGCTGGATGACCGAAGCAGCAGCATCGACTCCTAGCCGGTGTTTGTCACTCGTCTGGACTCACTTCGCTGAGGCGTCGGTAGATGGTGCTTCGACTCACCCCCAATTTACGTGCGGCGGCGGCAACGTTGCCGTCGCAGCCTGCAACGGCCCCGTCGATCGCCTGCTGCTCGATGTCGTGAAGATTGCGGGCCATGCCTGCTGGTGCCAGTTCCGGCGCCGGGGCAGGTGCACCGGAGCTTCTCAGGTTGGCAGGCAAATCGGCGTGGGTCAGGGTGGCGCTCTTTTCCCCGAGCGCGATGAGACTGCGCAGCAGGCCTACCAGCTGACGCATATTTCCGGGCCATGGCATGCCGGACAACTCCTCGACCAGATCGGCATGCAGCCACATCGGAACCTGCTCGGCGCCCAGCGCGTGCCAGAGCTGTTTGATCAAGGTGGCCGGGTCCTGATGATCTCGCAAGGCAGGAAGGCACAGCGTAGCCTGCGCGATCCGGTAGTAGAGGTCGGCACGGAATTCACCGCGGGCGACCGCCTCGGCAAGGTCGCGATGAGTGGCGGCGATCACGGTGATATCGATCGCATGCGATCGGGTCCCGCCCAGCGGCGTGACTTCGCGTTCCTGCAGGACGCGCAGCAACCGACTTTGCATGCCGAGCGGCATGTCGCCCAACTCATCCAGAAACAGGGTGCCCCCATCCGCTTCGCGCAACAGCCCGGTGGAGCCTTCGCGTCGTGCGCCGGTGAATGCGCCTGGCATGTAGCCGAATAATTCCGATTCGATCAGGTGTTCCGGCAATGCGGCGCAGTTGACGGCCACGAAAGGTGCGGCACCACGCTGGCTGCGCTGATGCAGTGCCCGTGCTACCACTTCCTTGCCGGTACCGGTCTCACCCTGCAGCAGCAGCGGGATGTCCGCATCCAGAAGACGCACGCTGCGATCGATTTCAGATTCCAGACTGGCCGAGAAAACCGGCTCCGGCAATCGGATCAAGCGCGATTTCGGGTTGCGCGAAATGCGTGAGGAAACACTGTTGTGCCTGAGTGCATCGCGCGTGGCATGCAGCATATCACCGCTCTGACAGCGCATGCTGGTTGCGCCGCCAGGGCGAGGCAGGGCCGAGGCGAACAGTTCGTCGTAGCGGCGGCGACCCAGTTCTTCCCAGTCGATGCCGAGCAGACGCAGCGCATGCCGGTTGGCGGCTACCAGTCGCTGTGCCTCGAATACCAGCATGCCCTCGCGCGCCGTGCCGAGCAGGTCCGGGTCGGGCTGGATGCGCACGATGTCGGCACCGCCGAATTGCTGTTCGAACAGGCGATGCTCGATTTGCTCAACTGCCAGCTGCACCATGCCCAACGCGTGCAGGTGATGCATCGACGCTTCGCCTGACAGATCAAGTACGCCGATGACCTTGCCCACCGGATCGAAGATCGGCGAAGCCGAACAACTGAGTATCCGATGCGGCGCATAGTAGTGTTCGCCGCCGCGCACTTCGACCGCGCAGCGCTCTATCAATGCGGTACCAACAGCGTTGGTGCCGGTCACCGCTTCACTCCACGGTGATCCGGGTCGGAGCGAAACCCGGGCGGCCTTGTGGAGAAAATCGGCGTTGCCCAGCGCATCGAGGATGAAGCCGTCGGGGGCGCTCAGGATCACGATGCTGCCGGCCTGGTTGGCGCTGGCGTACAGCGCCTGCAGTTCGGAACGGCACAACCGACGCAGCGCTTCGTGCTGTTCCTGCATCTCTTTCAGCGCCTGCCGCTCCACCGGCGCCACATCCAGCCGCGCGTCCGCCAGTTGACCCTGCTGCCGACACCGGTGCCATGAGGCGAGGATGTTTTCGGGAACCAACCCACACGGTTCGGTACCGCTGTCGAAAAAGCTGCGGCGCGCGCTGCGGATGGAGTCGGCCAAGCCGGGCTGGCGCATCAGGTACCTCAAGTGTCGCGTTTTGCGACACCTTCGAAAGGCGGTGTCCCAATAAAAAACACAACCCGCGGCGGAATGCAACGGGGCCTCCGCACCACGTTTTGTGCATCGCCGCACATTTACGCAAGGCGCTCTTAGGGGCATGGGTCGAAGGCATGGTTCATTGCAGCAATTTTGCAGCGAACATGGGTCTGGCACGACATCTGCTCTGAATTCATCACCGTCCATCACCCGAGGAGCAGACAGTCATGACCAAGCTCGAACAGCAACATCTCGCCGTGCAGGTTCCCTTCAAGCAGCGCTACGGCAATTTCATCGGCGGCCACTGGGTCGCGCCGATCAACGGCAAGTACTTCGAGAACCTCACGCCGATCACTGGCCATCCGTTCTGCGAGATTCCGCGTTCGGACAAAGAGGATGTCGAAGCCGCACTCGACGCTGCCCATGCGGCCCGCGAGGCCTGGGGCAAGACTTCGGCCACCGCGCGCGCGCGCATCCTCAACCTGATTGCCGACCGGATGGAGCAGAACCTCGAAGTGCTCGCCTACGCCGAGACCTGGGACAACGGCAAGCCGATCCGCGAGACACTGAACGCCGACGTGCCGTTGGCGATCGATCACTTCCGCTACTTCGCCGGTTGCATCCGGGCGCAGGAAGGCAGCCTGGGCGAGATCGACGACGACACCGTGTCCTACCAGTTTCATGAGCCCTTGGGCGTGGTCGGCCAGATCATTCCGTGGAACTTTCCCTTGCTGATGGCGTGCTGGAAGATGGCGCCCGCACTTGCCGCCGGCAATTGCGTGGTGCTCAAACCGGCCGAGCAGACTCCGGTCAGCATCCTGGTCTGGGCCGAGGTGATCGGTGATCTGCTCCCGCCGGGCGTGCTGAATATCGTCAACGGCTTCGGTCTGGAAGCCGGCAAGCCGCTGGCCTCGAGCAACCGCATCGCCAAGATCGCGTTCACCGGCGAGACCACCACCGGTCGGCTGATCAGCCAATACGCCAGCCAGAACCTGATCCCGGCCACGCTGGAACTGGGCGGCAAATCGCCGAACATCTTCTTCGCCGACGTCGCCGCCGAGGACGACGATTTCTTCGACAAGGCGATCGAGGGCTTCGTGATGTTCGCGTTCAACCAGGGCGAAGTGTGCACCTGCCCCAGTCGCGCATTGATCCATGAGTCGATCTACGAGAAGTTCATGGAGCGTGCGCTCAAGCGGGTTGCCGCGATCAAGCAGGGCAACCCGCTGGACCCGTCAACCATGGTCGGCGCCCAGGCGTCGAGCGAACAGATGGAGAAGATCCTCTCCTATTTCGACATCGGCCAGCAGGAAGGCGCCAAGGTGCTGATCGGTGGCGAGCGCAATGTGCTCGAAGGCGAGTTCAAGACTGGCTACTACGTGAAGCCGACGGTCTTCCTCGGCCACAACAAGATGCGCGTGTTCCAGGAGGAGATCTTCGGTCCGGTGGTGTCCGTCACCACCTTCAAGACCGACGAGGAAGCGCTGGAAATCGCCAACGACACGTTGTACGGACTCGGCGCTGGCGTGTGGACGCGCAATGGCACCCGTGCATACCGATTTGGCCGCGGTATCCAGGCTGGCCGCGTGTGGACCAACTGCTACCACGCCTATCCGGCGCATGCCGCGTTCGGCGGCTACAAGCAGTCCGGCATCGGTCGCGAGAACCACAAGATGATGCTCGACCACTATCAGCAGACCAAGAACCTCCTGGTCAGCTACTCGCCGAAGAAGCTGGGCTTCTTCTGATCGGGTCATGCGCACGGCCAGGGTGATTCGCTGTCTTGTGCCGTGCGACCAGGCTGGTCGGTGGAAGGCTGTCGCCATCGAAAACATCCGCAACGGCGACGACAGCGAACGCTTGATGCATGCGGCACCGCTTCGAGGTGCACTTGCAGTCACTCGGCGGGATCGCCGGTTCGCCATCAGCACGACGTTCACCACCGTTGTGGTGTCAGCGCAGGGGGGCGACGCACGCGCTGACCAGGAACGTAAACATGATCCTGGAGTTGAGCCAGACCCGTTCCAGGGAGTTCGCCGGCACTACCGCGCGCACGAACGGCATCGCGCTCGGTGGATTCCTGTTCTTCTGAAGTAGCCCCTCGCGTGAGGGTCCCTGATTGCCACGTACTCCCGAACCGCTTGACACAACTGCCAGACCGATCAGCGTCGACCCAAACTTCCGACCCACCTGGAGATGGAAATGAAACGATTGAATATCCTGCGCAAGACCAGCCTGTTCGTCGCCTTGGCCGCATTTGCCGGCACCGCGTTTGCCACCAACTACATGCCGGTGACTTCGGCGCGCCTTGCCAATGCCGCCAACGACAACGGCTGGCTGATGTACCGACGCGATTACGCCAGCACGGGCTACGCCCCGTTCAAAGACATCAACACCGGCAATGTGACCGGGCTCAAGCAGGTCTGGGATTACAAGACCGGCAAGGACGAAGGCCATGAGGCACCGGCGATCGTCAACGGCGACTTCATGTACATCACCACGCCGAAGGATGGTCTGCTCGCGTTCCAGGCCAGTACGGGAAAAATGTTGTGGCAGTACCAGCAGGATCTGTCCCAGGTCGGCCTGAAAACGGTCTGCTGCGATGTGGTCAACCGCGGTGTCGCGCTGTACGGCGACAAGGTCTACATGGCCACGCTGGACAACTATGTCGTGGCACTGGATGCGGTTACCGGCAAGGTGGTCTGGAAGAAGCAGCTGATTGCGGCCGACATCGGTTACGCGATGACGCTGGCGCCGCTGATCGTCAAGGGCAAGGTGATCGTCGGCGAGTCCGGCGGCGAGTACGGTGCGCGCGGTTTCATCGTGGCACTGGATGCGGAGACCGGCAAGCAGGCATGGAAGACCTACAGCATCCCGGCACCCAACGAACCCGGTGGCAACACATGGCCAAAGGGCGCCTACAAGACCGGCGGCGGCGGCGCCTGGCTGACCGGCAGCTATGACGCGGCCACGGATACCTTGTTCTGGGGCGTCGGCAATCCCGGCCCCTGGTTGGCCACGCTGCGTCCGGGCGACAACCTCTACACCGACTCGGTCATTGCCATGAATCCGTCGACCGGCAAGATCAAGTGGCACTTCCAGTACACCCCGCACGACACCTGGGACTACGACGGCACCAACGAGACCGTGCTTACCGACATCGACTACAAGGGCAGGTCGCACAAGGCGCTGGTCAGCGCAAGCCGCAACGGCTGGTTCTATGCGATCGACCGCACCGACGGCAAGCTGATCTACATGGAGAAGTTCGCGACGGCCACCTCGGTGAATGGCGCGAAGGATGGCAAGGTCACCACCGACCCGGCGTTGCGCCCGGCCCTCGGCAAGGAGGTGTTTGCCTGCCCCAGCTTCCTCGGTGGCAAGAACTGGTGGCCGATCTCGGTCGATCCGCAAATGCACCTGGCCTATGTGCCGACGATGCACACCTGCATGACGATCAAGGGCACCACGGTGAGCTACAAGGCCGGCCTGCCGTTCCTCGGCGAGAGCTTCAAGGTGGTTGCCGATCCCGCGTTCAAGGGTCAGTGGGGCGAGGTGCAGGCGATCGACGTCAACACCGGCAAGCAGGTCTGGAGTCATCCGTCCGCTTTGCCGTGGAATGACGGCATGCTGAGTACGGCCGGCGGCCTGGTGTTCTCCGGCAGCGCCGATGGCTACCTGTATGCGTTCGATGCGAAGAGCGGCAAGGTACTGTGGAAGAGCCCGCAGATGAGCTCGGGCATCATCGGCGTGCCGAGCACCTGGAAGGTGGAAGGCAAGCAGTACGTGTCGATCTTCGCCGGTTGGGGCGGCGCGACACCGATCTGGGGTGGCGAGATGGCGAAGGATCCAGCGGTGCTGAACATCCCGTTGGGCGGCCATCTGTACGTGTTCTCGCTGTAGGCGGAGGTGGATCATGAAGAGGTCTCGTTTCCAGGTCAGGGTTCACCTGTGCCGCATCGGAGTGGCCGCCGTACTCATGTACGGCGGCGCCGCCGCAGCGGGCGGGCTATCGGTGTGCATCGACAAGGCCAGCCCCAGCGCGGCCGTGGAGCAGCAATTGGCCCGGGCGGTGGCGCGGCAGGAGGGCAATACGCTGAGCGTCCACACGTTCGATAGCGACGAAGGTGGCGACGACGGGTTTTCCCCGAAGGAGTTCAGCAAGCTCGCCAGGCAGAGCTGCGATCTCGTACTGGGTTTTCCGGTCGATGCCGATGAAGGCTCGGTGCCGTCCGGACTCCAGGCCACCACGCCATACGGTCATACCGGCTTTGTGCTGGTGACGGCCAGGCGCAGCAAGGCGACCACACTGGACAGCTTGCCTGGAAACTCCAGGGTCGCCGTCACTTATCTGACCACGCCGAACCTGTATTTTGCTGATCATCCCAAGCTGCAGGCAGATGTCCATCCGAACGACAGGGACGCGCTTAAGGCGTTGCGTGCGGGCGCGGTCAATGCCGCGATGTTGTGGCAGCCCAGCGTGGTGCGCTATTTGTCAGAGCGGGACGAGGCGGACAGCTTCAGCTACCACGAACTGCGTGAGCCCCATGCGCAGTTTGATCTGGTGGCCCTGTACGATCATGATCACGCCGAGGCGGCGGCGGCCTTCGAACGGGCGATCACGGCGTTGACGGCGTCGGGCGAGCTCGCGAAGGTGCTCAAGCCTTATGCGGAGACGGGCGGGGCACAGCTGTCGCCTCGCCGGCCTTCGGCATCCTTGTGGCGATCGCGGCGGACTCGCCGGATGGATCGTCGCTGCGCGACTGATTCAAAGTCGCAGAGTGATGACGGTGCAGCGCCGGCGTTGTTCACCAAGGCACAGGCTGAGAGCGGCAAGCAGAAGTTCCTGGAAAACTGCGCCCAGTGTCACGGACCCACCCTGGCCGGTCGTGCCGGGCCCGCGCTGAAAGGACCCAACTTCGCCTCGGCCAAGGCGAAATTCCATGTCAGTGACATCTTCACCATCGTGTCGCAAAACATGCCGGCCACCGAGCCAGGCAGCCTGCCGCATCAGGACTATGTGGAAATCATGGCCTTCCTGTTGCAGCAGAACGGCTATCCGGACGGCAGCACGCAGCTGACGTTCGAGCAAGCGAAAGAGTCGAAGGTGAAGCTGATCTACCGTGGTGATTGAAACGAGGTCGGGTACTACCCGTCTCACACAGGAGACTTCCATGTCCATATCCGCCAGCGTCGAAAAAGTGCTGTCCACGGCCAGCGCCGATGCGCTGATCGAGCGGTTGCGCCAACGCCACGGGCCACTGTTGTTCCATCAGTCCGGCGGCTGCTGCGACGGCTCCTCGCCGATGTGCTTTGCGCAGGACGACTTCATCGTGGGCGACCGCGACGTCAAGCTGGGCGAGATTGCCGGCGCGCCGTTCTACATGAGCCCCGCGCAGTACGAATACTGGAAGCATACCCAGCTGATCATCGACGTGGTCGAGGGCCGCGGCGGCATGTTCTCGCTGGAGAACGGCGAGGGTGTCCGCTTTCTGACCCGCTCGCGGCTGTTCACCGACGACGAGATCGCCCAGCTGACCAGGGAAGGGCGCTTCTGAATGGAGCGCCTGACGGGCCCGTACTACTTCAGATGTTCGCTCATCCAGCCGACCCAGCGCCGGTACACGTCAGTGGTGCGCACGATGTCTTTCGGGAAATGCGTATCCACCGGATAAGCATAGAACTCCACCTGCACCCCCGCGTCGCGCAGTGCGTGGTACCACTCATAGCTGTTCACCAGCGGCACATTGGGATCGCCGACGTCGCCCATGATCAGGGTCGGCGCGGTGACGTTGTGGGCGGCGGCAATCGGCGATTGTTCGCGCCAGATGTCATGGTCCCTGGCCGTCCACGGCGAGCCGCCGAAGAAGTACAGATCGCCAGTCTGGTAATACGACACGGTGTAATCCATCACCCAGTCGGTCAGTGCCGCGCCAGCCACCGCCGCCTTCCACGTTGACGGGTAATGCCCGCTCATCCAGGCGGTCATGTAGCCACCGTACGACCAGCCGCTGACGCCGATCCGGCTGCTGTCGACCATGCCCAGCTTCTCCACGGCCGCAAGGCCGGCCATCACATCCTTGCCCGGGCCATCGCCGGTGTCGCGGTAGATGGCGTGCTGGTAGGCGTCGCCCAGGTTCGTGCTGCCGCGATAGTTCGGCTGGAACACCACGAAACCGGCTGCGGCCAGCAATTGTGGCAATGGGGAGAATTGCACGGTGGAGCCCGCCCCGGGGCCGCCATGGATCACCAGCACCAACGGATACTTCTGCCCCGTTTGATAGCCGACCGGGTAGGTCAACACGCCGTCCTCATGGAACCCGTCTGGCCCCTGCCAGTCGATCGACTCGGTGCGGCCCAGCGCGAGCTTGTCGACGAACGCATTGAGGTTGGTCAGTCGGCGCGGCTTGGCATTTGCCGAGTTCATGACGTACAGCTCGCCGGGGTGGCTGGTCGTGCTGCCGATGAAGGCCAGCGCGCCGGTCTTCGCAACGCTGACGTCCGCGCCGACTTCGACGTCGCCCAGGTTGAGCTTGCTGGCATTGCCCGACAGCGGCTGCTGCCACAGCACCGAACGGGTGCCGTCGCCGCCGGCCAGCAACAGGGTCTTGCCGTTCGGCAGCCACGCGTAGTTGTCGAAGTTGCGCGCGAGCGCCTTGGTGACATCGCGCTGGCTGCCGTCGACGGAAACGTAGACCGCGTTGCCATTGTTCTGGTCGCCGTCGCGTGGACGCATCCAGGCGAGGGCGCTGCCGGCCGGGGCGTAGCGAGGATCCATCACGCTCTGGTCGGTCACCAGCGTATGCGTTGCGCCGTCAGCGACATCGACCGTGTCGATGACCGAATGGAACGACGGTCCCCAGTACGGGCCGGGAAAGCGGGTGAAGGCGATACTGCGGCCGTCACGACTCCACGCCGGCTCCGGCGCGCCATCCTGCTGGTCGGTCTGCAGGCTGAACTTGCCTTCGGTCAGCCGCTTCGCGGCACCCCCAGTGCTCGGGACCAGCCACAGGTGCGAGGGCGTCAGCGCAGCGCGGGTGAGAAAGTGGTTGTCGGTAACCTGGAACGCATCGTCGTGCGCCTTGATTGCCTTGGCGTTGGGTGCTTCATCCGCCGTAACAAACGCGAGTTGCTTGCCGTCAGGACTCCAACTGAAGGAGTCCACACCGTGTTTGGTCTCGGTGATGCGCATCGCATCGCCGCCGTCCATCGGCATCACGTACAGCTGAACTTCCTTGCTCGTGTCGTCCTTGGCGATAAATGCCAGGCGCCTGGCGTCGGGCGACCAGCGCGGCGAGCCGAGGTCTTCGCGCTTCCAGGTCAGCGGTCGTCGGACACCGCTGGCGACATCCACCAGGTCGATCTCCTGCTGGTTCTTGTCGGTCTTGAAATCGGGCGTGGAAACGATCACCGCGATGCGTCTGCCATCAGGCGCAATCTGCGGTTCGCTGAGGTGCACGATCTTCTGCAGGTCGCTTGGCTGGAACGCCGCCGCACCGCTGGCGGCGGTCGAGGGAAATGGCAGGGCAAGCAGGCAGCAGGACGCTAAGGCGACAACGCCGAAAAACTTCATGAGAACCCCTTGGCTTGTCCATGGTGGATGCGGCGGCACGCGACCCAGGGCATGGGCACGGCAAGACCGCGCCACATTACGCCAATGACCCGGCGAAAGGCTGGCACCTGCCGCGATTGGCGTAGGCTATGCCGATCCAGGCGCGACGCCGGCGAGGTTGCCTTGAACGCATCGGCACTGTGGTGGGGGTTGCTGTTCGGCTCGATCGGGCTGGGCTTCTTCGTTTACGGCAGGAAACAGCGCGTGATCGTGCCGCTGGTCTGCGGGGTCGCCCTGATGGCGTTCCCGTACTTTGTCAGCGGCACCGCGTGGCTGCTCATCATCGGCGTAGTGCTGATGGCGATACCGTATTTCGTGCGGGTCTAGCCTTGGCCGGGCCCGGGACCAGGCGGTCACTACCTGATGCTTCGCCGAACCGGGTGCTCCAGCGCGGCAAAGCCGCACTGGAGCGGGGTGATCCAATGCTGCGCCCGCGCTTTCCGCGGGCCGCCCATCAAAGTGCGGAAAGGAACGCCACCAGATCGCTCTTCTGCTGGTCGCTCATGAGCATCGCGAAGTGGCCGTTGTAGAAGTTCACCACATCCGTCAGGGAGGCTGCCGAGCCGTCGTGGAAGTAGGGTGCGCGTGCGGCGAGTCCGCGCAGCATCGGTCCCTTGAACTTGCCGATGTCGGCCCATTTGCCGGTGATCAGGGCCAGGCCTGGATCGGTGCTCTGCACCACTTCACCCGTGCTGTAGCGGGTCAGCGTGTATAGCGGCACGCTCGGGCTGCGGCGCCGGGCACTCGCCGTGCCGATGTTCATCGGCCGCATCACCGATTGATTGCCGATGTTGGGTGAGTTGTGGCAACTGCTGCAAGTCCCGTGGATCACCGGCACCCCGGCGACATCGTTGAGGCCAGCGACACCGCTGATGGTGATGGGCATGTTGTTGAATAGCAGCTCGCCGCGCGCGATCGAGGCGCGTGCGAGTTGGCGCGGGCTCGCACCCAGCCCGGTGAACTCATCCTTCCAGTCGTCAAACAGGCGCATTGCCGTCGCATCGAACGGCTCCTCGGTCGGGTCGCCACCCAGCCCGTCGTTTATGCCGACCCAGAAGCGCTGCTGCGCAAGGATGCTGGGGCCGCCCATCCCACCGCCGTTGTTGAGCCGCCCGGCAACCTTGTCTTCAGACTGTGCAGTGAAAAGGTGTGATTCGAAGGCGACAATCTGGGCGATGGTGGCAGCGTCCGGAGCCGTGCTTGCCTGTTCATGACCGACAATGGCATGGATTGCCTGTGAGGTCAGGCTCGCTTTCACGTTTGCGATATCGATGCCGGCATCCATCGGTGGCTTGAACGGCGCATAGGTTTCGCGGCCATCCCACATCACGCTCGTGACCCATATCAGGTTGGTCGCAGGCAGCGGGCGCCGGAACAGCGAAAGCTCTCGCGCGCTGGCATAGCCATAGGGGTCGTCGACGGCGGTCAACTGGAACTCCGCGTTCGCCGGCATCGGGATCCCTACGCGCAGCACGCCGCGGCTGAGCAACATGGCGTAGGCGACGCGGCGTGCCTCGAGCGTGGAGGTGTCTGCCAATGGCGAGACTGCGGCATCCACCAGCGCGAAGAGAGGGTCCCGGCCCTTGGTGGCCTCAAACCGCTTTTGCACCTCTTCGGCGGAGAGGGTCCAGCCCTGCTTCTGACGGTGGCAGGAGTTGCAGGAGCGGCCGTTGCTGCCAAGACTCGCGAAGAACGGATTGCTGGAATCGATGCTGCCCCCGGGGCTGCTCGTCTGCAGCCATCCGGAAGGATCAGCGGTAATCAACCGGCCGGCGGGCTCGGCCGCGCGGACGATGCTCTGGGCGCCAGCGGCGCTTGCGAACAGGATGAGTGCGATAGTGGCGATCAGCCCCTGACGCACGGCGGAGCGGGTGATGTGTCGATGGAACATGGCGGCTTGCCTCCCCAGTGTTGTCCTTGGCGCACGCACCCGCTTTGTACGGGTGGGCACTACGCAGAACACCAGGTGGGCAGGAAATGCGACATCGTCGCCACGCGTCCCTTAGCCAACGGGACAGTCGCCGGTCGTGCCGCGACGACGGAAAGCCACAACTGCGCCGCGAGCTGCCGCGGATGCGGCGGTCGCAATTCCACGCTGGCGCTCTCGATCGCGTTCGCCAGCCGGGTCCGTGCCCGTTTCGCTTCGCCGTACCCCGGCTCGACGGGCGCCGGCCGCGTATTAACCCCGACAGTTGCGTATCCGTGCGGGATGCCACCGTGGCAAGATCGCAATCGGCCCTCGCCTGAAGGTCCTCCGGACATGGCGGGCGTGGCCCCAAGGGAACCACCGTCTACGCGCAAAGCGGGGCATGCAGTCGCACGGGGCGCTGACCAGCAGCGAGCACAGGCAGTCCAGGCGGGTAAGCCGGTGTCCTGCCGTGCGGAGCATCGACGGGCCGGCTATTTTCCTGACGCAAGCCGGGTGAGTTCGTCGAGCACCCCGGGGTCCAGGAGGGCAGGCCTTGCCTTGATCGCCAGTGCGTCGCGGGCAGCAGCCCCGGCTTCGTCATTCCGGTGCGCTCGCGCCAGCGCCTGCGCCTGGAGAGCGGTGATGTCGAAGCGGTTGGTCCCGGTCGGGAACATGCGGGCGTACTTCGGTGTGATATCGAGCAGTTCAGTCAGCGCGTCGTCGTTGCGCTTGAGCGCGAACAGCGCATGTGCCCGCAGCAGCCGTACACCGAGCTCCCGCTGGATCATGCCGCCCTTGGCTGTACGGTAGATGGCGAGCACTCTGTCGCTCGTCGCAATAGCCTCGCTGTAACGATGTTGATGCAACTGCAGGTTGGCAAGCTGTTCGAGTACGTACGCATAATTCGGGTTGTGATCGCCGTCGAAGGTACGCTGAGCCACAAGCGCAGCGTCGATATCCACCGCTGCCTTGTCGAACTGTCCCGCCGCGCCGTAGGCAAGGCTGCGCAGGCCCAGCAGGCGCGGACAAACCAGCTTGTTCATGGCCAGCCGGCCGCAGGTATTGATTCCCTCGGTGTACCAGGTGACGGCTTCCAGATAGCGCCCCTGTCCGTAACGCAACTTGCCCATGCCGGCGATGGCGTAAAGCGTGCGCGGATCATCCGGCCCGAATGCGCTGCGGCGCAACTCGAGTCCGCGCATCGCATAGGGCGCGGCCTCGGCAAAACGACCCTGGGCGATCAGGAATGAGCCGTACATGCCGACATTCCATGCTTGTTCGGGATTGGCCTTGTCGAAGAACCGGTCCCCCAGCGTGATCGCCATGCGATAGGCGTGCTCCGCCTTCTGCATGTCGCCATGGGCCTCTTCGCCGAGCGCGATGCTTTCATAGAGATCGAGAATGCGCGCGTTGGTCTGGGCGCCGCTGGACTGCCAGAGCGCAAGCGTGGCGTTGGCGCGCGCCAGCCCCGCATGAAAGTGCTCCGCGTCCAGCAGCGCAGTCGACTCGTCAATCGACGCCGCCAGTCGGGCGTCGACCAGTTGCGCCTGCTCGGCAGTACGGCGCGCTTGTGCCAGCAGCCACAGACCGTGATCGATCTGACCGCTGTGCAGCTGGGCGTTTCCCAGTACGCGCATCCCCTCGATGCCGATGGCGTCGCGGCGTGCCAGCAGTCCGGCGTATATCGGTTGCAGCAAGCTGATGACGCCAGCGTTGTGTGCCTGGTCCTCAAGCACGCCCGCATGCAGCACGCGAGCGTCCCACCAGGCGTCATCGTCAGGACCATACAAATGACTGATCATCGGTTCGCCGTGATCGAGCAGTACCAGCGCCTGGTCGTAAGCACCGACACTGCGGGCAACCTTGGCCAGTACCAGCAGCAGATCCGCGCGCACGGCTGCGGGCAGGTCGCCTTCCTGCATCAGGCGCGTCGACGCTTGCCGCACCAGATCCTGCGGCGTGGGACGCTGGTCCCTGAGCAAGTCAGCGCCGGCCGACTGGAAAACGGATACGAGGAAATCCCGCACGGCATTGGCGCGAGCGGCCTGCTCACGCGCGACACCCGCCTGCCACACGGCGATACCGAGCGCGACAAAGACAGCAAGCAGGAAGCCTGCCGTAGTGACCACACCTGCGCGATAACGCCTCATGAACTTGACGGTGCGGTACCAACGCGAGCTCGGGTGCGCCAGTACCGGTCGCCGGGCGAGATGACGCTTGATGTCGTCGACCAAGGCGCCAGCCGAGGCGTAGCGCAGTTCCGGAATGGCTGCGGTCGCCTTGAGCACAATGTAATCGAGGTCGCCATGCATCTTGCGGGCCGATGTGCGCGTTGCCGCGGCTCTTGACGTTTCGCCGATGGTGTCGCCAGCTGGTGAAGACGCGCGTGAATAGCGGGGTGAGTTGCGCGTGCCAGTGACCAGTTCGCCTAGCAGGATGCCAAGCGCGTAGACATCGGTGGCGGTGGTGATCGGCGCCTGCTCGAACTGTTCGGGCGCAGCGTAGGCCGGTGTCATCGCGTGCAGGACGTTCGCGGCGGATTCACTGGCATCTTCATCCAGCAGCCTGGCGATTCCGAAATCGAGGAGTTTGACCTCGCCTTCAGCGGTCACCAATACATTGGATGGCTTCAGGTCGCGATGGACAATGAGGGCACGATGCGCCGCCTCGACCGGGTGGCAGACCATCAGGAACAAATCCAGTCGCTCGCGCAATACCAGCTTGTGCTCGAGCGCGTAACGCGTAATGGGTACGCCGTCGACCAGCTCCAGCACGATATAGGCGAACCCATGCTCGCTGATTCCGCCCTCGATCAAGCGGGCAATGCCGGGATGGCGCAGGCGCGCCAGTGCCTCGCGTTCGCGCCGGAACTGATCCTGCGCGGCCGGCGTATGGAGGCCGCGTGCGAGCAGTTTGAGCGCGACCTCCTGGCGTACGCCTGCCTCCTCGCGGAACGCTCTGAATACGGTCGACGAACCGCCTTCGCCCAACACTTCGATCAGCTCGAACGCGTTGATGCGGCTGCCAGGCGGTAGCGTGGCGGCGATGCTTGCCTCACCAATGGCCCGAGCGGCGTTCGCCGCGTCACCGGCTGCCAGCAATTCATCCTCGATGGTGTCGGCCGCCAACATGCGTTCGGTTTCGCGGCGCTGCCGTGGGTCGGTGCAATTCGACGTGAGCCATTCCTCGCGCGCCGTGCCCGACAGCTGGAGTGCTGTCTCGAACAGTTCCCGCAGTGTAGGGGTGTGGTCCACGATGAAGCGCCTGTACGAGTTGGCCTGTCTGCGATAAACCCCGATGCTTGCCTGATTGCGACGTTGTCCGTTCAGTCCATGTGCGCCTTGAGGAACGCGCGGGCAAAACGCCAGTCACGGTCGATGGTGCGCCGGGCCAGCCCTAATGCGTCGCCGATCTGTTGCAGGCTGAGCCCGGCGAAGTAGTGCAGCTCCACCACTTGGGCGGCCCGGGCATCGGCCTGTTCGAGCGCATCGAGCGCAGCGTCCAGCGCCAGCGCCTGGTCTGCGGTGTCGAGCGCCAGCCTCAGGTCATCCGCATCGAGCGTGACCTTCAGCCACTGACCGCCGGCCCGCAGTCGCAGGCGGTCGCGCGCGCGGTTGGACAGCAGGTGGCGCATGGCGCGAGCGGCATAGCTGAAGAATTGCGCCGGATGTTCGAACCGCAACGTATCTTGCTGGTCCATGCGCATGTACAGCTCGTGCACCAGCTCGGTGGTGTCCAGCGTGGAGCCACGGCGGCTGCGCAACTGGCGCGCGGCCATCGCTTTGAGACGCGCGTACACCAGGGCGAACAGAGCGTCCGTCGAGCCTTCGACCAAGGATGGTTCGGTTTCGGGCATATTCATGGAATACATCGCGGCAGGTGCAGCCCTTGTCGGCACGACATGGTACGCCTGCGCGGGCGCAACGGTAGACACGGAAAGGGACAGCTCCTCTGTTGCAGGCTTGCCTGTCCCTTGCACTGCATTCTGAACGCGTGGTGGAGCGGATGGGGATCGAACCCACGACCTCTACGATGCGAACGTAGCGCTCTCCCAGCTGAGCTACCGCCCCACGCGAGCGGCGAATGTTAGCAGCGTCCAGGGCCATTCGCCAACTGTTTCCCCAACCGGCGGGTCGGTTGGATGCGGCGTCCGGCGACCACGTGACCGGGGACGGCACACGCCATTCTGTTACCCTAGACGGCTGCCGTTGTGCGCTCTGTCGCGTGGCGGAATGACCCATCGTGAGTAGAGGATTCCATGGCGCTTACCCCGGCCCGCACCATGCCTGGCGTGCTCGAGCTTTTGCCGCTCGACCAGATCGCATTCCAGCGCATGCTCGACGTGATCCGCCGCAACTACGAGCGCTTCGGCTTTCTCGCGGTGGAGACACCGGTGATCGAGTACGCCGACGTGTTGCTGACCAAGACCGGCGGCGAGACCGAGCGGCAGGTGTATTTCGTGCAGTCGACCGGAGCGCTCGGCAAGGCCGAGGAAGGGACGCCGGAGCTGGCGCTTCGGTTCGACCTGACGGTGCCGCTGGCGCGGTACGTGGCCGAGCACGAGCGCGAGCTGAGCTTTCCGTTCCGCCGCTATCAGATGCAGAAGGTCTATCGGGGCGAACGCGCCCAGCGTGGACGCTTCCGCGAATTCTACCAGTGTGACATCGACGTGATCGGCAAGGACTCTCTGTCTGTGCACTACGACGCCGAAATTCCGGCGGTGATCTACAGCGTGTTCCGCGAACTGGCGATCGGCCCGTTCACCATCCAGCTGAACAATCGCAAGCTGATGCGCGGCTATTTCGAAAGCCTGGGTATCGTCGACGCCGAGCAGCAGATGCTGGTGCTGCGCGAGGTCGACAAGCTGGACAAGCGCGGCGGGGACTACGTGCGCGACACCTTGACCGGTGAGGCGTTCGGCCTGAGCTCGGAGGTTGCCGCGAAGATTTTGGCCTTCGTGCAGGTACGCTCGACCTCGCTGCAGGATGCCATGGACAAGCTCGATGCACTGGGTGCAGGCCCAGCGGCCATGGAGCAGGGTCGCACCGAGTTGAAGGAAGTGTTGGGCCTGATCCACGCATTCGGCGTGCCGGAAACCCACTACGCCTTGAACCTGTCGATCGCGCGCGGCCTGGACTACTACACGGGCACGGTCTATGAGACCACCCTCAACGAGCACCCGCAGATCGGTTCGATTTGCTCGGGCGGCCGTTACGAGAACCTGGCGGGGCAGTACACCAAGTCCCATTTGCCGGGTGTGGGCATTTCGATTGGCTTGACCCGGCTTTACTGGCAATTGCGTGATGCCGGGTTGATCAACACCGCGACCAGCACGGTCGACGTGCTGGTGACGCACATGGACGAGGCCCAATTACCGGCTTACCTGGCCCTGGCGGGCGAACTGCGTGGCGCGGGCATCGCGACCGAAGTGGTGCTCGAAGGCGGCAAGCTGGGCAAGCAGTTCAAGTACGCCGACCGCGCCGGTATCCGCTTCGTGATCGTGCTGGGCGAGGAGGAAATCGCCAAGTGCGTAGTGACGGTGAAGGACCTGCGCCGTGCGGATCAGTTCGAGGTGGCGCGCGACGAGTTGGTCAAGACGTTGCGGGTGGAACTGGAGCAGGCCGCGGCGATGGGCTGAGGGACGCCGCCTTTATCGTCATTCATGGATTCGGGAACAGCGGCAATCAAGCGGAGCATCTTGCAGTGGGCGAAACCATAGTTCTCGACGGCAACAGCCTGACTCGCGCGCAACTGGTGGCCATAGCGCGCGGCGGCTGCAGCGTTTCGCTGGATCCCGCCGGGCTGGCGCGCGTGCAGCGCGCCGCCGATTTCCTGGCCGAAAAAGTCAGCTGCGGCGAGCCCATCTACGGCGTCACCACGGGGTTTGGCAGCAACGCCGACAAGCTGCTCGGTGCGCACCGGCTGCGTGATGAACTTCCCGGGCGCAACCCGCACCAGCCCGAAGGCACCCTGCTGGAGGAGTTGCAGCACAACCTGATCATTACCCATGCCGTTTGCGTGGGTAAGCCTTTCGCCGCAGAGGTGGTGCGGGCGATGCTGGTGATCCGCATCAACACGCTGATGCGCGGTCATTCCGGTATCCGGGTGAGCACGCTTGAAGCACTGACCGCGATGCTGAACGCCGGCGTGGTGCCGGTGGTTCCGGAGAAGGGTTCGGTCGGCGCCAGTGGTGACCTGGCGCCGCTGTCGCATCTGGCGATCGTCCTGCTGGGCGGCGGCGAGGCATTTTACCAAGGCAGGCGGATGCCTGGTGCCGAGGCATTGAAACATGCCGGGCTGGTACCGATCCGCCTGTCGTTCAAGGAAGGTCTGGCCCTCAACAACGGTACGGCGCAAATGCTGGCGACCGGTACGCTGGCGCTGGACAGACTGGGACAGTTGCTGGATACCGCCGACCTGGCGGCGGCCATGACCCTGGATGCATTTGCCGGTCGCAGTGGCGCCTTGCGTCCCGAAGTGCATGCCCTGCGGCCTCACCCGGGCCAGGTAGACACCGCGGCGCGTGTGTGCGCGTTGCTGGATGGCTCGACCTTGCTGGATATTCCCTATCATCTGGTGCCGCGTTTCAAGTCGTGGAGTGCCGAAGCGTGGAGCGAGCCGGATGATCAGGCGCTCAGCTTCGACATCAGCTGGGATTGGGTGCCGACCAACCAGCGCCACGGTCGCGAGGCGTTCTACAGCCGTTTCCTGCCGTTCAAGGGCGGCAAGAAACACCAGCCACAGGATGCCTACAGCCTGCGCTGCATGCCGCAGGTGCATGGAGCCGTGCGCGACGCCTGGAGCCAGGCCTGCCGCGTGTTCGACATCGAGCTGAATTCGGTCACGGACAATCCGCTGATCTTCCCCGACAAGGAGGATGTGCAGTTCATCGAGGACCAGGTGATCTCGGCCGGACACTTCCACGGCATGCCGCTGGCGCTGGCCATGAGTTACGTGAAGGCGGCACTGCCGGTACTGGCCTCGATTTCCGAGCGACGTCTCAACAAGCTGGTTGACGCGGCGACCAACGATGGCTTGCCGGGATTCCTCACCGGCAACGAGGATGGCACCGATTCCGGCTTCATGATCGTGCAGTACACCGCGGCGGCCCTGGTCAACGACCTGGCCACCCGCGCGCATCCGGCCAGCGTTTACTCGGTGCCGACCAGCGCGAATGCCGAGGATCACGTCTCGATGGGTGCCAATGAGGCGCGTCACGTACTGGAGATGGTTGATGACCTGGGCCACGTACTGGCGCTGGAGCTTTACACCGCTGCGCAGGCACTGGACTACCGTCAGGAAATGCTCAATGCCGCACGCAGGCTGGCCAGCCGTGGAGACTGGCAGGCCGTGGCCGCCAAGATCGCCAACGCGCCTCGCGAAGGCCACCCGCATTACGAACAGTTCGTGGCCGAGGTGCGGCAGTTGGCCAACGCCCTGGCCGGGGCAGACGATTTCCACGCCGGCTCGCGCGTACGCGACGCGCATGCGATCCTGCGTCGTCATATCGATTTCATGCACCGTGACCGCGCATTGGATGCCGATGTGGCCAAGGCCTGCGCCCTGGTGCAGCAGGACGCGTTTCGCCTGACGGTTTGACGCCCTATCGAGGGAGTAAAGCATGAGCCTGATCCAGACCCCCGTCTCCTACGGCGAGTTGATCGACAAGATCACCATTCTTGAAATCAAGTCGCGGCGGATGACCGACGACGCCAAGCTGGCCAACGTGCGCAACGAGCTGGATCTGCTCATCGCCGTCTGGGCCAACGACGAAGCCTCGCAGCGCGATATTGGCGTTGAACGTGCCGGCCTGTTTGCCGTCAACGAGCTGCTTTGGGACATCGAGGACAAGATTCGACTGAAGGAACGTGCGCGCGAGTTCGACCAGGCCTTCATCGAGCTGGCCCGCTCGGTGTACTTTCGCAACGACGAACGCGCGGCGTTCAAGCGGGCGATCAACCTCAAGCTGGGCTCGCAACTGGTCGAGGAAAAATCGTATCAGGATTACAGCGAGAGCTAGATTTTCCTCGCGTCAGGCCCAACAAGAACGGCGCCCGTGGGCGCCGTTCTTGTTGGGCGGGCACGGTCGCTTCAGTGCGGCAGAAATTCGTCGAGCGCCTTGACCAGTTCCTCTTCCTTGATCGGCTTGGTCACGTAGGCCTTGGCGCCCTGACGCATGCCCCAGACCTTGTCGGTCTCCTGATCCTTGGTAGTCACCAGGATGATCGGGATATGCGCGGTCGAGGGATTCTTGCTGATGGTGCGCGTGGCCTGGAAGCCGTTGAGGTTCGGCATGACTACGTCCATCAGGATCAGGTCGGGCATTTCCGCCTTGGCCACTTCCACGCCCGCAGCTCCGTCTTCGGCGGACAGCGTCTCATGCCCGAGTTTCTCGACGATTCGCTTGATGCCCAACAGCTGCGAGGGAGAGTCGTCGACGATCAGGATGCGTGCCATAAGTTGAAGGTTCCCGGCTAGGTTCGATGATACTAAGGCGTGACGATGGTACTTCCAACCATGCCCGCGTCAAAGCGTGGAGTCGACGCGCACCAGCGTGCGCCCGAAAGACTTTCCGGCGAGCATGCGCTCGAACACGTCGGGCAGTTCATCCAGGCCGATCTCGCAGGTGGAAATGCGATCCAGACATTTCGGTTTCCACTCGCCGGCCAGACGCCTCCAGACCTCATCACGGATGTTGCGCGCGGTACCGGCCGAAGCCACGCCGAGCAGGCTTACGCCACGGATGATGAACGGCATGACCGTGCTGTCGAAAGCGATGCCCCCGGCATTGCCGCACAGGGCCACGTTGCCGTAAGGACTGATGAGCGGCAGCAGCCCGGCGAGCATGCCGTGGCCGACGTTGTCCAGCGCACCGCCGAAGCGCGCCGAGTCGATCGGTTTGCCGCTGAAGCCCAGCTGGTGGCGATCAATGCATACGCTGGCACCCAGTTCGCGCAGGAAATCGAAATGATCGGTTTTGCCACTGATCGCGTGCACCGTGTAGCCGGCACGGCTGAATATGTCGATCGCGAGCTGGCCCACGCCACCGCTGGCGCCGGTGACAGCGATCGGACCCAGCGTCGGCGTCTGCCGATTGTCCTGCATGCGCAGCAAGGCCAGTGCGGCCGTGAAGCCGGCGGTGCCCAGGATCATGCTCTCGCGCAGACTCAGGCCGGGTGGCAGCGGAATGGTCCAGCGCGCGTCCAGCCGTGCGTACTGTGCATAACCACCATCGCGGGTTTCCGACAGTCCGCTACCCGTGCACAGCACGGCCTGGCCTTGCCTGAACGCAGGATCGGCAGAAGCGATGACCCGGCCGGCGACATCGATGCCGCCATTGAGCGGAAAATGTCGCAGGATGCGGCCTTTGCCGGTACCGGCCAGTGCGTCCTTGTAGTTGACCGACGAGTACGCGACCTTGATCAATACTTCGCCGGGCGACAATGCGTCGGTATCCATCGCCTCGATGCCGGCGCGGTAGCTCGCGTCGTCGTGATGGATACGAAAGGCACGGAACGCGGTCATCTCGATCTCTCCCTTGCAGATGGCCGGTCAGGCCTTGATGCTGGCCGGACCGATCACCCGTGAAGCGTTGCCACCATCGTAGCTGGCCATCCAGCTGAACAACGCGTCCATCGAATCACCGAACCACACACTGTCGCGCTGGCCGGGCTTGACGAAGTCCTCGGCGACCATGTGTTCCATCAACAAGCGCAGGTCGTGGTAGTAGCCCCGCACGTCAAGAAACGCGCAGGGGTAGCGATGCAGGCCGAGTTGCGCCCAGGTCAGCATTTCGAAGATCTCGTCCATGGTGCCGAAACCGCCGGGCAGCGCGACGAACGCATCCGACAACTCGTACATGCGCGTCTTGCGCTGGTGCATGGTGTCGACCACCACCAATTCGCTCAAGCGCGGATGGGCCATTTCCAGCTCCACCAGCTGCCGCGGGATCACCCCGGTCGCCTTGCCGCCGCCAGCCAGCACGGCGTCGGCGATGACGCCCATCAAACCGACGTTGCCGCCGCCATAGACGAGGCCGATGCCGCGTCGCGCCATCTCCTGGCCAAAGGCAGCGGCCAGCTCGGCATATTCCGGATGCTTGCCGCTGCTTGAGCCGCAGTAGACGCAGATGGCGGTGGGTTGCGACATGGAACCTCAGGCGTTGTTTGAATATTGGGCAGGAGCGCATGCTGGGGGCGCGCTCTTTCGTCACGACATCGAAAAGCGTTCGCGCACAAGGTGCGCTCCTACAGGTGCGTATCGAAGGTCAATTGCCCTTGTGGATGGCGCGCTTGTCGACCGACAACGCGGCCTCGTGCACCACTTCGGACAGCGTCGGATGCGCGTGGACAATGCGCGCCATGTCTTCGGACGACCCCTTGAACTCCATCGCGACCACGCACTCGGCGATCAGCTCGGACACTCCCGGACCGACCATGTGCACGCCCAGGATGCGGTCGGTCTCGGCGTGGGCAATCATCTTTACCTGACCGATGGCCTCGTTCATCGCCACGGCACGGCCGTTCGCGGCAAACGGAAAGCTACCCACCTTGTACGGCACGCCCTCGTCCTTGAGCTGCTGCTCGGTCTTGCCGGCCCAGGCGATTTCCGGTTCGGTATAGATCACCCAGGGAATCGTGTCGTAGTTGACGTGGCCGGCCTTGCCGGCGATCCACTCCGCTACCGCCACGCCTTCCTCGGAACCCTTGTGGGCAAGCATCGGGCCACGCACCGCATCGCCGACGGCCCACACGCCATCCACGCCAGTGTGGCAGTGCTCGTCCACCACGATGCGACCACGCTCGTCCAGCTTCACGCCGGTGTCCTCGGCCAGCAGGCCCGTGGTGTAAGCACGACGACCCACCGCCACAAGCAGCTTGTCGACGACGAGCTTTTGCTCGCCGTCCTTGTCGGCGTAGACCAGGTGTACGCCATCTTTCTTCACCTCGGCCTTGGACAACTTGGCGCCGAGCTTGATATCGAGCCCCTGCTTCTTGAACTCGCGCTGGGCGACCTTCGCGATGTCGGCGTCGGCGGCGCCAAGGAAGTCAGGCAACGCCTCGATGATGGTGACTTCAGAACCCAACCGCTTCCACACGCTGCCCAGTTCCAGCCCAATCACGCCGGCGCCGATCACGCCAAGGCGCTTGGGTACTTTGGCAAAGTCCAGCGCGCCGGCATTGTCGACGATCGCCTTGCCGTCGAACTTCGCGAATGGCAGCTCGATCGCTACCGAACCTGGGGCGAGAATCACGTTGGTGGCGCTGATCGTCTCTTTTTTACCGGCGTCATCAGTGATCTCGACCTGATTGCCTTTGAGCAGCTTGCCGGTACCAAAATACGCGGTGACCTTGTTGGCCTTGAACAACTGCGCCACGCCGCCGGTGAACTGCTTGACGATCTTGTCCTTGCGACCGATGAAGGTCGGCACATCGATGCGCGGATTGTCGGCGCTGATGCCGTGCACGTCGAAGTTGCTGGTGAGGTTGTGGAACTGGCGCGAGGAATCGAGCAGCGCCTTGGAGGGAATGCAGCCCACGTTGAGGCAGGTGCCACCCAGCGCCTGCTTGCCGTCCTTGCCGACGAAGGCATCCACGCAGGCCGTCTTCAGGCCCAGCTGCGCGGCGCGGATCGCGGCCACATAGCCGGCCGGACCGGCGCCGATGACGATGACATCGTATTTTTCGCTCATGACGAATTCCTTGCTGGCGGGCTGGTGAGGCCCGCGGTTGAAACAGAAGAAGTGCTCTGGCGATGGAAAGACAGCCGGCAAGAACAGACTTTCAAGTTCTTGCTGGTATCAGAGCCAGGTTACCAATTTTCTGATGGCGGGGGCCGCCATCAGAGCCCCAGCAACATCCGCTGCGGATTTTCCAGCTGGTTCTTGATGTCGACCAGGAACAGGACCGCGTCCTTGCCGTCGATGATGCGATGGTCGTAGCTGATCGCGATGTACATCATTGGCGCGGCGATGATCTGGCCGTTTTCGACGATGGCGCGCTCCTTGATTGTGTGCATGCCAAGGATCGCGCTTTGCGGCGGGTTGACGATCGGGGTCGACAGCAGCGAGCCGAAGGTGCCGCCGTTGGTGATGGTGAAGGTGCCGCCCTGCAGGTCGTCCAGCGACAGCTTGTTGTTGCGCGCCTTGGTGGCGTAGTCAGCAATGCCTTGCTCGACATCGGCGAAGCTCATGTCCTGCACGTCGCGCAGCACGGGCGTGACCAGCCCCTTGTCGGTCGACACGGCGATCGAGATGTCCTGGTAACCGTGGTAGATGACGTCGTTGCCGTCGACCGAGGCGTTGACGTACGGATAGCGTTTCAGCGCTTCGGCCGCGGCCTTGACGAAGAAACTCATGAAGCCGAGCTTGATGCCGTGTTCCTTCTGGAACGCCTCGCCCAGCGCCTTGCGCATCTTCACCACTTCGGCCAGGTTCACTTCGTTGAAGGAGGTGAGCATGGCAATCGAGTTCTTCGACTGCATCAGGCGCTCGGCGATGCGTGTGCGCATGCGTGTCATCGGCACGCGCTCTTCCGGACGCGATCCGGGCGTCGGCTTCGCTGCAGGAGCCATTGTCGCCGCAGTGCTGGAGCCCTTGCCGTAATTGACCAGGTCTTCCTTGGTGACGCGACCATCGCGACCGGTGCCGGTGACCTTGGAGGGATCGATTTCCTCCTCGGTGGCAACGCGGCGACCGGCGGGCGAGAGATCTTCGGCACCCTTGGGCACGCTCTTTTCCGCCTTCGGCTGCTCGGCCTTGGCTGGCGCGGGAGCCCTGGCTTCCTGTTTCGATGCTTCCTTCGGTTCCTGCTTGGCCGGAGCCGCAGCCGCGCCTTCCTCGATGATCGCGATGACCTGCTCACCGTTCACGGTGTCGCCGACCTGTTGCTTGATTTCCTTCAGCACACCGTCGACCGGCGAGGGGACTTCGAGCACCACCTTGTCGGTTTCGAGGTCGACCAGGTTCTCGTCGCGCGCTACCGCATCACCGGCTTTCTTGTGCCAGCTGGCGATGGTGGCGTCGGAGACGGATTCGGGCAGGACGGGTACTTTGAGTTCAATGGACATGACGGCCCTTGGAGTTTGTGTGCTCGCGCGTGAGTGCGACAATCAACGAGGCGGCCTGCCTGGCCGCGCGGTGCGTGAAGGCTTATTCTGCCGCATGATCCGTGCCGATGGACCCGGCCAGCGCCTGTTCGACCAGCGCAGCCTGTTCAGCGACATGGGTGTTGTGGTGACCGGCAGCCGGTGCCGGAGAACGCGCACGCCCGGCGTACGAAAGACTGTGCTTCGTTCCGGTACATGCCTGCAGATGGTGGCGGATCTGGAACCAGGCGCCCTGGTTCATCGGTTCCTCCTGGCACCAGATCACCTCCTTCGCGGACGGATACTTGTCCAGCTCAGCGGTGACTTCGGAACGCGGGAATGGGTACAGCTGCTCGACGCGGACAAGCGCGACGTCGGTCAGGTCGCGCTTCTCGGCGTCTTCCAGCAGGTCGTAATAGACCTTGCCCGAACAAAGCACCACGCGCTTCACCTTCTTTGCCGTCAGCGTGCGATGCTCGCCGATGACCAGCTGGAAGCCGCCGTTGGCCAGCTCGTCCATCGAGGACACGGCCAGCTTGTGCCGCAACAGCGATTTCGGTGTCATCACGATGAGCGGCTTGCGCACGTCGCGCAGCATCTGGCGACGGATCATGTGGAAATCCTGCGCCGGCGTGGTCGGTACGCACACCTGCATGTTGTCCATCGCACACAGCTGCAGGAAGCGCTCCAGGCGCGCGGAGGAGTGCTCCGGACCCTGGCCTTCGTAGCCATGTGGCAGCAGCAGCACCAGGCCACACAGACGGTTCCACTTCGCCTCCCCGGAGCTGATGAACTGATCGATCACTACCTGGGCGCCGTTGGCGAAATCGCCGAACTGCGCCTCCCAGATGTTGAGCGTGTCGGGATCGGTGGTGGAGTAGCCGTACTCGAAAGCCATCACGGCCAGTTCGCTGAGCAAGGAGTCGATCACCTCGACGTCGGCGTCTCCGCGCACCGTGGCCAGCGGCATGTATGTACGCCCGTCCTTCTGGTCGTGCAGCACGGCATGCCGGTGGAAGAAGGTGCCTCGCCCCGTGTCCTGGCCGACCAGGCGCATGTCGTAACCGGCATCGATCAAGGTCGCGTAGGCCAGGTTCTCGGCAAAACCCCAGTCCGCGGGCTGCTCGCCGGCGGCCATCTTGCGGCGGTCGTCATAGATCTTGGCGACACGGGCCTGCAAGGTGATTTCGGGGGGCACACTGAGGATCTTGTCGGCCAGCTCGCGCAGCTTCTTTTTCGGCACCGTGGTGTCAGCGGCCATTGACAGCTCGCCGTCGAGGAAACGGACCCAGTCGACGGGGCTGTCGCGGGTCGGCGACGGATCCAGATCCGTCATCGGCGCCCCGGCTTCCAGCCGGTCGCGGTAGGCATCGAATTGCTTCTTGGCGTCGCCTTCGGCCAGCATGCCTTGCTTCACCAACTGCAGCTGGTACAGGTCACGCGCGGTCGGACGCTTGCGGATGATCTGGTACATCATCGGCTGGGTGGCCGCGGGTTCGTCCGCCTCGTTGTGGCCGTGGCGACGATAGCAGACCAGGTCGATCACCACGTCGCGGCGGAATTGCTTGCGGAAATCGTAGGCCAGGCGGGTAACCAGGATGACCGCCTCGGGATCATCGCCATTCACGTGCAGCACCGGCGCGTTGACCATCTTGGCCAGATCGGTGCAGTACATCGTGGAGCGCGCGTCCTGCGGGTTGGAGATGGTGAAGCCGATCTGGTTGTTGATCACGATGTGCAGGCTGCCGCCGATCTTGAAGCCACGGGCCTGCGACATGTTTAACAGCTCCATGTTCACGCCCTGGCCGGCAAACGCCGCATCGCCGTGGATCAGCACGGCCATCGACTCCGTGTGCAAGGTGTCGCGGCGACGAGTCTGGCGCGCGCGCACCGAGCCGGTGACGACCGGGTTCACGACTTCCAGATGCGACGGGTTGAACGCAAGCGCCACGTGCACGCCGCCCTTGGGCGTCTTGACGTCGGCCGAAAAGCCCATGTGGTACTTCACGTCGCCCGAATGTGCCGGGTCGTCGGCGTTGTCGAACTTGCCCTCGAATTCGTCGAACAGGGTCTTGGGCGGCTTGCCCAGGATGTTGACCAGCATGTTGAGGCGGCCGCGATGGGCCATGCCGATCACCAGTTCCTTGATGCCGTTGTCGCCTGCCGCACGCACCACGTCGTCGATCAGCGGGATCAGGCTGTCGCCACCTTCCAGCGAGAAGCGCTTCTGGCCAACGTATTTCGTGTGTAGATAGCGTTCCAGGCCTTCGGCCGCGGTCAGACCGTCCAGCACTCGCTGTTTGCCAGTCTTGTCCAATCCGGCTTCGCCAGCCTGTTGTTCCAGCCTGCTGTAGATCCAGTTGCGCTGTTCATGATTGCTGATGTGCATGAATTCCGCGCCGATCGTGCTGGCGTAGGTTCGCTTGAGCGCGACCAGCAGATCGCGCAGCTTCAGTCGCTTGCCACCGCCGGCGTAGTTGCCAGTGTCGAACTCGGTGTCGAGATCGGCGTCGGACAGGCCGTGGAACGGCAGGCCCAGGTCGGGCGCCGTCATCTTTTCGGCGAGGCCAAGCGGGTCAAGATCGGCGGCGAGATGGCCGCGCGAGCGGTAGGCGGTCAGCAGACGCAGCACCCCGGCCTGCTTGCGGGCGTATTCGTCGCTCATCGGGACCGCGACGGCCCCGTTGTGACGCTGCTTCTGCGCCGCTTCTATCCGCGCGATGGCGCCACCGTGAGGGACATCGCCCGACTCGCGTCCCTTGAACGTCTCGAAATAGGTCGCCCAATCGGCAGGAACGGCCGTCGCATCGACCAGCCAGGCGTCGTACAGCGATTCCACGTAATCGGCGTTGCCGCCAGCGAGTTGGGAAGAATCGAAAAACTCGCGGATCAGGTTTGTGCTCACGTCACCACCGGCATGAAAGGGGGCTTGCAGCCATCCGTGTGAGCAAGAACGTCGCGATTTTCAGCCGGTTTTCAAGTCCGACCAGCTGCTCATGCGGATGACGGGGAATAATCCGCCCAATTATACCCTTCGCATGCCGCAGTGCGGCAAGCCGTGGCCGGGCTGCAAGCGGGTTGCGGCGTGGCTTCACGGTTGCTGTTGGCACCGCGAGGGATGCGTTACACGCTGTCACTGGGAGAAGCGTCGTGTTTCGGACGGGGAAATCGCAGGCCAGCTGTCGTTCATCCGGCGTCAGCCGAGGTCAGATATCCAGCGACTGCAACACGCTGGCGCGCTCGGAACGATCCCACACTTCGTCGAAGTGCTGCTGCAGCGGTGCGGCGTTGGCGCGGTGGCTGCGGGCGGCACGTCCCCGGGTACGCTGCGCGTCCGGCAGGAACAGGTATCCGCCCACGTCGTTCAGCAGGCAGGCCGAGGCCCAGGTGAGATCAACCTCGTCCACCGGCACCCGGATCTGGATCGAGCTGGGCAAGCGCTGCGCCAGGGCGATCAATCGGTGGTCGTTGCGCAAGGCGGCGTCGGGATCGTGCAACAGCACGCGGATCAGCGCGCTGCGACCGGAGATGGCGATGCGCCGCAATTGGTCCAACTCCTGCACGCTGGCGTAGTTCTCGTCGTCAAGCACCGGCAACCGGATTGCCAGCCGATGACGGGCATCGCCGAGAAGTTGCAGCCGGGCTGCAGCGATTTCATCGCGCGTGCTGGCGGGAAGGGTACCGATATCGTGCAGCGGCGACGGCGGGCGGATGCCTGTATCGGTCAGTGACACGCGCATCGACCGATGGGCCATGCCCGCATCCTCGAATTCCTCGCCATGTGCCACGAAACCGGCGCGTTCGTAGAATCCGATCGCGCTGACCTGGGCATCCAGTGCCACCTCGGGCCAACCCTGGGTCCGCGCGCGGCTGATCAGTTCGCGCAGCAAGGCCACGCCCACGCCCTGGCCGCGCCAGTCGGGCAGCACCGCCATGCGGCCGATCTTGTGCGCCGGGGTGAGCCTGCCACAGCCAATCGGCTGGCCGGCGGCATCGCGGGCCAGCACATGCCAGCAGTCACCATCCAGGCCATCGCGCTCGCGCTGCTCGGGCACGTGCTGTTCCTCGATGAACACCTTGTGCCGCAGGTCGAGCAAGGCATCGCGCTGGTCCGCGCGCGACCAGTCGGCAATCTCGACATGGAAGTGCTGCAGTTTCATCGACGTCGGCGCGATATGCGCAGCAACAGGTGACCGTCATTGACCAGGGCGAGCAGCAGGTTGCACTCCGACGCCGGCAATTTGCGCTCCGGCGTCAGTTCCCGTTCTTCGCACAAGCGTTGCGCCAGCGCGGGCGTAGCCGGGTAGGCCTGGCCGCTCGCGTACAGCACGCAGCCGGCCCTGCCGCGGCTCCAGGCCAGGCGCGACCACGGGTGGCGCAGCAGCTGCGCGCCGCCGGCCAGTTTCGTGGTCAGCGCCTCTGCGCTCAACGGCTGGCCCAGCGCCGCGGGTGCCTGCGCGTTGCGGTAGCGGGTGATGAATCGACCGAACCAGTCATGCAGCAAGTCATCGCGCAACACGGCGGCGAACGGCAACGCGTGTTTCAGACGATCGAGCACGGCGGAGTCGATCTCGCCGGTGGCCCGGGCGGGTTTGAGGTCGGGATCGGCGTAGCGCAGCTCGTCCGGCAGCTGTTCGACGATGTAGTCGGCCAGGTCGCCGGTCAACTCTGCCTGCGAGGGCGCGCGCATGCCGATCGAGAACGTCATGCACGGTCCTCCAAACGCCACGCCATCGTGCGGCACCCCCGGCGGCAGGTACAACATGTCGCCCGGGTCGAGCAGCCATTCGTGGGTGGGCTCGAATTGCACCAGCTGCTTCAGTTCGACATCGTGACGGCATGCTTTCGGCGCCAATGGATCGTCGCTTATGGCCCAGTGGCGCTGGCCCAGGCCTTGCAGCAGGAACACATCGTACTGGTCGACATGCGCGCCGACGCCGCCGCCAGGTTCGGCATAGGAGACCATCACGTCGTCGACCCGCCAGCTCGGCAGGAAGCTGAAGTGCTGCAACAGACCGGCCACGTCGGCATCCCACTTGTCGACGTCCTGTACCAGCAAGGTCCAGTTGCGCTCGGGCGTGCCCGCGAAGTCGGCCTCGGTCAGCGGACCGGCGTTGACCTGCCAGTGGTCGCGCTTCTCGTCATGCACGATCAGGCGGGCCAGCGCCGCGGGTTCGCAGGCCAGGCCAGCCAGATCGTCCGGTTGGACTGGCGGCTGGAAGTCGGCGAAGGCATTGCGGATCAGCAGCGGGCGCTTCTGCCAATAGTCACGCAGGAAACGGGTCGGGCTCATGCCGAGCGGACGTCTGGCGCTGCCGCGCACCTCGATCGGACAAGGCTGGATGGTGTTCATCGGCGCATTGTAGTGAACGATTTACGCGAACAGGCGAATCGTGTTGCCGAGCCCCAGCGCGAGCACTGCCAGGCCTGCCAACGCCGTGGCGACGCGTGCCGGCACCCAGCGCACGAACACGGCGCCGAATGGCGCGGCCAACGCACCGCCGATGATCAGGCCCACCACGGCCATGGCGTGACTGACGCCGATGGCGAGCAGGAAGCTCACGCTGGCGGCAATGCTCACCACGGCTTTGGCCAGATGCACGCTGCCGATCACCGCGCGCGGGGGCAGACCACGCGCCAGCAGCATGGTGACCGTAATTGCGCTCCAGCCGCCGCCTCCGATCGTGTCGACCAGGCCAGCGACGAACCCGGTGGGAGCGGTGCCACGCGGTATGTCCTGGCGTTGACCTGGGGGACGGGTACTGCGGAACAGCAGGAACGCGCCCATGCCGAGCAGATAGGGTGCCATCAATGCACGCATCCAGGTCGAGGGGACGTGGATCGCGATCCACACGCCAAGCAAGGCACCGAGCACGCCGGGAATGACCAGCGCAAGGACCAGGGCGCGCCGTACGTTGCCGGCCAGGAAGTGGCTGATGCCGGACGCGCTGCAGGTGAACGTCTCCGCGTAATGCACGCTGGCACTGGCCGCCACCGGTGGCATGCCCAACGCCAGCAACAAGCCGGATGAGGTTACCCCGAAGGCCATGCCAAGCGCGCCGTCGACCAGCTGCGCCAGCACACCGACGGCAATGAATACAGCCAGCTCGCTCACGGGTCTCGGCCGCCGGGTGGGAGGGCACCGAAGTATACGGGTTTGCCTTGAAGATCAAGGCAGTGAGGCAAGCGTACAGCCGGTGACACCCGTGTTTGAGGCTCGGGAAACCCGCAACGACATGGCAGCGCGGACATGCGAAGACCGACCAGATAACCCGCAAGCACGGTGCTCGCACCACCACTCCCGCACACTTTCTCCATCCGGGCACGCGCGCACGTCTCGCTGATTGAGCCGGTGCGTCGGGCCGGTCAGCTTGCGCGGGAGCGAGCGCTATGGCGCTGGCGCGGTCGTTTTGGCGTTGCGCACCGGCACGTCGACATTGCACACGCCGACCTTGCCTGACGACACCCGGTAGAACGCGTCGTGGCGATGGCGCTGTGCATCCAGCAAGGCCGCGAAGGTGGCGCTGTCCGTGCGCAGCACCTGCACGCCGGGACGCTGGGCGGGCGGCAAGTCGGACGCCAGCCGCACCGACTTGATCGGGGTGCGCTGGGAGGGCTTGCTGTAGAAGCCCATCGGACCGTCGCCGCGTGGCAGCGCGGACAACAATGGCATGCCTTCCAGCACGCGCCCGGCAATCGCCAGATTGCGATCGAGTCGACGTGGAGCCTGGCCGATCACCACGTACAATGAGCTGCCGTTGCCACTCTCCGGCGCATTGTCACGCGCCACACCCACCATGCTGTAGCAATGCGTCAGCCATTCCTGACCGCTGGTCGGGTCGCGTGCCAGGGGGAAGCCTTCGGAGAACCCCACCTGCGCGGCGTAAACGTCGCCATCGCGCAGCTCGGTCCACGGCAACGTCGCATCGATCGGGCGCGTGTACTCCGGCGGCAGCGTCGACTTGGCGCTGCCCAGTGACTTGAGTTTGCGCGGATCGGGCTTGTCCACGTCGCTGGCCGGATCGTCCCATTGGGCGACGAAGTTGTCCTGCACCCGGTTGATCGACAGGCCGTCGAAGTAGTGCTCCCGCACCAGCGTGCGAATGTTCGCGGCGTGGAGCGGGGTGAAATCCGGGGCCAGCTCGATCAGCACGCGGCCGGTGGGCAATTGCATGACCAGCAGGTTGTGCAGGTCGGGCGTGCGCCACTCGCTGGCGCTTGACTGGGCCAGTATGTGCGCGGTAGTCGGCGTGGGGGCTACATCGTCGGTGGCACACACTGGCGCAGCAAACAAGGTTGCCGACAGAATAGCAATGGCGACCCGGCAATGTGGAGGCATGGCATTCCCTCAAGACGATTGAATGGGTGCGCTGGCAACCTGGCCGGCGTCGCGCGATGGTGGCGCCGCCGCCGATCTCAGCACATCTCGCCAGCTGAGGATACCTACCGGCCTGGATGCCTTGTCGACGACGGGAATGCATGAGATGTCGTGGGCCAGGAACAACGCGGCCGCATCGGCCACCGCAGACTGCGGCTCCAGGGTGATCAGCTTGCGCGTCATGATCTGGTGGACGCGCCGGTTGAGGGTCGCCACGTCACGATCAGCTTCCATCATGCCGCCAATGAACGGGCTTAGCGCGCGCAGCAGATCGCGATCCGAGACCACGCCGACGAGTCGACCTTCTTCCACCACCAGCAAGTGATGAAATTTCATCCTGTCGAAGATTTCCTTGACGGCTTTCAGCTTGTCGTCCAGCTCGACCGTTACCAGTCGCGTCGACATGATGCTCTGCACAGTCATCGACCACTCCGTAAAGCAAGACGCCATGTCACGCCGGTCCTGAGTCTCTGTGGAGCTCGTGGCAGCAGCAATGACCAGTCAAGGATGTGCGCCCGCCAAACCAACGCATGTGCCAGCATGCTACTCGCGTCATGATGGGCAACGCCGGGAATGGCGATCCACGATCTTCCCTGAAGCGTCCACGGCGTGGAGCCTGAATCCGTGCCCGAATCGCGAATTACCCCGAGAGCGGACATGAACCGGGGCCGGGCAACGCGATCGGGATGCGAGTGATCGCACCGGGCGGGTGTCCGCCACGCCGCGTCGCGTGCCGCGGACCCGCTTGCATTGATACGCGGCCAGACACATGCCGGGGCCGTGCGCTTCCCGGTCAGACCAGGTGCAGATCCCGTGCCTGCGCCTGCGGAAACACCGCTTGCAAGCGGCCGTCCGTCAGGCCCCAGATGCGCGCGAACAGGCCGCCGAGCATGTCGCGATAGTTGGTCAGCACCGGGTAGTCGCGATGTTGCAGCAGGCTGGACGGGTTCACGGCCACCTGTTCACCGGCGATGCGACCCCCGTTGACCTTGCCACCGAGCACCCAGTGCACCGTGCCATGGCCATGATCGGTGCCCTTGTCCCCGTTCTCGCGGAAGGTGCGGCCGAACTCGGACAGCACCACCACGGTGGTGTTGTTCCATTGCTCGCCCAAGGCGTCGGCGTAGGCAGCCAGGCCTTCGCCAAGGTTGCGCAGGTTGTTGGCCAGCCCACCCGTGACACTGCCCTGGTTGACGTGGGTGTCCCAGCCGCCCACGTCGACGAAGCCGAGCCGGTACTGGTCGCGCATCAGCGTGGCGATGCGCCGGGTTTCGGTGGCGAAACTGCGCGCGCTGGGCGCGCCGCGGCTGGCCTTGATCATCTCGTTGCGCAAATCGCCGGAAATGGTGGCGGGCAGGGCCAGTCCATCTGCCGTGGCCGCGGCCAGTGGCGTGTTCTTGTACATGTCGCTGAGGATCGCCGATTGTTTCGCATTGAACTGTGCCTTCGGATCGGCCTTCAGCGAGATGTTCGGGATGTCCCTGGCGGCGCCCTGGAAACTCAGGGGCAGGTTCCTGGTGAACGCGATCGCCGGCGCGCCGGTGAGCTGGCCGGACAGGCGCGCCAGGAACCCCGAGCGGAAGCCGGAGCGGTGCTCGGTGGGTTGGCCGGATTCAATATTGTTCTGCGTCTCGAAATGGCTGCGCGACAAGTCGTCGGTGCCGGCAAACGGCACGAAGGCGATCTGCTTGTTCTGCCACAGCGGGAGAATCGAATCGCGCAGCACCGGGTTCAGCCCCCACTGTGCGTCCAGCGGAATCGCACTGTTCGGATTGGCTGCGTCGGGGCGGGCGATGGCCAGCGAGGGGCGCGACTCGTAGTAGAAATCGCTGGCGCAGGGCACCAGCAGGTTGTTGCAATCGTAGCCGCCGCGCAGGAACACCAGCAGGAAACGCGGCGAATTCGCCGGCGCGGCAAACAGGCGCCCGGTAAAGGACAGCGTCGGCAATGCCACGGCCGCGCTGGCGGCGGCAAGCAGGAATTCTCGGCGGTTCATGGCATACCTCGTGGGCTGGGCCGGGCTGGCGGTCAGCGGTAGTTGAAGTCCGGTGACGACAGCAGGTAAGTGTTCCATTCCTGGGGCGAGCTGGCCTTGCCCAGCGCGGTGCGGGTGGCGCTGGACAGATACGGCTCAAAGGCCGTGCGGTAGAGCGGCGAATCCATGGCGGGCACCAGAGGGAGCCGGGTATTCCCCGCTGCGCCGGTGTCGCCTGTGAACAAGCGGTTGCGTCCGCTGCCGATGGCGCGGGCCACCGCGAAGCGTGCCGCCATCTGGCCCGAGCCGGACCAGCTGGCGCCGTCCAGCGGCCACCCGTCAGGGGTGATCCGGCCGAAAACCGGTTCGCCCATCTGGTTCAGCCAGTTGAGCAGCGGCTTGGCATCGCTGACCGGGCGGCCGTCGTAGGCGAGCTTCATGGCCGATACCAGGAACTGGGTCGGATCCTTGAACTTCTTCGCGCTGTCGACAAGCACGGCCGGCGAGTCGAACATCGTGCGTAGCACGGCGGCGATGTCGCCGTCGGTGCGCTGAAAGGTCTGCGCCATCGCCTCGACAAGGGCCGGCGGCGGGCTGTCGGCGACGAAGTATTCGGCCAGTTCGCGCGAGACGAAGCGTGCGCAGGCCGGCTGGCGGCTGATCAGGTCCGCCGCCTGCTCAATCTCGCCGTAGCCGCTGCCCTTGATCTCCTGACCGAGGAAGGTCTTGTCGCGAAAGTCGTGCTTGCGCGGGTTGATCACGAACAGGCCCTCGCGCACGAAGCCGGCCTGGCCGAAGCCGGCACGGCCACCGCGGCGCGGTGGCTTCGGCGCGATCCCGGCCCCGGTCAGGATCAGCATCAATTGCTGCACGTCCTGCTGGGTGTAGCCGGAGCCCACGCCAAGCGTATGCAGTTCCATCAACTCACGTGCGTAGTTCTCGTTGGTCTTGCCCTTGACGTTCTTCGCATTGTCGAGGAACTCCAGCATGGCGGGACTCTTCAACGTGGCCAGTACCAGATCGCGGAACCTGCCCAGTGCATGGGGCCGGATCACGTGCTCCTCATAGTCCGCCGCCAGCAGGCGCACGCGGCCCTTGGCGGCGTAGACGCTGAAATGGTTGAGCCAGAACCAGACCATCTGTTCCTTCAGCGGGTTGCTGCCGTAGATGGCACGCAACAGTTCGGCCTGCTGGGCTTGCTGCCCCATGTCGCGCAGCTGTTTCTGAAGCTTCTTTTTCGTCGCGACCTTGGCGTCGCCATCCGGCATGGATTTGTATTCGCGCCGTGCCTGGATCGCGTCGGCAAGCAGGTCCGCTGGCGGCGTGCTGAGTGCCGGGTAGGAGGCGATCAGGTCGCGCACGGCTGGCGGGAGGGCGTCGTTGCGATCAGCCAGTTGCTGGTCGAGCCAGCGCTGACGCCCGAGCTGGCGGTAATTTTCCAGCGTGGCGGAATCGAGACCGAAGCTGGCACGCCGCAGCCAGCGGATATCGGAGAGGGTCAACCCGTCAGGAGCTTTGGATGCCGCTGCCGTTGTCGCCGTGGCCGACGGCGGGATCCCGGCCGCAAGCAGCAGCAGGCAGGTGCACGCCACGATCAGGAGACCCTTTCGTCGACTGGATGCTGTGTGCATGCGCAATATCCTTGCTGGTCAAGACCTGCCTGCTGGCAGGGCCGCAGACAGGTTCATTCAACGCAGCAAGGGCATGGCGGATGACAAGCGCCGGCTCGAAGGCGCGGGTGGTTCAGAATTCGTCGACGAACTCGATACCCGCCTCGCAGGCATGGGCGAGTACCTCTGCGCTCCCACGCACGGAGTCAGCGCGGTCATCGGTAGGCACCTCGACTTCGATGCAGTAAACGTGGGCCTGGTTGTCTCCCACTGATTCGCTGGAGCTGGAGTCGTCGCGCATGTCGGCCATCAGGTCGTCGATCTCCTCGATGTGTTCGATGCCATCCATGCCGTGCAGGCCGGCGACGACGGTGTCGACATCGTCGCGGCTGCCGATGAGGCGAAAGCGGATCATGGCCATGGGAGCATCCTGGTGTGGAAGAGGGATCAATGCTGGCAAGGCCGACGCATTCAGAAGGTGATGCCCCTTGCGTCGGTGGGCGGTATTGGCGCGATAACATGGCGGCTGGCTAAATCCAGCATGAACACCGATGACGAAAACCTACGACCGCGACTATTTCGACAAGTGGTACCGCAACTCGCGCCATGCGGTGGGCTCGGCTGCCGAGCTGCGGCGCAAGGTGGCGATGGTGGTGGCGCAGGCCGAGTATTACCTTGGACGGCCGCTGCGCAACGTGCTTGACGTCGGCTGCGGCGAAGCTGCCTGGCGCGCGCCACTGCGCAAGCTGCGTCCCGGCATCGACTATCTTGGTCTGGATGCCAGCGGATACGTTGTGGCCCGCTATGGACGCAGCCGCAATGTCGGACTGGCACGGTTCGGCGAGCTGCAACAACTGCGTTTCGACACACGCTTTGACGTCATCGTCAGCACGGATGTACTGCATTACCTCAAGCCGGCGGAGATTCGGGCAGGTCTGCAAGGCATCGGCGAGATGCTCGAAGGGCTGGCGTTCCTGGAGGTGTTCACCAGTCGTGATGACGTGACAGGTGACCGGCAGGGCTTCGTGTCACGAGCACCGTCCTGGTACCTGCGCGAATTCGGCCGTGTCGGACTGTTGCCGTGCGGCTCCCATTGTTACCTGGGTCCGCGACTGAACCAGCACATTGCCGCACTGGAGCGGGCGTATCACCGGACCTGATGCCTTGATGCCTGGCGACCCGGACGCCGGGGAATATCGCCGGACCGCCATTCCGCGCTATCGTTCGCAACAGTTTTCATCGGGGGAGATCGTCCTGTGAGCCAGCCAGCCTTGCCCAGCTCGCCGCGCCGTGAGTTGACCGTCCGTGGCGTGATCATCGGCATCGCGATCACGATCGTGTTCACCGCTGCCAACGTCTATTTCGGATTGAAGGCAGGCCTGACGTTCTCCACATCGATCCCCGCCGCGGTGATCTCGATGGCCATCCTGAAGGCGATGCGTGACGCCACGATCCAGGAAAACAACATCGTGCAGACGGTGGCTTCCGCCGCCGGCACGCTGTCCGCAATCATCTTCGTGTTGCCCGGCCTGGTGATCGTGGGTTTCTGGACCGGCTTTCCGTTCTGGATCTCGGCTGGCATCTGCGCTACCGGCGGCATCCTGGGCGTGATGTACACGATCCCGCTGCGACGCGCGCTGGTGACCGACTCCGACCTGCCTTATCCCGAAGGCGTGGCATGCGCCGAGGTGCTGAAAGTAGGTGCGGGCGAAGCGCCTGCCGCCGATGGTGCGGTCGCCGTCGAGACCGGCGGCGCGGGGCTCAAGGCGGTGTTGTGGGGCTCGATCGTTTCGGCGGTCTTCTACGTGATCGTGCAGACCCGCGTATTCGCCAGCAGCGTGGCAGACTACTTCCGCGTCGGCAGCGACCGGGCCGGGGCCACCGGCTTCGATTTCGGGCTGTCCTTCGCGTTGTTTGCGATCGGACACCTGGTGGGGCTGTGGGTGGGCATCGCGATGTTGCTGGGCGCGGCCATAGGCTGGGCGTGGGCAGTCCCGTATTTTACCCATCTGCACTGGGTCGCCGGAGACGCGGCTACGGTAGCCCAGGCCGGTTGGAGCCACTACGTCCGCTTCATCGGCGCCGGCGCCATCGGCGTGGCCGCCATCTGGACCCTGGCCAAGCTCATGAAACCCCTGGTCAGCGGCCTGGCCGGGGCGATGAAGGCGTCGCGTGCGCGCAAGTCCGGCACGCTGGATGAGCTTCCGCGCACCGAGCACGACATGCCGATCGGCCTGGTCGGCATCATTTCGCTGCTGTGCCTGATTCCGATCGGTTACCTGCTGTGGCATTTCAGCGTCAACAACGGACTGGGCGGTGCCACCTGGACGCTGGTGATCGGCGGGGTGGCCTTCGTGGTGTTGCTGAGTTTCGTGGTGTCGGCCGTGACCGGCTACATGGCCGGCCTGATCGGCTCGTCCAACAGCCCGTTGTCAGGCATTGGCATCCTGGTGGTGGTGATCGTGGCCCTGTTGCTGGTGATCGGGGTCAAACCGTTCCTGCCGCCTGGTGCGGACAAGGCGCTGGTGGGCTTTGCCTTGTTCATCACCTCGATCGTGTTCGCGGTGGCGTCGATCGCCAACAACAACCTGCAGGACCTGAAAACCGGCCAGCTGGTCGATGCCACGCCGTCGATGCAGCAGTGGGCGTTGGTGATCGGTGTGCTGGTCGGCGCGGTGGTGATTCCCCCGGTGATGGACCTCCTGCAGCATACCTATGGCTTCCTCGGCGCGCCGGGCGCCGATCCGTCGCGCGCCTTGCCCGCGCCGCAGGCGGGCCTGATCTCCGCCCTGGCGCAGGGCGTCATCACCGGCAACGTACCGTGGAACATGATCGGCCTGGGGGCAGGCATAGGCGTGGCCATCATCATCCTTGACGAGGTGCTCGGCATGACCAGGAAAGGTCCGCGGCTGCCGCCGCTGGCGGTCGGGCTGGGCATCTACCTGCCTACCTCGACGACGCTGATGGTGGTGGTGGGTGCGCTGGTCGGCGCGTGGTTTGACCGCCGTGCGTGCCAGCGTCCAACCGAGGAGGCCGAGGCGACCCGGCAACTGGGCGTGCTGCTGGCGTCCGGCCTGATCGTAGGCGAAAGCCTGCTGGCAGTGATCTTCGCCGGCGCTGTGGCATTCAGCGGCAACGATGCGCCGATTGCCCTGGTGGGCAAGGGCTTCCAGACCCCGGCTATCTGGATTGGTGGCGTGGTGTTCGCGGCGACCGTGGCCGTGCTGTACCGCTGGATCATGCGGATGGGGCGCACCGCTACCGACTCCTGAATCGGCTGGGGTCGGACCGGGTAGTGTTGTTCGTATGCCTCGCATGGCGGAGTGATCCGCATCAGGAGTTGGGTGTCGCGTGAAGCAGCTAGATAACGGGCAGGCGCAAGCTGATGCGCATGCGCTCCCAGTCGCGCCCAGCCAGCGTGCCATTGTGTTGCGCCGGTTGGCCGGTCCGCTGCTGTCGGTCGGCATGCTGTGCCTGGCCTTGTGGGCGTTGCACCTGCTGGCGCGTGAGGTGAACTACCACCAGGTGCGCCGCTACGTGCAGGGCTTGTCACACGCACGTCTGGCGCTGGCCGTGCTGTTCACTCTGGCCGGCTATGCAGTGATGACCTTGTATGACCGTTTCGCACTGGCCTCGATCGGACGCCAGCTGCCGTGGCAGCGGATCACCCTGATCTCGTTCATCAGCTACGCCTTCAGCAATGCGGTGGGCATGTCGCTGCTGGTGTCCGGTTCGATCCGCTATCGGTTCTATGTCCAGAACGGTCTGGGAGCGGGCGAGATCGCACGGGTGGTGTTGTTCTGCACCACCAGTTTCTGGCTGGGTCTGCTGGCGCTGACCGGCGTCACCTTGCTATGGGTACCGCTGCCGACCGTGCTGCCGTTGGCCACGTTGAGCCAGCCGCTCGGTGTCGTCTTGATGGCCTTGCCGCTGGCGTGGCTGCTCGGTGGCTTGCTCCACCGACCGGTTCGGGTCTGGCGCTGGCGGATTCAGATGCCCTCGGCATTCATGGCGCTGAAGCAGATCCTGGTGGGCGCATTCGACTGGGGCCTGGCGGCAGCGGTGTTGTACGTGCTGATGCCGGACGCACTGAACAACGGCTTCGGTCACTTCCTGGCGATCTTCGTGATCGCGCAGATCATCGGCCTGGTCAGCCACGTACCCGGCGGCCTGGGCGTGTTCGAGGCGGTGATGCTGGCCGGTTTTGGTGCCACCGGCAATGCGGAGCTGACGGCACCCATCCTGGGTGCGCTGGCGGCGTTCCGGGTGATCTACTACCTGCTGCCGCTGTGCACGGCGACCGTGCTGGTGTTGCAACGCGAGGCGCGGGGTCTGCGCGAGAAATCCTTGCTGGCGCCCTGGTTCACCGGCCTGTTGCCGTCTTTTTTTGCCGGACTGACCCTCGTCTCCGGCGCCGTACTGCTGTTCTCCGGCGCCACGCGCGCGCTGCCCGGACGCATGGCGCTGCTCGGCGAGGTGCTGCCGCTGTCGGTGCTGGAGGTTTCGCATCTTTTGGCCAGCGTGATCGGGATGCTGTTGCTGATCCTGGCGCGTGGCCTGCAGCGGCGGCTGGATGCAGCCTATTGGCTGACCCTCGTGCTGCTGCTGGCGGGCGCGGTGTTCTCCCTGCTCAAGGGCATCGATTACGAGGAAGCGACCCTGCTGACCCTGCTGGCGATGGCGCTGGCACCGGCCCATCGCCTGTTCTATCGACGTGCGTCGCTGTTCAGTACCAGCTTCAGCGTGGGCTGGATCGTCGCCATCGTGGCGACGCTGGCCTGTGCCACCTGGCTGGTGATGTTCAGCTACAAGCACGTCGACTACAGCGCCGACCTGTGGTGGGAGTTCAGCTTGCATCACGGCGGCGCGCCGCGTGCCTTGCGTGCGCTGGTGGCGGCGACGGCAGCCGGCGTCCTGTTCGCCGCGGCTGCCTTGATCCGGCCCCAGCATCTGCGCCGCGAGCGACCCACCGACGCCGAGCTGGCGCTGGCGCTGCCGCTGATCAAGCAGTTCCCCTCGGCGCAGGCCCATCTGGCGCTGACGGGCGACAAGACCCTGCTGTTCGACGCCGGGCACAAGGCGTTCGTGATGTTCGATACGGTGGGGCGCAGCTGGGTGGCGATGGGCGACCCGGTCGGCACAGACGAGGGCGCACGGCGCGAACTGGTGTGGACGTTCCTGGAGCAGTGCGAGCGCGCCGGTGGCTGGCCGGTGTTCTACCAGGTCAGTCCGGCCAACGTGGATCTCTATCTGGAGGTGGGCCTGAACCTGCTCAAGATCGGCGAGGAGGCACGCGTGCGGCTGGATACCTTCAACCTCGACGGCAAGACGAAAAAGGCGCTGCGCAATACGGTGAACAAGTTGCGGCGCGAAGGCCTGCATCTGGAGATCGTGCCCGCCGATGCGGTGGCTGGCCTGTTGCCTCGGCTGAAGCCGATCTCCGACGCGTGGCTGCACGACAAGCATGTGCGCGAGAAGCGCTTTTCGCTGGGTGCATTCGACCCGCGTTACCTGATGCGCACGCCGATGGCGGTGGTGTGGCAGGGCGAGCAACCGGTCGCATTTGCCAACCTGTTGCTCAATGAATCGCGCGAAGAGGCTTCGGTGGACCTGATGCGGCATCGGCCTGACAGCCCAGCCGGCATCATGGACTTCCTGTTCGTCGAGTTGATGCTGTGGGCGCAAGGCGAGAACTATCGCTGGTTCAATCTCGGCATGGCCCCGCTGGCCGGCCTGCACAGCAGGCGCCACGCACCACTGTGGAACCGCTTCGGCGCCATGGTGTTCGGGCGTGGCGAGCGCTTCTACAACTTCCGCGGTCTGCAACGCTACAAGGAAAAATTCGATCCGCAGTGGGAGCCACGCTACATGGCGGTGCCGCGCGGGATCGCCTTGCCGGTGATCCTGACCAACGTGGCCAGCCTGATTTCCGGCGGACTTTCGGGAGTGGTGCGTCGATGAAACGATGGAAAACCGTTCTGTTCGTCGCCGTGGTGCTGGGCTTGCTCGCCGTGCTGCTGGTGTGGAGTCCGTGGACGCGCGTCAGCCTGGCCGAGGCCACCGTGGCTTGGCCGGTGGCCAGACACAGCATCGCGACGCCGGCGGACAAGGGCGACGTGATGGCAGTCATCGTTTCCGGTGACGGCGGCTGGGCCGACGTGGACCGGCGCCTCGGCATCGCCTTCATCGATCGTGGCATCCCGGTGCTCGGCATCAACTCATTCAAGTACTACTGGCGCGAGCGTGATCCGGAGCAGACCGCGCGCGAGCTCGACGCCCTGATGACAAGGTATCTCGGCGTGTGGGGCAAGCGGCGCATCTGGCTGGTGGGCTTTTCCTTCGGTGCGGACGTGCTGCCCACCCTCGTCGACAAACTCAGTCCCGTCAACCGGGCGCGGATCACCCAGCTGGTGCTGCTCTCGCCCAGCCGCGACGGCACGTTCGAGATCGAGTTGGAGGGCTACATGATCAAGCAGGGCTGGCTCAAGGAGCACCTCAAGTCACTCCTGCAGCACATCAACCCGATCCGGCACTACGATCCGCTGCCACCGCTGCAGGCCCTGCACGGCGAGCCTCCCGTGATCTGCTATTACGGCCTGGAAGACGCCGACGACAGTATCTGCGACGAGCCCGGCTTGCCGTCCTGGGTGACCGTGCACGCCAGGCAAGGCGGCCATCATTTCGAGGGCGGCTATCAGCTGCTGGCCAGGCAGATGCTGGAGGAGCTGCCGTCGACGGCAACCGCGGTCACCGGGCGGTGAGCATGGGCGAATCGGTGGGGCGCAATGGCGGGTCCCACGCGAAGGACCGAACCGTGCAGCAAAGTTGCGCTACAGATGGAACAGATGAACCGGCACCAGCGCCATGAGGATCGCCGCTCCCTGAACGGCCAGCACTCGCAGTGAAGCGTGTCGAGCCCGCGGCAACCACTTGAAGGCGAACCACGCCACCATGGGCAGCTGAGCGACAATCAGCAGCTGGAAAACGTGCGCCGCGGCGCCCTCGTCGGCCTGATGCGCGGCGCCGAACAGGATAACCTGAGTCAGGACCACGGTCAGCGCGGCGAACGACATGGCAATCGGCAAAAATGCACTGGGTTGACGGATCATGCCTGGAACCCTCACGACGCACCTCCCGTGAAATCACAGATCGGTTGACGCTGGACCTGACACGTCAGCCACGATCCGGCCACTGGCGGAAGACGACGCAGACCGTGCTCTTGTCCAGCATGGCGAACTCCCTGGCGCCCCAAGGCTTCAGCGCAACTTTGCTGGAGTTGGGATGCAACAGCCCGGGGCAGCGGCCGGACATTTCCCTGTAGATCGACTCGATGTCGTCCGTCTCGATGCCAAGCTCCGGACGATCACGCGCAGCATACTCCGGGCTTTGCACGATGTACGCCTTGGCGCCGTCACGCGCAATCACCGCCAGGTTTGCATCCTGATACACAATTTCAAACCCCAAGCCATCGACGAAGAAATCCAGTCCGTCCCGCAGATGGTCGTAGAAGATTTTCGGGATGAGGTTCTTGAACATGAGACACCTGAGTGGGGGAGTTGATGCGAAGGGTCTGAGGAATGCTTGGCCTCGCGGACGCAGCGAGGCGCCTGGATCTGTTGGCTGCCTGAAGTTGATGGTGACGAAGAGGGTAGATGCAGAAGTACTGTCCGGGTCGTATCGGGCTGCGACCTCGCCGGTCAGCTTTCGGGGTCGTACTGGAATTCGCGGAGTTCCTGCGAGCAGCGGCAGGCACGGGCGATTTTCGCGGCCCACTGGACAGCGGCTTCACGCGCCGGGAGTTCCAGTACACAGAAACCGCCGTCGATCTCCCTGGTTTGGGGGTACGTTTCGTTCGTGATGGTGCCGTTGGCGGCGACCATCCGCGGTGCGACGTCCTCGTTTATGCCGCCGCCGAACACGTAGACGCCGGCTTCCTTCGCCTCGCGTATGACCGCGTGTGCCGCCTCGCTGACGGCAACCATGTCCTCGACGGGGATGTCCATCGCCCGTGCCGGGAAGGAGACAAGATACTTCGTCATCGTTCAATCCTCCGGATGTGAGTCCACTGCTGACCAGGACTGACGCTGGAACGGAGTGGGCACTTGTACTTGTTTGCAGCTTGATGAAACTCCACCACCGCCGCCCGCTCTTCGTTTGACACGAATCCATCATTCAATGGCCAGTCATAGCCCATCGATAGTGAAAGGTCGTCAAAGTAGGAACACATGAACTCTCGGAAAGACCAGTGCGGATTTTTTGGCTCCAAGCCGCCGCGCCAAGCATGGAGTTGCAAAGAGTAGTCCGAAAACTCCTGTAGAGACCCGAGCCAGTTAAGACGGCAGTCCTTGATCAGCTCAGGGCTGCGATGATCATCGGACATGTGGGCTATCGCTGAGTAGACCCCAAAACTGAGGTGTTGCACCGGGTATGCCGACTGCAACGCTTACGCTGCAACATTGGGATTCTGCGCGGGACCATGACCTTGCGCCACGGGCTCACGGTCGGCAGACGCCACGGTTGACTGCGATATGCGACACATTCGGAGGGGTATGAGTTACACCGGCACAGGTGCGGGTGTAACGGATGCGAAAAGTGAAGCGCGGCGCCATTCTTGCCCCGGCGAGTCACCGCCTGTCTGCATGTTGCGTCCCGCCACTACACCGTCCCGCCACTACACTGTCGCACTTGTTTGGCCGACGAAGACTTGATGTGAACGCTGCCGGGTTTTCCGCGCAGGCGCCGGATTCGGCGCTGGCTGCGCTGTTTGTGCCCTTCGAGACCTCGGAGCTGGTTTTGCCGACCGACGGTCGCGTGCTGTTCCTGCGCGCGCGGGCGGGCATGCGCCTGCGTGCAGTAGCCCAGCCGGGTTGGTTGTGTGAGCAGAGTTTTTTGCCGTTTGCCGACGAACTGGCGCGCAACGGCCTGCGCGCGGGTGAGCCTGCCGCGGGCGAGCGCTTCGGGTTGGTGCTGGTGTTGCCGCCGCGCCAGCGTGACGAGGCACGTGCCTTGTTTGCTCGTGCATTGAACCTGGTGGAGGCTGGCGGCACGGTGTTGGCCAGCATGCCGAATGTGGAGGGCGCGAAGTCGGGCGAGGCCGACCTGGCGAGGCTGACAGGCGGCGTGCAGCACCTGTCAAAGTACAAGTGCCGGGTGTTCTGGACAAACCCGATCGACGTCGATCAGGAACTGCAGGCGGAATGGCTGGCGCAGGATGCACCGCGTGAGATTGTCGATGGCTATATCAGCCGACCGGGTCTGTTCGCGTGGGATCGCATCGACCGTGCCTCCGCCTTGCTGGCGGTGCACCTGCCGCCCGACTTGCATGGCCGGGTGGCGGACCTGGGCGCAGGGTACGGCTATCTCGCTTGCCAGGTCGTGGCACATTGCGCGCAGGTCACCGCGATCGACTTGTACGAGGCCGAGGCACGGGCGCTGGAACCGGCGCGGATCAACCTGGCGCGGGTGCAACGCGAATGTGGCCGCGCGCTGGAAACGGGCGTGCATTGGCACGACGTGACGCGCGGCTTGCCGCAGCGCTACGACGCGATCGTGAGCAACCCGCCATTCCACCAGGGGCGCGCCGACCTGCCGGAACTGGGCCGCGCCTTCATCACCAGCGCGGCCGAGGCCTTGCTGCCGGGCGGTCGTCTGCTGCTGGTGGCAAATCGGCATCTGCCGTATGAAACGCCCCTGGGTCAGCGGTTTCAGAAGGTGCGCACACTGGCGACGCAGGATGGATTCAAGGTGATCGAGGCGACAGGAGTACATGCATGAAGCTGGTCAAGCTTATCGCCAACCTGGGCTATGGCAGTCGCAAGGACGTGGCCCAGTTGTTCCGCAGCGGGCGCATAACCGACGCCGACGGCGACGTGTTGTATGCCGACGACGTGGTGCCTTTGGACACTATTCGGGTCGATGACGAGCCGCTGGATCTGCCGTCGGGCCTGGTGCTGATGATGAACAAGCCGCTGGGCGTAACCTGCTCGCGCAAGGATCCGGCGCGTGTGGTGTACGACCTGCTGCCGCCACGCTACAGCGTGCGCTCGCCGGCGCTGTCGACCGTGGGCCGGCTCGATCGGGATACGACGGGCCTGTTGCTGTTCACCGACGACGGTGCGCTGTTGCACCGGATCATCTCGCCGAAGGCGCAGGTGGCGAAGGTGTACGAGGCCACGCTGGCGCAGGATTTGCGCGGCGACGAAGCCTTGCTGTTCGCCAGCGGTACGCTGATGCTGGAGTCGGAGAAGGAACCGCTCGCTCCGGCCGTGCTCGACGTCCTGGCGCCACGCCATGCGCGACTGACGGTGACTGAGGGCCGCTACCACCAGGTGCGCCGGATGTTTGCCGCCGCGGGCAATCACGTCGAGACCCTGCAGCGGGTTTCAGTCGGTGGGCTCGCATTGGGCGAGCTGCCTCTGGCGGCGTGGCGGACGCTGGCGGCGGATGAGGTGGCGCAGATCTTCGCGACCCAGCACAACTTGTAGGAGCGCACCCTGTGCGCGATGCCTTTCGTCATGCAACGCAAGAGCGATCGCGCATCGTCATGCAACGCAAAAGCGATCGCGCACAGGGTGCGCTCCTGCAGTTTTTTGTTAGCCGGATTGGACTACAGGATGTGCACCGCGGTGGGAATGCTGGCGCCAAACCACTTCTTCCGCTCGTCGCGGCAGCTGGGGCTGCCCATCGCGTATTTGCGGCAGATACCAGGGCGATTCTCGTAAATGGTGCATCTGAAGGTGTGCGGGTCCACTGCAGCGCACCAGCCGTCCTCGCCCTTGGCGAGGATCTCCAGGCCATGCTCGTCGTGGTCGATGAGCCAGCCGGGTACACGGTCTTCGGGCATCAACACCACGGTGAGGCGGCAACACACGGCTTCGCACGTGTCGCAATGCACCCCGGGGTCGACGGATTGTTCGTAGGGGTCGGTAGTGTCGATCACGCGGCAGCATGACCACTGCGTCCTGAACGCCGTGTTGGGGCGCCGGTTCAGTCCCTGTCCCCAGGCCAAAGCGCCTGCCAGCCTTCCTCGCCAAGCCGTTGCAACGTCTCGATATTGCGCCGGTAGATCGCGTCGGTATCGCTCATCTGTTCCGTCGCGCGCTCGACGCTGGCTTCGCGCAGCAGGTGCAGCGTGGGGTAGGGCGAGCGGTTGCTGAAGTTCTCGATCGCGTCGGGCGCGCTGTCGGCAAACTGATACTGCGGATGGAAGCTGGCGACCTGCCATTCGCCTTCCAGCCCCAGCGTCTGCACCGCGGCGTCGGCCACGTCGAGGAAATCGTTGTAGTCGAGGAAGTCGGTCAGCACGAACGGATGGATCAGCAGGCCGGTCTCGCACTCGTCCGGGGCCAGTGCGTTCAGCGATTGCAGTTCGCCGCAGAGGTCGTCGATCAGCGCGTCGGTGTCGCGCGCCTGGCTCACCCGCAGACGCAGCTTGCCTTGCACGTGTGGGGCACGCGCAAACGGACACAGGTTGAGGCCGATGACGGCGCGCTCCAGCCAGCGCGTGGTGGCGCCGAGGTAGGGCGCATCCTCGGGCAACGCATCGGTGTTGAGGCTGCTGGGCGGGACGTCGGTCATCGGGTTTCGCTGCGCGGGGAGGCGCCGGGACTATAGCGGGCGCGGGGCCGCTTCGCCGCTCTTGCATGCAGTCGCCGTCGCCCGGATATAAGGTGCGACACCGCGGACTTCAGGCTTTCACCCATGTTCGAGCTCCACTTCGACAACGCGTTCGTGCGCGACCTGCCCGGCGATGCGGAGCGGGGGGCGCGGGTGCGTCAGGTCGAGGGTGCGCTGTATTCGCGAGTCGACCCTGCGCCGGTGGCGGCGCCACGCCTGCTGGCTTATTCGGCGGAGATGGTCGCCAGGCTGGGTCTAAGCGAGGCTGAGGCGGGTTCGCCCGAGTTTGCGCAGGTGTTCGGCGGCAATGCGCTGACCGAGGGCATGCAGCCGTATGCGGCGAACTACGGCGGGCATCAGTTCGGAACCTGGGCCGGCCAGCTGGGCGATGGTCGCGCGGTCTCGCTGGGTGAGGTGATCAATGCCGCCGGCGAGCGCTGGGAACTGCAGCTGAAGGGTGCGGGAAGGACGCCTTACTCGCGCGGGGCCGATGGTCGCGCCGTACTGCGTTCGTCCGTACGCGAATTCCTGTGCAGCGAGGCGATGCATCACCTCGGCGTACCGACCACGCGGGCGTTGAGCCTGGTCGATACCGGCGAGCCGGTGCTGCGCGACATGTTCTACGACGGCCACGCGGCGCCCGAGCCGGGCGCGATCGTCTGCCGCGCGGCGCCTTCCTTCATCCGCTTCGGCAACTTCGAGCTGCCCGCTTCGCGCGGTGACACCGCCTTGGTGCAGCAACTGGTCGACTTCACCATTCATCGCGACTTTCCCGGACTCACGGGGCAGGGCGAAGCGCTCCATGCCGAGTGGTTCGCCCAGGTGTGTGAGCACACCGCCACCATGATCGCGCACTGGATGCGGGTGGGCTTCGTGCATGGCGTGATGAACACCGACAACATGTCGATCCTCGGCCTCACCATCGACTACGGCCCGTACGGCTGGATCGACAACTTCGATCCGGACTGGACGCCAAACACGACCGACGCGCAGCGTCGCCGTTACCGGTTCGGGCAGCAGCCCAACGTGGCCTGGTGGAATCTGAGCCGCCTGGCTGGCGCACTGGCGCCGTTGTTCGCGGATATCGCGCCCCTGCAGGCTGGACTGGATTGCTACGCCCATGTGTACGCCGTCGCGGATCGCGCCAACATCGCGGGCAAGCTTGGATTGGCGGAATGTCGCGACGCCGACGTCGTCCTGATGCAGCAACTTCACGAGCTGATGACCTCGGCCGAGATCGACATGACGCTGTGGTTTCGCGCGCTGGCCGATGTCGATGCGCAGAAACCGACTCTGGAGCCGATGCACGAAGCGTTCTACGACGAAGTGAAACGGCGTGAGGCCGAGCCGGCACTCGTCGACTGGCTGGCGCGCTACGCCGCACGCCTGGGCAGCGACCCGCTTTCACCCGGGGAGCGCCGCGCGCGCATGCTCGCCGCGAATCCACGTTACGTGCTGCGCAACTATCTGGCACAGCAGGCGATCGACCTGGCGACTGCAGGCGATACCTCCGGCATCCGCGAATTGCTCGACGTGATGCGTCATCCGTACGATGACCAACCCGGCCGCGACGCGTTCGCGCAGAAGCGCCCGGACTGGGCACGGCAAAAGGCCGGTTGCTCGATGCTGTCGTGCAGTTCGTAGAGTGCTGAATGGCACGCAAAAGCATCAGGGCCGGCAAGGCCGACCTTGGTGCCCGTTGCGATTGGTGCCCCCGAGACGATTCGAACGTCCGACCTGTCCCTTAGGAGGGGACCGCTCTATCCGACTGAGCTACGAGGGCAGCGCGCCGATTTTCGCATGGATCACAGGTCGGCGCGATGCGGGCGCCCAGGGCAGCCGATTCGGCGGCAAAAAAGCCGGCCTGCTAGAATAGGCGATTGCATTTTCAGTTCACGGCGTCCACGGATGCCACGAATCCCAGGAGTCACGCATGTCCCACGCCATTCTCAAGTCGCTCGGTATCGGTGCCGAACATTCGGGTACCTACCTCGGTCAGGGCGAGTGGTCCAGGACCACGGACGCTGGCGCCTTGCAGCCGGTGAATCCGGCTACCGGTGAAGTGATTGCCACGGTGCATGCGTCCAGCGCGGCCGATTACGAAGTGATCGTCAAGCGGGCCCAGGAAGCGTTCAAGGTGTGGCGCGCCACGCCCGCCCCGCTACGCGGCGAAGCGGTGCGGCTGTGCGGTGAGGCGCTGCGCAAGCACAAGGACGCGCTGGGTTCGCTGGTGTCGCTGGAGATGGGCAAGATCAAGCCTGAAGGCGACGGCGAAGTGCAGGAGATGATCGACATCGCCGATTTCGCGGTGGGTCAAAGCCGCATGTTGCACGGGTTCACCATGCATTCGGAGCGCCCCGGCCACCGCATGTACGAGCAGTACCACCCGCTGGGTCTGGTCGGTATCATCAGCGCGTTCAACTTCCCGGTCGCGGTGTGGGCCTGGAACGCGATGCTCGCCGCCGTCTGTGGTGACATATGCATCTGGAAGCCGTCACCGAAGACGCCGCTCACCGCGGTTGCCACCCTGAAGATCTGCAACGACGCACTGAAGGATGGCGGCTACCCGGACCTGTTTTTCCTGTTCAACGACGCCGGCAGCGTTCTGGCGCAGGCGTTTGTCGACGACAAGCGGGTGAGCCTGATCAGCTTCACCGGTTCGACCAAGGTCGGACGCATGGTCGGCGAGCGCGTGTCGCAGCGCCTGGGCCGCTCGCTGCTGGAGCTGGGCGGCAACAACGCGATCATCCTGGATGAATCGGCTGACCTGAAGCTGGCGATACCGGGCATCGTGTTCGGTTCGGTCGGCACCGCCGGACAGCGCTGCACCAGCACGCGCCGCCTGTTCGTGCACGAATCGATCTACGACAACGTGCTCGACACGCTGGTGAAGGCCTATGCCCAGATCGAGGGCAAGATCGGCGATCCGAACGAAGCCACCACCCTGATGGGCCCGCTGAACAGCCAGGAAGCGGTGCAGGGCTATCTTGGTGCCATCGAAAAGGCCAAGGCTGCCGGCGGCAAGGTAGCCACTGGCGGCAAGGCGCTTACGGACAGGAAAGGGAACTACGTGCTGCCCACGATCATCACCGGCCTGAAGAACTCGGACGAAGTGATCCAGACCGAAACCTTCGCGACGATTCTGTACGTGATGAAGTTCGACACGCTGGACGAGGCGATCGAGCAGCAGAACAGTGTGCCGCAGGGGCTCTCCTCGGCGATCTTCACCGAGAGCATGAAGTCGGCCGAGAAGTACTTGTCGGTGAGCGGTTCGGACTGTGGCATCGCCAACGTCAACATCGGCACTTCCGGCGCCGAGATCGGTGGCGCGTTCGGCGGCGAGAAGGAAACTGGTGGCGGGCGCGAGTCCGGTTCGGATGCCTGGAAGGTCTACATGCGCCGCCAGACCAATACCATCAACTATTCCGATTCGCTACCGCTGGCCCAGGGCATCAAATTCGACTTGTAGCATCGAGCTCCGCCCGTAGCCAACACGGTGCCCGAGGCAGTTCGCGGAGCACGGGCGATCAGGCTACGATGCACATCTGGCCAAGTTGGCGCGATGAGCGAGCGAAACGATGAGCGAGCAATTGACCTCCTACCGCCCTGCGGCGCCGACCAGCACCCTGGCCGTGGTGAGCATGGTGTTCGGCATTCTCGGCTGGTGCGTGCTGCCTTTCGTGGGAGCCATCGTGGCGATCATCTGCGGGCACCTGGCACGGAGCGAGATCCGCAACAGCCATCCGGATCGCCGCGCGGAAGGCGACGGCATGGCCATTGCCGGACTGGTGCTGGGGTACACCCAACTGGCGCTGTGCATTCTGGCGGTCTTCATGCTTGTTGCCTTCCTGGCATTTGGCGTGGCGTTCTTCCATTGGGGATGAGCCCTGCCTGATGCCGGACCCGCAACTTCCCACGCCGTTTGATTTCCGCGGCTATCGCGTGCTGGTGGCGGGCGGCAGCCGAGGGATTGGTCGCAGTATCGCGTTGGGCTTTGCCCAGGCCGGGGCAGCCGTGTCGATCTGCGCGCGTGGCGCAGCAGCACTTGAACAGACACGCCTGGAAATGGCAGTACATGATGTCGTGACGCATGCGCAAAGCTGCGACCTGGCCGATCCGGAAGCCATCCCGGCGTGGATCAGCGAGGCCGCTGGCGCGCTCGGCGGTATCGATGTGCTGGTCAACAATGCCAGCGGATACGGTTTCGGTGAAAGTGATGAAGCGTGGCTTGCCGGCTTCCAGGTGGACCTGATGGCGGCGGTGCGCGCCTCGCGCGCGGCGCTGGTGTATCTGCGGCAGTCCGCGCATGCGTGCATTGTGCATACCAGCTCGATCGCCGCGTTCCATCCGGCTACCGCAGGCGCGGCGGCATACGCCGCGGTGAAAGCGGCCTTGAGCCAGTACACCACCTCGCAGGCGCTGGCGCTGGCCGTGCATCGCATTCGTGTCAATGCCGTTGCGCCGGGTTCGACCGAATTTCCCGGCGGGCTGTGGGATCAGTGCCGGCAGCAGGATCCGACGCGCTACGCCGAGGTGCTGGCCAGGATTCCGTTCGGCCGCTACGGCACGCCGGAGGAGATCTCCCATGCCGCGCTGTTCCTGGCTTCACCATGGGCGGGCTGGATCACCGGGCAGACCCTGGCAGTCGACGGTGGCCAGTTGCTCCATGGCTGAGCAGTCCACTCCGATCGATGCGACCGCGCGCTTCAGCAGCCGCGTGGACGACTACGTGCGCTACCGTCCCGACTATCCGGCGGCACTGCTTGGCTGGTTGCAGCATGAGCACGGCGTGGACAGCCACTGGCACGTCGCGGATATGGGAGCCGGCACCGGCATATCTTGCAAGATGTTTCTCGATGCCGGCTTTGACGTGACCGCGGTGGAACCGAACGACGCGATGCGCGGTGCCGCCGAACAATGGCTGCATGACTACGGCAAGTTTGTCGCCACCAAAGGCACTGCCGCCGCCACCGGGCTGTCAGACGCCAGCGTGGATCTGATCACGGTGGCACAGGCGTTCCACTGGTTCGACGAACAATTGGTGCGGCGCGAATTCGCCCGCATCCTGCGTCCGGGCGGATTGGTAGCGATCTGGTGGAATTCGCGGCGGCTGGCCGGTACGCCTTTCCTCGCAGGCTACGAAGCGCTGTTGCTGAAGTACAGCAGTGAATACGGCCGCGTGGCCGAGCGCTACGCCGACGATGCGCGGATGCGTGCGTGGTTCGGCGCAGGCTTCCGCGGCAGCGCGCATTTTGACCACGGCCAGCAGCTGGATTTCGACGCCTTGCGCGGACGTCTGATGTCATCGTCGTATGCGCCACTGGCCGGGCACGCACAGCACGAATCGATGTTGCGCGCCCTGCGCGACCTGTTTGACAACTGTGCCCAGCAGGGAACGGCAAGCTTCGACTATGACACCCGCATCTTTGTCGGAGAGCTCGCTTGACCATCTACGAGGCCCTGCGTCCGCTGCTGTTCAAGCTCGATGCCGAAACGGCGCACCGGCTGACTCTGTATACCCTGGGCGTGGCCCAGCGCAGCGGCTTCGCCCACCGGATAGCCACGCCACCGGAGGACCTGCCAGTCAGCGTCTTCGGTATCGAGTTTCCCAACCCGGTGGGCCTCGCCGCCGGACTGGACAAGAATGCCGAGCATCTCGACGCGCTGGACACGCTCGGGTTCGGTTTCATCGAGGTGGGTACGGTCACGCCCCTGCCGCAGCCCGGCAACCCCAGGCCACGCATGTTCCGGCTGCCGCAGCACGAGGCGATCATCAATCGGCTCGGGTTCAACAACGCCGGCGTCGACGTGCTGGTGCGCAACGTGCAGCAGTCCAGCTACCACGGCGTATTGGGCATCAATATCGGCAAGAACAAGGACACGCCGAACGAGAAGGCAGTCAACGACTACCTGGCCTGCCTGCACAAAGTGTATCGCCACGCCAGCTACATCACGGTGAACATCTCTTCGCCGAACACCGAGGGCCTGCGCGACCTGCAGGAGCAGGCCGCCCTGCACAAGCT
>JBDTEG010000061.1:0-9070 GCA_039922695.1 Rhodanobacter sp. | reverse complement strand
CGCTAGGAGACAAAGGTGCGGATGGGATCGCCACGTCGAAGTAGAAAAGGGGTCAGGTTCATTTAATTTGACTTTGGAAAGCTGACCCCATTTTTCGAACAGCACGAGGTCGGGCTCACTTGTTATCTTGCGCCACCGTATTCGAGAAGGTTGGATGAGCGTGGAAATTCAGCAGTACACCATCGACATCGATGCGGAGGCGATCGACGACCTGCGCTTGAGGCTTGCCCGGACGCGATGGCCTGACGAGATGCTCGCGAGCGGCTGGCGCAACGGTACGGACCTGGCTTACCTCAGGCAGTTGGTCGAATACTGGCTGGACGAGTTCGACTGGCGCGCCCAGGAGGCCCGCCTGAACCGGCTGAGCCACTATCGGGCCGTGATCGACGATGTGCCCATCCACTTCGTGCATGAGCGCGGGCAAGGCAAGAACCCGCTGCCGCTGATCATGACGCACGGTTGGCCCGGCTCGTTTCTGGAGATGGAGAAGATCCTCCCGCGTCTTACGCATCCCGACCGTTTCGGTGGAGGAGAAAAGGTGTCAGGGACAATTTTTGGATGACTATCAAAGCGAGCAAATTGCCCCTGACGCCATTGTTTTCGCAAAAAGGTGTCAGCGCAAAAAGGTGTCAAGGACAATTCCACCTGTTGCGCGCAGTTTTTTGAATGGGCCTGATACTAGCTCCCGCCCAATGTTCGAGTTATTTGGGCGTGACGCGAAACAGGCCCCCTGGGAATAGTAAAAAGGGGCCAAGTTCACTTACATGCGTTTGAATTTGGCTGCTGAAAAAAAGTGTCAGCTGCACTTGAGTTTTCTTTGAAAATGAACCCGACCAACATTCGCCGGCGGCTGATTCGTCGACTTACTTCTTGGGCGTAAGACGAAACAGCCCCCCGGGACTGGCGTCTTCCAGCATCCAGAGTGAGCCGTCCGGCGCCTCTTCGATATCGCGGACCCGTTTGCCGACGTTCCAGCGGTTGGCTGCGGTGGCGCCACCCTTGGCGTCGAACGTGATGCGAACAATGGACTTGGTGGAGAGGCCACTGAGCAAGGCGCTGCCATTCCATTGCGGGAACATGTGGCCCGTGTAGAACATCAGATTGCCCGGCGCGATCACCGGCACCCAATAGAGCACGGGTTCGGCGAGATCGGGTCGCGTATCAGGGCGGGGGATGGGCACGCCGTTGTAGTTGTCGCCGTAGGAGACCAGCGGCCAGCCGTAGTTCTTGCCGCGCTTGATCAGGTTGAGTTCGTCACCGCCGCGCGGCCCATGTTCTGCTTCCCACAGTCGTCCATCCGGAGCGAAAGCAAGGCCATAAGGTGTGCGGACGCCGGTGGCCCAGGTTTCGGCCGGCGTCAGGTTGGGTCCCGGAAACGTATAAGTGCTGACCACCGGCGCCTTCTTGGCCTTCTCGGTATCGGCGGCCGGATCGATCAGCGAAATTTTGTGGGCGCCGACCTTGCCAGCCCACGGATTGCCCGGGGCGGGTTTGCCGTCCAGCGTCAGCCGCAGGATCTTTCCTTCGGGTTGGTTCGGGTCCTGCGCGGGAGTGAAGCGCTGGCGATCGCCCACCGTGAGGAAGAGGTGCGTGCCGTCCGGTGAAAAGGCGATCTGGGCGCCTGCCTGGCCGCCCTTGCCGGCGGGCATCTGGCGCCAGAGCACCTTGAATTGTTCCAGCCGCGGCTGCTCGCCATCCAGCACCAGGCGGCCCTGTCCCAGCGTCAGGCTGCCGCCATAGTCACCCGGGGCGACATAGGTGAGATACACGTTGTGGTCGGTGGCGTAATGGGGCGAAAGGAAGACGCCCAGCATGCCGTTCTGACCTTCCACATAGCTGGCCGGGACGCCTTTGATTTCGGTCTTGGCGCCTTGTGGCGTGACCAGATCGAGGCGACCGACCTTCTCGGTCACGAGCATGCGGCCATCGGGCAGAAACGCGATGCGCCAAGGCAGATCGAAGCTCGCCACTTTGGTGATGGTGAAGGGAAGGTCGGAATCCGGCTTCTGTTCGCCGGCGTTGGTTTGCGCGTGCGCGGCGCTTGTCAGCAGAACCGCGAGAATTACCCCGTTTGCCAGCTTCATCATTCGCCTGTTCCCTTGCGTGCGGACCATCCGCAGGATTCTAGTGCGCTGAATGCCGTCTCGGCGTGATTGAAAAGGCAAACACAGGGTCAGGTTGAGATGGGCCGGATTTGACGGACACCTTTGAACGGGGACAATCCCCTGGGAGGTGTCAGATGGTCAAGCGTCAACAATTCATGGCAGAAGAACGTGGTCAGGTTCACTTACAAGCGTTTGAATTGTTCCGTGGTCGTTACGACCGGGGTGAAAGACCCTTACGCGCTTGATGAAACAGGCCTATCTTGCCGCTGGTACGCAGGAAGTGACTCTGACTGGATTTTGACCGACGAACGAGAACGTTGAATCTCACATGGTCTTTCAAGGATTCGCCTGGATGCTCGCCGTTGCGTCGGTGGCCAACGCGTACGCTAGACCCGTCGAAGTCGCGGCTGCACCTGCCTGCGTTGTGACCGTATCGCGGGATCAGGTCTCCGCCCGGTTTCCAGCGCTGGAAAACCCGACGGATACCTGGCACTGGCACCGGAGGTCGACTGATGATGGTGCTGGGGAATACAGCTGGTTGATCAGATTTGAAACTGTCGCAGGTCCAGGTAGTACGCCGCAGCAGGACTATTCGTACTCGCTGGGTGTCAGCATCTTCAAGTTCCCGGGTAGCGCAGAGCGGACCGGTACGTTTGCGGAACTCATGCTCGCGGCACAGGGAGACTTGTGGCGATGCGACAGGTCCGGCTCTGCTTGCACGAGAGCGCAAGGCGTCCGCTTCAAAGGTACACGCGAGCCTGGCTACACCCGGATTTCGATAGCCCGGGATGAGGGCGTGAATGTACTACTTGCCGCCAGACCGCAGGGAGCATTTCTGTCCGGTGGAACTCCTGATCAAAACTGGTACTGCCATGCTGTCGTCCAGTACAAGTAAGTTGAGAAGGGCGAGAAGAGGGGGCAGATCCATTCAGTTACGCAATCTCGGCAAGGTAGGTGTCATGCATCATTCACGACTTTGTGCACTGCTGATCGACTGCAACACGTCAGATCTTGATCGCGCTGCCAGCTTTTGGGCGGAGGCTTTGGGTCGCCCGCTGGACGCCGACCATCCCGGTACTCGCGGGAATTACCGCATGCTGGAGACGCCGCTTGACGAAGCCATTGTTCAAGTTCAGAAGGTTTCACACGAGAGCAGGGTGCACATCGACATCGAAGCCGATGACATCCCGGCCGAGGTGGCTCGGCTGGAGAAGTTGGGTGCCAGCGTGGTCAATCGCCTGGAACGCTGGGTGGTGATGCAGGCCCCGACTGGACACCGATTCTGCGTGGTCCGTGTCCAGCGGCCCGGGTTTCCCAAGAACGCGAATCGCTGGGATTAGGAAAGGCGAACAAGGAAGAGGTCCGCCTAACCGGGTCAGAGCCCGATATCCCCTTGATTTGTCATCGCCATGCCCACTTCGGACGCATGGTCAAGACGATCTGGACGGCCAGGAGGGGGATCATGATCGCGTAGATGTATTGCGTCCGCGACACGCCGATGCCGAACGGGAACCATATGCCGGGCACGCCGACTGGATCGAGCAGCTCGCCGCCGAACACGCTGGCGACAACCAGGGCCAACGTGACGAGCGCCAAGAACCGCATCGGTCCGCCGTGGACAATGCGCGCGCCGATCACGGCGAAAAGCGCGATGGACCCGAACCGGCTGGCGCTGGTCAAGATCGTCGCCTCGGTGAGGGCGCCAGCGATCCCTGCGATTCCAAACGCCACCGCCAGCACATCGATCGTTCGCCACGGGCGCAAGCACCAGCGGTTCCAGGCCAGGACCCACGCGGACATCGCCGGCACCCACATCACGGACGCCAGCCATGAATAGGTCCGCAGGTCCTGCAGATCGGTCCACGAGACGATCGCGTTGTTCAGGCGCCTGGCACCGGTAAACGCGAGCGCGATACCGGCGCAGACGAGGAAACCCTTGCGGCTGCTGCGCGGTCCGCACGCGAGCGCCAGGCCGATCAGTGCCAGCATGGCGAGCGGCTCGACCGCATCGGCGATGTAACCGGCGATGGTCCGCTGCCATTGCGCGCGGTGGAGCGCATCGCTGATCGGCCGCGGGGCCAGTATGGGCGCGCTGCGCATGCCGCCGCCGTCGGCACCCGGCGCAGCACGGGGAAGCATGTATGCACGGATCGCGAGCACGCCCACGCTGCCAGCCGCACTGGCGGGAAGGGGGAACTCGAGCGGCCGCGTGCCGACGAGGCGAGGGCTCGGACCGAGTCTTCCCGAGCCGCCCAGCAACTGGCCGTTCCAATACAGTTCGTAGCCGTCCTCGACGACGGTCGGCCCGAGGATGTCCCATGACGGATGCGAGGAAGGGACCTTGACCGCGCGTCGGTACCAGGCGTAGCCCTGATAGCCTGGATGGCCGTGAGCCATCCAGCCGCTCGTGTAATCGGGCAGGCCGACGTCGCCGTCGTGGCTGCCCGGCGGCGCGATCAGGTCGATGGTCTCCCAGCCGGTATCGTCTGTCGCGCCTGTCGCCCAGCTCGGGTCATCACCGGTGTGGAAACGCCAGGAGCCATCGAGCAGGGTGGCGGCGGCGCGCAGCGCGGGCGGGTCCGGGCGACCGCCGGTGGCGAGGGAGAAGACCACGGCGCCCAGGAGGAGCAACGTCACCACGAAAATTCCCAGCATCAGCTTGCGCTGTGTCGCGTCCATCGGTGGCGTCGCCAGGGATGTCGAGTAGGGCAGCATGCGAACAGCACTCGCCGGTGGTGGGTGATTCCGAAAAGGATATCCGCGAAAATCATCCGCGGGAAAGATCCAATTCCTCGCCGATCCCGGCTCCGAAAGGAGGCAATCGGTGTCTGACCAGGGCAGAAACGTGTCAGGGACACTTCAGGGTGGCCAAACGGTGTGGTCAGATTGCCCCTGACACCAGTCTTGCAGGATCGGGAGCAGGGCAGGCGGCAAACGAGGGTGCTGGCTATTGCCGTGGCGGCGGCGAAGGGTGTGGCGGGTCGGCGTGCGTGCCGGTATCGGCATGCGCGGCGTGCTGGCGATCTTGCTGGGAGGCGTGCTGATACACGCCGTGCTGATGGGATCACTGCTGGCTTATCTGCATGGCTGGATCAATTCGCCGATGCTGACCGCGATACAGATCGTCAATATGGGAGTACCGGTGACGGTGGTGTTGGGGATTTGCCGAACGCGGAATTCCTTGGCCGCCAGGACACGTAACATTTGATGCTGTTCGAAGCAGCGTGTCAGGATCGTTCTCAGGCAGGGTTCCCTCGGCAGTTGCTCGAGCGCTTCTTCGATGGAGCGAGCGTGCACCCGAGGAAACCAGGGCATGAAGAAGGTACTCATCGGCATCGCATCCGGGAAAGTCACCGCCTTTCTGGCAGGCCACGGCCCGTCAGTACCCCTGTCTCTTCAGTGCCGTGCGGATGGCGGCGCGCGCGAGGGGATCCATGATGGCAAAACCCCTGGCGGTAGGATGCACGCCATCGGATGACAAGCCCGGCTTCATCGCGCCGCTGCGAGTGGCCATGGCGTCAAAGTAGTCGACGTAGGTGAAGCCGTTCTGCGCGGCGTAGCGCTTGATCCAGCTGTTGAGCCTGACGATGACAGGGGCGGGATCGATATCCGGTTGCCAGGGAAAGCGGTCGGTCGGGAGCACCGACGCCAGGATGACGTGGATGCCGTGGGCGCGGGCCAGGTCGGCCATGCTGGCGAGGTTGCCTTCGACGGTATCGAGGGTCGAGGCGTCGGTGTTGCCGGCAATGTCGTTGGTGCCGGCCATGATATGCACCACGGCCGGATGCAGGTCGATCACGTCCTGGCGGAATCGCACCAGCATCTGTGGTGTGGTCTGGCCGCTGATACCCCGGTCGATGCGACCGGGTGCGAAGAAACGAGGGTCCTTCTCTTGCCAGATTTCGGTGATGGAGTCGCCCATGAATATTACCCGCGGCACATGCGGCCCGAGCGCGGCGTTCTTTTCACGGTAGTAGCACAGTTGACCGAAATCGTGCGCGTACAGCCAGACCTGCCGTGGCCCCCAGCCGCCCGCTTGTTTCACGGTCGGCTCGGCGGCGCAAGGATGGTCGACGATTCCGTTCGCCTTTGTCTGTGTGCCCGCCGTGCCGGCGAAAAGAACCAGGATGGTCAGGATGACGAGCCCTTTTGTGCGCATCAGGATTGGCCGGTGGACTTGTGGAAATGCGGAATGGGTGCCGGGGACAACTTCGCCGGGCAAGGGAGGGAAAACGGAAGCGGGGACAGCTTCGGGCTGGTCTGAAAGACCGTCCTGATGTCCCGGACGACAGTGTTCGACTTGTTCCATGGCGTCAAGGTTCCATGGAGTCAAGGAAATCTCCCGTATTCCCGCAAGCGCTGGAAATCATCTCGCTGAATGCCGCGAAATTCGAGGGTCGCGCCACGGACATGGGCTCGCTGGCCGTGGCAGGCGAGCCGACACCGTGGTGGTCGATGCTGACCGGGTGAAAGATGTCACGGCGGTCAAACACATGCCAGGGTGTCCAAGGATGGCGTCGGTCACGACACGTGCGGTCATGTTGAAATCCTGCAGGATGCGGTCGGGATGAATGAGGCAGCCGGGATGGCGAAAGCGGCGGCGCCTGTCATTGAGGTGGCCACGACTCGCTGCCGCAGCTACGCTGGGATTCTTTTTCTCGTGCATCAATCATGTCGCTCAAGATCGATTTCGAGCTGATGGCTCGCTACAACCAATGGATGAATGAACGTCTCTATGCGGCGGCTTCGAGTCTGGACGCGGACGAACTGCGGGCCGACCGAGGCGCGTTCTTCGGGTCGATCCTGGCTACGCTGGCACACATTCTGGCCGCCGACATGCACTGGCTGAAGCGGTTCGCGGCAGCGATGCCCGGGATGGCTTCACTGGACTTCGTGCGCGCCGCGCCGCTGCCGGAACTGGTCCGCGGGATTGTGTTTCCCGATTTCGCCACATTGCGCACCGACCGTGAGGCTCTGGATGCTGCAATCATCGCGTTCACGCGCGAGGCCACGGACAAGCTGTACGCGCAACCGCTGACGTACACGAACAGCGCTGGCGAGTCGTACACCAAGACTGGTGGATTGGTGTTGCGCCATGTCTTCAATCACCAGACGCATCATCGCGGACAGGTCACTGCCTTGTTCAGCCAGGCAGGTGTCGACGTTGGCGCCACCGATCTGTCCGTCTTGATTCCGGAATGCCACGATTCCAGCGCGGAATCGAGCGCTCGTAGGCCACTGCAGCAGCAGTCGCGCCCGGACGTGGAAGATGCGGCGGACGGGAGCATTCCCGTCGGAAGCGCGTGACAGAAGCCCAAGTGGTGAGTGATGCAGGTTCTACCCGGAGAACCATGCCACGTGGAATGACTGGCGCAAACATCGGCCGCAAGACGCGTTTGCGGTGAAGTGAGCGGGCTTGAAAACCGGCGGATCCGTTTATGGAGCAGGGAGGTCGGTTGCACCGAGGTGGAACTCACAACGCTGGGCACAGCTGCAGAACTGCCGTCAGTGTCTGTTCCAAAGCGTTACTGAAGGATTTTGATCTTCGGGCAACGATCAACATGGATGCTTGGTCCTGTCCTGCAAGTCAAGCTCGACCGTGCAAGGGGATCCATCCTCCCGAACCCGATGCTGCCGCCCTCGGAGCGGGCACGCTCAAGTCCGGTGCCAAGGCGACGAGCGGATTTCACCTGTGACCAACTGTACGCGTCGCTGCGTTGGCGGTTCGAATACGATGGCAGACGAGGAACACGTGTCCGCGCCTTGCAGCTGCCTGTTTTCAGGATCCCTGGCCTGGAGCTGATCAAGCGGCTCACGCTGGTTGCTCGGGCTGGCGCGATCTAAAAGGGTTTCTATCCGGTATTTCGTCCGATGCAGATGCAGGCCGTGTCGTGGAATGGCTGAAAGATCGTGCAGGCGGAAAGCTCTCACGAGGCGCCGCTTGATTCCATTGCAGGCTCGAGGCGGATCGATTGCCCTCCGCTCTGCACCCACGTCGGGTATCCCAGCGAGACTTTCCATGATTGAAGTGATCCACTATTCAGACGCCCTTGCGGGAGCCCGTCATTGATTTGGTCCTGAAAATCCAGCGCGAAGAATTTTCCTTCGACATCACGACAAATGACCAGCCGGATCTTCTTGACGTCCCCAACTTCTACCAAGTGGGAACCGGGAACTTTTGGGTGGCGCGTTCTGCCGGCGAAGTCGTCGGAATCATCGCGCTTCGCGACATCGGCAATGGTCAAGGGGCGCTACGGAAGATGTTCGTGAAAGCGTCGAACCGCGGAACAGTGCATTCCGTTGCCGCCCGACTTCTGGATCGGCTTCTTGCCTCCGCCAAGGCGCAACAGGTACATGAGATCTTCCTGGGCACCACGGAAAAGTTCCATGCAGCTCACCGCTTCTATGAGAAAAACCACTTCGGTCGAGTGTCACCCCAATCGCTGCCACGCGCTTTCCCGCGCATGACGCTGGATACGCGGTTCTACCGTCGAGTGATTCGGTGAGATGTGGCCAACCCTTGCATGAAAGAGCGCAAGAAAAGGGGCGGAGACAATCAAGTCGGCGTAGATCCGTCCCTGCCCTTTGAGTTGGTCCCCTTTGAGTTGCCCGGGACGGATCAGGCGCGTTAGTGGCCCGGTCCTTGCCCCGGTTTGAGCAGTCACCCAGGCGTTGGCGTCAATGGCCGACCTCGGCGAAAACGATGCCTGCGAAGCCTTCCGCGGTGCTCTGGCGGTTCCAGTCCCGCTGAAACTCGCAGGCCAGCTGGATCCAGCTGACGGGAATGCCGCCTGCCTGGATGATGCGTTGCAACCCGGCGCGATGGGCTTCTTCGGTGGTGCCGCCTACGGCATCGACCACCACGTAGACGTCGAATCCTTCTTGCAGCGCATCCAGTGCAGGGAAGACCAGGCAGACCTCCGTCCACAGCGCGATCATGATCAATTTTTTCCGGCCGGTGGCCT
>JBDTEG010000060.1:0-8002 GCA_039922695.1 Rhodanobacter sp. | reverse complement strand
TACTGCGGGTAAACATCGCGACGTACGAAGAAGGCCAGCGGCTTGACGTCGAGTTTCTCGCTGGCGTGCTCGCCGATCTTCACCAACGCCGCGCCGCAAACGACACAGTCGCAGCGGCCTGGCTCGTGCACGGTGGTCACCCGTTCCAGCTCGGGCGGCAGCGCGCGTCGTGCCGGCTTGGCGCGTGGCGCCTTGGGTGCGGCGACGGCGTTCTTCGCTTGCGCCGCCTCCAGCGCGGCCTCTACCGCCGCAATGTCCTCGGCCATCGCCTCGTCAAACAACCCGCGCTGCACCGCGTCCATGCGCTCGGACCTGGCCGCAAACTGCATCCGACGCAGACGCTTCAGCTCGTAAGTGAGCTTGCCAATCTGCGCATCACGCTCGCACAGCGTGCGTTGGTTCGCGGCGATCGTCGCATCACGCTCGGCAAGACAAACACGCTGCTCGCGCACCATCTGGCGCAACGTGTCGATATCGGCAATCGCCTCAAGTGCGCAAGCATCCATGCATACATTTTAGCCGTCTAAACAAGCCTGCCTAGTGAACTTCTGTCACATGACAAACGCCGCCAATCGACCCCCGCACACAGCCACGCGAACTGGCGGCGGGTGAGCGACGACAGCGTCTCGTTCGCCGACGGCCAGACAAACCGCCCTTGGTGCAAGCGACGCGTTGCCAACCAGACGCCTTGGGCATCCACCATCAGCACCTTCATGCGCGAAGTGCGGCGGTTGCAAAACACGTAGGCGCTCCCGTCAAGCGGGTCGCGACCCAGCGTTTCGCGCACGTGCACCAACAGCCGGTCGGCACCGCACCGAAAATCCACCGGTGCACCCAACAACCACCAAGCCGAAATCGCCAACCCCCTGTCCAAACCTTCGATCCTCTTGCCCATCGCTTCGCTCCTGTCCTGTCAGGCGCGTAGTGCAACGGGTTGATCTTGCCAACGGAAGGTGTCGTGGACGGACGCTTACGTCCAACGAAGGCCGGCAACCCAAGCAAACAGCAAAGGTGCCGGCCTTTCTTGTTTCCGATGCCGTCTGGCGTCACCCATCGGTTGCCTCTCCCTGTGCGTTCTGTCGAAGGTGGCGTGCCCCGCCGACAGACACCGCTGCGACAGGCAACGCCGTTTTCGAGCGCGAACATCGGGTCGCTTCCCGATAGAGCAGTATCTCGCTGGACGCGGCCACCTAGCTGGCGCGGACACGTTCTAGAGGGACGGTCACGGTCGAAAAGGCCAAGCGTGGAAAGGTCAGCGACGAGCTCATGCGTTCGTCTGTTTGCCCTGATCCGCCAACCGGGTGCGCAGCTCAGGCAAAGTAGGCGTTTTGGTCCTGTTTTTCCTGACTTGGTTGCGCCCTGATCCGCCCCGGCACTTGAGGAGACTCCAACGCCTGAAGGCATGGACGCATGAACAAATCCACCAGGATTTCCACAGCAGTTCATGAGCGCGCGGTAGGCATGGTGAAGGCATGCCGTGGAGAGCCCCAACGCCGGAGGCCGCCATGGGGTTGCTGGCGGCGCACATCGGTTGCGTTTCGCAAACCGCGCCGAGGCGGCTCCAGTGGTACGAGGTTAACGCAGGCGCTTGCGACGAGTTCCTGATGGCAGCCATGGCGTAAAGCTTGGTCGCCCCAAAGCTGTGCTTCCATGCATGAGCGCTGCAGCGGTATCCCATTGGCCGAATTCGTTCGTCGCCGCGGACCCTGATCTGGAGTCGCTGGTCCGGTCGCCGGGTTGTCGATGACCCGGCCGGGTCATTTCCAACCCCAGGTGTTTCCAGCTTTTGGCATCAAGGGTTGCAACGTTTGCGAGCCGCTGCTGGCGGGTCATTGCAACCCCGGCGCACCATGTAAAGTCCCGGTTAAGTGTTTTAAATTCATAGGGTTGTGTGTGGGCGAGGCTGGCACGGATGTTGCCACTGTTTTTCTTCAGAGAAGAAGCCACCCGTCCTCTCAGCCTGGACCGGGCAAAGCTGGCTTTGGGTGTCCTGTCCCTTACCACTTGCGGAGGCTCGCATGGCCAAGACCAAGCCAACCCGTGCGGCAAACGGGGAGCGCGCTGCGCCAAAATCCGCCGTCGACGTTGCGTCAGCGCCGATCACCCGCCAGCGCATCCCGGTCACGATCGATCCGTTCGGAGAAGCAGGCGCGGCCATCGCCAGCGATCTGCTGCCCCTGCGCACGGAAGCGATGACGCGCGTGTATCTGGGGATGCAGCAGATCCAGCAGAACCTCGCCCAGGTCGCGACGGCGTTGAACACGAAAACGCTGCCGTCATCGCTGCTGGGAACGCTGCAACAGCCTGACGGCAGCAACGCGGCGCGCCTCCAGATCGGCTTCGACCCATCGTCGGTTGGAAACAAGGCGCCACCCGTGACCGTCGTCACTGGTGACGACGGTCATTTTCAACTGGCCATTCCGCCTAACGCGGCGCTGCCCGATGCCGGCATCACACTGACTGTGCACGGTGCGAATACGACGGCGAGTGTCGCGATCCCCGCCCAACGGATAGCAACCAACGGCTTGATTGGCAGCGTCCAGCTCGACACGACGATCGCCCCGCTGCCGGTGAGCATCCTGGCGGCTTTGCAAGCCATCATTCCGGCTATGCCACCATCCGCGAGCGCCACGCAGCCGACCAAGGCAACACTGCCCAGCGTGACCATCGGCGATGACGGACAATGCGCCATAGAGTTCAACGCCAATCCATCGGTGGACGTCTTTCCGTACGGGGTGTTCTTCCGCCTCGTCGAGCCGCGCCTGAGCATTGTCCACCCCATCTTCCGCTTCCCCGTCGGCAACGGGTTCTTGCCGCTGCAAGTTTTCCAGACGGCGTTCAAGAAGATCTCGTTGGGCGAGACGACGAGTTACGTCGACCGCGTGCCGGTCGAGCAGCCGCTGAGCGTGGACGGCTTCCGCGACCAGATCATGGGGCTCGCGCCCGACGGCTCGATCGTCCAGGACGAAACCGTGCCCATGGCGGCGACGCTCGGTCTGGGCTACGTGCTGACCCTCGCCCAGCGCTGGAACTACGTCGGCCTGAGCCTGGGCGACCTGGTGTACTCGCTGCCGCTGGCGCCCGGCGAGCAGCAACAGATCGCGATCTTCGAGCGGCAGGACCAGTTGGAAGTCACCGAGAGCGAGTTCTTCAGTGAACAAGAGGCGGAGACGCAATCCGCCCTCGCTGATACTTCGACGAACGCCACGTTCGCATCCGCGTTCGCTGAAATGATCAACGGTGGCAGCCATTTCAACACGTCCTCGACGTCCGCGAGCGCCGGCTTCAGCTTTATCGGATTCGGAGGCGGAGCCGGTACGTCATCGACCAGCGGCAACTCGAGCGAGTGGTTGCAGGGCCAGCGCGACTTCACGCAGCAAGCCGCCGAGAGCACGCATTCATCCTCGGAAAGCCAGGCAGCAGCACGCCGTTCGGCTTCACGTACGGGAATGCGCATGGCCGCGGCGAGCGAACAGCAGTCGGTCACCACGAAGACGATCACCAACCACAATCACACGCGCGCGCTCACCATGCAGTACTGGCAAGTGCAGCGCATGTATGACGTGACCACCACGATCGACGGCCTGCAGTTGGTCTGCCTCGTGCCGATGCAGATCGTCCGCTTTCTCCCGCCGGGGCAACAGCTGGCCCTCACCAATGCCGACCTTCAAGTCGGATCGCGCATCACCGTGCTGGCACGCTACGTCAACCTGCTCAAGCACGCCGACGTGCTGGCCAAGGCTCTTCCCCGCGCGTTCGAGTACGGGCTCACGCTGCTGCGGGAGTTCGCAGCCGACCCCACGGCGACAGTGGAAGCCGCCGGCGGCATGGCCGAGGACGTGCTCGCGTTCTCGTTGACCGGCAGCTTCGTGCCGTGCGAGGACATCTACATCTCGGTGGTCACGAAGCGCAACACGCGCGTCGGCCCCGTGCGCCTGACCAACCCGCTCACGATTCCGCCGAACACGTACACGAGCAAAGACGAGCTGGTCGGTGCGCTGCAGGCAATGCGTCAGGCGACAGCGTCGAGCTCGCCGGCAATCGTCACGTTTACGGGGAGCCTCGCGCTGCCGCAATCCCTGAATCGCAGTGACGTCGTCGGCTTCCAGATCTCGCGCAACTTCCGGCGGGTGGACTATACGCTCAAGAGCCCAGGCCTGAGCTTCGCCGACGACCTCGTTGCCGTCTTGGGCGGTCCGATTGCCGGTCCGGCGATCGCGTCCATCCTGTCGGGCGGCAGCTTGTCTTCTTCCACGACGGTGCACCTCTCGCCATCGGATCTGGAGCCCGCGTTGGGCGGACCCGAGCTCGCGCAGTTCACCGCATCGATCACGGAGTTGGACCCGCAAAATCTTAATCCGCCAGGCTCGGAGTCGTACGCCAACGAGTCGTTGGGAGGCACGATCCTGCCGACCCAGCCGCTCCCCGTTCCTGCGATACAGATCGGACCGGTGCTGCGCTACAACGAAGTGCTCGAGATCGAGAAGATGATGCAGCACGTGGTGCGGAACACGACCGAGTATTCCCGCACGATCTGGTCGTCGCTGACGTCGGAAGAGCGCGCGATTCTGCTGGACGCCTACACGATCGGCGTGTCGCCCGGTGGTATCGAGGACGAAAGCCAGATGGTGCCGCTCCTCAACTGTGTGCAGAACAAATTGCTGGGCTTCTACGGCAACTCGATGATCCTGCCGTTCATGATTCCGCAGGCAGTTGCCGACGAGATGAAAATCGATCCGGCACAGATCCAGCAAGGATTGCTCGCGTACCAGCAGGCGAGCTTCACGCCGCCGCACGCGAGCATCGCCTTGCCGACGCGCGGCGTGTTGGGTGAAGCCGTTCTCGGCCACTGCGCATCGGCCGAGAAGATCGACCTCACGCGTTTCTGGAACTGGCAGGACTCGCCCAGCGACACCGCGCCGGCGATCTCGCCGGTCACGCTGCCGACAAGCTCTCCCTCGCTGGTGGCCGGTGCGACGGTGCCTAACTCGCTGTCCAATCTGACGCCGCTCATCAACAACGTCCTGAGCGCGCCTGCGCCGGATACTTCACTGCTGCAGGCGTTGTCCAAGAATGCCGCGTCGCAGCAGGACTTCAGCGCGGCGCTCACCGGAGCGCAGCAACTCGAGCCGCTCATGGCGAACGCGCAGAATCAGGCCAACGCGGCGCGGCAGGATGCGCTCAAGTCCGCCACCGATACGCAGATGATGGCGATGGCGATTGCCGGCAACATCGTGGGTGGTTTGTACGCCGGGAATCCGACGGCCGGGTCGAGCGCCGCGTCGTCGATCACCGGGAAGAGCGGCGGCGACTCGTCGTCGAGCAAGAAGACGACAACGAAGACGAAGACGTCCGAGAAGGCGACCGGCGATTCAACCGACAGCAGCACAACCGGCGGCGACGCTGGCGGCGACGCCTGACGGCGCCATCGCGACACAGAGAGGAACACGACCATGGCATCGCCAACAGTAGCCAGCATCGTCCCGTCCTCGGGTCCGGCGGCGGGCGGCACCAGCATCACCATCGTCGGCACGGGCCTGACCGGCGCGACCGCCGTCACCTTCGGCTCGGCGAATGCGACACCGTTCGGCGTGATCTCCGACACCCAGATCGTGGTCGTGACCCCGCCCGGCGTCGGCAGCGTACTCGTCACTGTGACCACACCGTCGGGAACGTCCGGAATCAGCGCCGGCAGCAGTTTTGCCTTCACGCCCGCCACGACCACGTCTGTCGACCCGGCGCTCACGGCGCTGCTATCAAGCGGTCTGTTGACCATGCTCCAGAGCGCGACGTCGCCAGATGCGCTGGCAGCTCAGAGCATCACGCTCAGACGTCTTGCGCTCGAGGGCGACATCATCCCGTCGCGCGTGCCGGCGCCGCGCAACATCACCGAGATCGGCGGCTATCTCAATCTGTTGGGCAAGCTGCACGAGCCGGCCATGCGCGAACAGACGCTTGCGGGGATTCTCGGCGTTGCCGGACCGGCTGCGCCGCTCGGTTGGAGCAGCACCGCTCCCCTGAGCATGGTCCCGATCACCAACGACCGGCCTGCAGGCCCCTCGCAGGCCAGCATTCCGCTCACGTTCTGGGTGCGGAGCGATTTTGCGACGCCCACCAACGCAGCGCTCGCGTATTTGCATCAGCGCGGCTGCACGCTGCCGTTGGCAAGCCAGGCGCCGCGGCTTCCGACCGGGTTGCCGGGCGCGACGCCGCCAGCTGACGCGTTGCCGTTCGTGGGGCGCACGTTCGACATCGTGGCGTCGACTGCGTTGACTACCCCCGCGACGGATCCCATCGCGCTCGTGCGACCCCAAGGTTCGACGGACCCGTTCCAGATTGCGTCCAATGTGTTGACCGCCGGGAGCATCGCCGTGGCACCGGGCGCGTACGATGCGACACAGTGCACCTCGACCGCGTGCACGACGGTGACGTTGGCGAGTCAATCGCTGGTGGACGTTGCGTCCGTGTTGGCAAACGCGGGATTCTATCCCGGGAGTCCGTTGACACAGCCGACGAACGGTGCTGATTCGGCGTGGGCGCACTTCACCAACGTGACAGGCCTGGTTGTCGGCACCACCACACTCGGCGACGAGCTGGGATTGATCTACGATACTCCGACGATCGCCGGCAGCGTGTTCGCGGGTGCGCTCGACCGGGTATGGAATGGCACCGCGTTCGTCGCTGCCACGTGATCGATCGCACGGGGAGGTGGGCGCAAGGTCATCTCCAGGCGAAGGGAGCGCGCCCGTGGGACTGCATCGGAGCAAACCGGTTCGATGCAATCGCTCTTCGACTTGGGGGCATGATCGGGGAACAGATACCACGTGGCGCAGTGGCGATCCCCCCTGGCTCGGGTGAACGGCAATATGCGCGGCCAAGCCAGCCGCCAAGTCTGCCGCCAAGCCGCGCCGGCTTTTTTGGATGGCGGCGGACTTCAATCGCAAGTGTCACCCGCCTGATGCAAGCAGCGCCGTTTGAAGGCTCGCCCTGGGGACAACGATGAAGCGACTGGCGCCGGGCGCATCCCCTGATGCGGGTCTGGGGGTGTACATGGGAAGTGCGATTCTGCGCGCAAGTTGTCGGCCGCTGGCATCAATCCGAGTGGACAGCGTGAAGCTGAAAAGGCAGCGGGCGAGAGATGTGCGTCCAACAGCCTTGAAGTAGTCGTCTGCGAGTGGCACGCCCGTCAGTCGGTCGACGACTTCCCTAGCGGTGGGTGCACGGTATGGATGCTTTTCCCATTTCGCGGGAGTGGGTCGTCAGTGAACCCGGTACCGCGTGGGCACACAGTTGTATGGAATGCCGGCGCGATGACGAGCCTGCTTCATCCCGCGCGCCAGCGTGGCACGGTCAACGTGGCGCGGAACGCAACTTGCGCGCCATCGCCCTGGCAAAGCGCCGATCCGAACCCTGCGGCCAGATCAACAGCATGCAAAGCCCGTGCACGTTCTGATTCAGGTTCCACGGCTCGAGCAGCGGCGAAGGCCCGGCGGGTAGACTTCTGGCCTATGGCGCAAGAACCTTCGGTGGGTGATAACGTGCGCTGGATTTTCCCCTTCGAGGTGACCGATGCCGATGTCGCGCCATGTCTTGCTGCCGCTTGCCGCCGCTCTTTCGCTCGCCGCGCACGCTGCACGCGCCCAGCAGACGGGTACCGAAAGCTCCGACGCGGCGCCTCAGAAGGCCACCAACCTGGCGCCCGTCGACGTGAATGCGCAGGCCTGGCGCGAGACGGTCAAGGCCAAGCTCGAACACATGCTGCCGGAAGTCGATGCCACCAGGATCACCGTGACCAAGAAGACCACGGTGACCCATCTGGCCGACCAGCCCACGGTGATCGGCAACAACCTGGACCAGTTGCTGGTGCGCTCGCCGGGCGTGCAGGTGTCGCAGCAACCGACGCCGACCCAGTTCAACCTGAGCTATCGCGGCCTGGGCAATCCGCAGGAATCGGAATACGTGCTGGTGATGCAGGACGGCATTCCGCTGGAAAGCGACTGGA
>JBDTEG010000059.1:0-13185 GCA_039922695.1 Rhodanobacter sp. | reverse complement strand
GCCCTACGGCGGCGGCAATATCTCAGCGAATCTTGCCGAGAATGCCTTCGAGTTCGTCGTTGCTGTGGTAATGGATCACCAGCTTGCCGCGACCGCCGCGGCCCTGCGACAGCTCGACGCGGGTGGCGAAGCGCTCACCCAGCTCGCGTTCCAACGCGCTGATGTTCGGATCCTGAGGCGGTGCTCCTTTCGCCTTGCCCTTCGGTGCAGTCTGGGCTCGGCGCGCTGCCTCTTCCAGCTCGCGCACTGTCCAGCCCAGGGTGACCGCCTGGCGTGCCAGGGGCACGGCGATGTTCTCTTCCAGGGTCAGCAGGCAGCGCGCGTGCCCCATTTCCAGCTTGCCGTCATCGAGCAGCTTCTTGATCGACTCCGGCAGCTCGGTGAGACGCAGCAAGTTCGATACCGACGCGCGCGAACGACCCACCGCGTCGGCAGCCTGCTGGTGGGTCCAGTCGAAATCGTCGATCAGCCGCTGCAACGCATCGGCTTCTTCCAGTGGAGTGAGATCCTCGCGCTGGATGTTCTCGATCAGCGCCATCGCCGGCACGGCTTCTTCGGCGACCTTCTTCACCAACGCCGGGATCTCGCCCAGCTGGGCGCGCTGCGCCGCGCGCCAGCGGCGTTCGCCCGCAATCAGTTCGAAGCGATTGGTGCCGACCTCGCGCACCACCACGGGCTGGATCAACCCCTGTGCCTTGATCGAGGCGGCCAGTTCGTCCAGCGCTTCGTCGTCCCAGTGCCTGCGCGGCTGGTACTTGCCGGGCTGAATCTGCTGCAGCGGCAGCGTGCGCAACTCGCCCTCCTGGGTCAGCGCGGACGGCGAACCCCCGGCGTCACCGCCAAGCAGGGCATCCAGTCCGCGTCCCAGTCCACGTTTTTTCGAAGCAGCCATGTCTCAATCCTGGTGATTGGCGGCAGGCGCCTTGAGCGGCGCGGCACGGTCGCCATGCGCCGGTGACTCGATATCGCGGACCGTGGCGACCGGCGCGGCAGCGTCGGGGATGCCACGCTCGCGCCGGATGATCTCGCCGGCCAGGCCGATGTAGGCAATCGCGCCACGTGAGCTGCGGTCATACAGATGGATCGGCTGGCCATGGCTGGGGGCCTCGGCCAGGCGCACGTTGCGCGGGATGATCGAACGCAGCACCTTGTCGCCGAAGTGCTGGGTCAGCTGCGCCGAGACCTCGTTGCCGAGGTTGTTGCGCACGTCATACATGGTGCGCAGCAGGCCTTCGATCTCCAGCCTGGGGTTGAGCCGGTGGCGCACGGCTTTGACCGTGTCAAGCAGGCTGGACAGACCTTCCAGTGCGAAATACTCGCACTGCACCGGGATCAGCACGCCATCGGCCGCGGTCAATGCGTTCAGGGTGAGCAGGTTGAGCGAGGGCGGGCAGTCGATCAAGATCGTGTCGTAGTTCGACGCGACCTTGGCCAGCAGATCCTTCAGGCGGTGTTCGCGCGCCAGTGCATCCATCAGCTTCAGTTCGGCGGCGGTGAGGTCGCCGTTGCCGGGCAGCACGTCGTAGTGCGCATCGGTGGAGACGATCGCCGCCGTGATCTCCACTTCCTCGAGCAGGACTTCACAGCCGCTCCACTTGACCGCGCGCTTGTCCAGGCCGGAGGCCATGGTGGCATTGCCCTGCGGGTCCAGGTCCACCAGCAAGACCTTGCGCTTCGCCGCAGCCAGTGCCGCGGCAAGGTTGACTGCCGTGGTGGTCTTGCCGACGCCGCCTTTCTGGTTGGCGACAGCGATGATACGGGCCATGGCTGGAGGGCTTTCCGTTCGCGAAGGAGAGGGAGCCTGGGCGGTAGAAATCGTTCGGGCTGCAAAGGCCTTCCGGCGGTCCATTTTCCCGCCGCTTCCTGGCCCATAGAACCACTATGGGCCAGCGAATCGTCGAAAAACTGTCCTCGCCGGCAAGACTTTTCGCCTCGAACATTTCTGCCGTCCAGACTCCTAGATTACCATTGGCAACCGGGGTTGCCTGCCGCAAGTCCGGGCTCAACCGCCAATCCGCTCGCCGCTGCCGGCGTCGAACAGGTGCAGATGCTCGGCAATCAGCTCCAACGGCATGCTGTCGCCCGGGTCGGGCAATGCCCGTGGCGACACGCGCGAGACCAGCGCCTGCTCGCCGAAGCGCAGGTTCAGGAAGATCTCGTTGCCGACCGGCTCCAGCACCTCCAACTGCGCAGTCAACGCGGCAGCGCCCGCAGCCTGCGGTTGCAGATGTTCCGGACGCGCGCCAAGCACCACTTCACGATCGCGCCAGGCGGCCCAGGCCGGGTTCGCCAACACGGCTCCCAGCGCCACGTCGCCTCGAGGCGTGGCGAGTCGCCATCCCCCCTGTTGACGTAGCGTGCCGCGCAGCAGGTTCATCGCCGGACTGCCCACGAAGCCGGCCACGAACAGGTTGGCGGGCTTTTCGTACAGCACCATGGGCGTGTCGATCTGCTGAATCACCCCGCCGTCGAGCACCACGATGCGCTGGCCCAGGGTCATCGCCTCGATCTGGTCGTGGGTCACGTAGATCATGGTGGCCTTGAGCTGGCGGTGCAGACGCGCGATCTCCACCCGCATCGACAGGCGCAGCTTGGCATCGAGGTTGGACAACGGCTCGTCCAGCAAGAACACCTGCGGATCGCGCACCAGGGCGCGGCCCAGCGCCACCCGCTGGCGCTGTCCACCGGACAGCGCCGCCGGGCGCGACCCCAGGCGCGACTCCAGCTCCAGCGCCTTCGCAGCCGCCGCCACCCGCCGGTCGATGTCGGCGCGGCGCTGGCCACGCAGCTTCAGGCCGAAGCCCAGGTTCTCGGCCACCGTCATGTGCGGGTACAGCGCGTAATTCTGGAACACCATGGCGATGTCGCGATCCTTCGGCGCGACCTCGTTGACCACGCGCCCGCCGATGCTGAGCGAGCCGCCACTGATCGTCTCCAGCCCGGCGATCATGCGCAACAAGGTGGTCTTGCCGCAGCCCGATGGCCCGACCAGCACCAGCAGTTCGCCATCGGCTGCCTCGAAGCTGGCGCCGGTCACGGCGACGTGACCGTCCGGGTAGACCTTGCGCAAGTGATCCAGGCGAACCGTGGCCATCAACATCTCCGCTGCGGGTGGCCTTGCAGCCTGTCGGGCTTTGGCTGGTCGAGGCCGTCCCGCCGAAGCAGTCTGCAGCTCGGCGGGTGTTGGGCTATTCTGCCCATGTAAGCGTTTACATCATAGTTCGGGCCGCTTGGGAGCCCCATGACCTCACGCAGTTTCCGCTTTCCTGATGGTTTCCATTGGGGTGCCGCCACGTCCGCCTATCAAATCGAGGGCTCGCCGCTGGCCGACGGTGCCGGCGCCAGCATCTGGCAACGCTTCGCGCACACGCCGGGAATGATGGCCAACGGCGACACGGGCGATATCGCCTGCGACCACTACCATCGTTACAAGGACGACGTGCAGCTGATGAAAGCGTTGGGCCTGCACGGCTACCGCTTCAGCATCAACTGGGAGCGCGTGCTGCCCGAGGGCACCGGCCGGATCAATCGCAAGGGGCTGGACTTCTATTCGCGGCTGGTCGACGAACTGCTGGAGCACGGCATCGTGCCCAATGCCACGCTGTTCCATTGGGACCTGCCTGCCGCACTGGACGATCGCGGCGGCTGGCTCAACCGCGACAGCGCGGATTGGTTTGCCGAGTACGCCGCGGTGATGTTCAAGGCGCTGGATGACCGCGTGCCGCGCTGGACCACCTTGAACGAGCCGTGGGTGGTCACCGATGGCGGCTACCTGCACGGCGCACTGGCGCCGGGCCATCGCAACAAGTTCGAGGCGCCGATCGCCGCGCACAACCTGATGCGGGCCAGTGGCGCCGGCATCCAGGCCTACCGTGCGCACGGGCGGCACGAGATCGGCGTGGTATTCAACATCGAGCCAAAGTACCCGCACTCGGACAGTGCCGAAGACGTGGCCGCCACCGGCCGCGCGCATGCCTACATGAACCAGCAATTCGCCGACCCGGCCCTGCTTGGCAGGTACCCACCCGAGTTGCAGGAAATCTTCGGCGAAGCCTGGCCCGCGTTTCCGGCGGACGACCTCGCGCTGACCAGGCAGGCGGTCGATTTCGTCGGCATCAACTACTACACCCGCGCGGTGGTGAAGTCCGACCCGGATGCGTATCCACTGAAGGCGGTGGCAGTGCGCCAGCCAAACCGCACCCACACGGAAACCGGCTGGGAGGTGTTCGAGCAAGGCCTGACCGACACGCTGGTCGCATTCAGGCAGCGCTATGGCGACATCCCGCTTTACATCACCGAAAATGGCTCCGCCTTCTACGATCCGCCGATCGCCGAAGGCGGCACCGTGGACGATCCGCTGCGCTGCGCCTATCTGCGCAAACATCTCATCGCGTTGCACGTCGCGATGGACGCTGGCGTAAACGTGAAGGGGTATTACGCCTGGTCCCTGCTGGACAACCTGGAGTGGTCGCTGGGCTTCTCCAAGCGCTTCGGGCTCTACCATGTCGACTTTGCCACCCAGCGGCGCACGCCCAAGGCCAGCGCCAGACTGTATAGCCAAGTGATCGAGAGCAATGGCGCCGTGCTGGGCGATTGACGTATGGGTGCAGGAGCGCACCCTGTGCGCGAATGTTCTTCATTACGTGGCGAAAGGCTTCGCGCACAGGGTGCGCTCCTGCATCAGGCCCGGCCGAGCACCAGCAGGTGGCGTTCGACTGGCAGACCCGGCACGGTCAGCTGGTGCGTGCCACGTACTTCAAACCCGTCCGGGATGCCAGGCAGCTCATCGTCCGGACGCTTGCCTTTCATCGCCAGCCAGATGCCGTCACGCGCCAGGAGATGGCCGCCCCAGCCCAGCATGTCGGCGAGACTGGCAAAGGCGCGCGCCGTGATGCAGTCGAATTGACCCGTGAGGTCTTCCACGCGGGACTGCTCGGCTCGCACGCCCTCCAGTTTCAGCGCACGGATCGCCTCGCGCAGGAAGCGCACTTTTTTGCCGTTGGAATCCACCAGCAGAATTTCGCGGCCCGGTGCCGCGATGGCCAACACGATCCCGGGCAGGCCCGGGCCGGTGCCCAGGTCGGCCAGACGGTCACCATGCACGTAAGGCAGGATCGTCAGCGAATCGAGCAGGTGACGGGTAACCATCTCGGCCGGATCACGCACGGCGGTGAGGTTGTAAGCGGTGTTCCAGCGCTCCAGCAGGGCCTGGTAGTCGAGCAGTCGAGACACCGCTTCTGGCGGCAAACTCAGCCCCAGCGCGGCGATGCCTTGTTCGAGTCGTGACTGCATGGCGTCGCGCGCGACCATGGCGTGGCTGTCCTGTGGGTGATCCGGGCGGCAAGTATCCCGGCCCGATGCGCCAAAAGAAAGCCCGCCGAAGCGGGCTGGAAGTAGAACAAATCCCCTGCTGCGCAGACGCTCTGGGGCGCCTCGCGCGATTCGATGGCTCAGGCGGCGTCGAGCTCGACCCGGGTCACCATCATGCCGCGCTCGCGCAGCACTTGATTCAAGGACTGCTTGACCCGCGCACCAAGATCACGGCGGTCGGTCGGCACGGTGGTCGCTTCGCTGCGCAAGGCATCCTGGGCACCGCGACGGATCAACTGATCGACCTGTTCAAACACTGCATCGGCACGCTCCGGCTCCAGCACCTGCCAGTACACCGTGCCGCAAACCTCGCACGTACCCGCCAGTGGCGACTCCAGGCGAAGGGTCTGGCCAGCGAGGTTGATCTTGTGCGCCACCCGGTCCAGCAGCGGCAGCACCAGATGTGTTCCCGCCTGCAGCAGGCGCAGCGGCTTGCCACGCCGGTACACGCTGTAGACCTGGCCCACCGGCACGTGTCGCACCGCGCTGGCGAGCAGCAGGGCGAGCAAAGCAACAGGGAGGGCGGGAAGGATCATCATGGTTTTAAAATCAATAACTTGCGAGTTGTTTATTCTTCTACTACGGGAGGTGAATAGTACAGTTGGTTGACTCTAAAAGAATTAACGTAGCTTTAACGTGTGTGTGAATTTTTAACAACTGCGTTGAATCAAGTCAAGCTCACCCTTCATCGTCAGCAAAACCCTGGAACTCAAGCGGAATGAACGAGAGTGACGCGGCGGGTCGCAATCCGTCAGTTCAGGCCCGATCTGCCGGAGTTCTGTCGCTTGAAACCGGGCCACCGATCCTTCTGCCGATACTCAAGCATCAAGCTTGCCAACACGCTGACTTCCAGCCAAGTCGAATGCGGGTGCGGCGCCGGGCGCAGCCACTCACCGGATGCCGGGGCTGAGAGTGCGGTTGCGGAACCGAGTCGTCGTGGCCAGGGCCGCCAGGCCCGTGTTGTGTTGCAGCAACCGCGAATTTGGACAGCGATGGCACTTGGGCCAGCCATCTGGCCGTTTCGCACACCTCGTCTCCCTTGTCTGACGTAACCCTCCCCGCAGCGCAACAAAGTAGGCGACAACAAAGTCTTTACAAGCTCCCATGAAAACGTTTACGTTGGCGCCGACCAAGGGTTCCCGCAATCGATGGACGAGCTCGGCATGGCGGCAGCAACCATCAAAGCCGTGGCGCGCGAGGCCAAGGTGTCGGTGGCTTCGGTATCGCGTGCGCTGAACGGCGGCAGCGGTGTCACCGAGGCCACCGGGAAGCGTATTCGTGAGGCCGCCGAGCGCCTGCAGTACATCCCCCACGCCGCGGCGCGCATGCTGATCACCCGCCGCACCCACACCATCGGTGCGCTGCTGCCGGATCTGCATGGCGAGTTTTTCTCCGAGCTGATCCGCGGCATCGATCTGGCGGCGCGTGCACGCGGGCTGCACCTGCTGGTGTCGAGCTCGCATGAGAGTGTCGAGGAAGCGGCCGCGGCGGTGCGCTCGATGCAGGGCCGCGTCGACGGTCTGCTGATCCTGTCCGGCCGCGTCGATGCTGCTTTCTTGCGCGCCAACCTGCCCCACGCGCTGCCGCTGGTGCTGCTCAACAGCGGAGTGAAGAACTCGGCCTGGAGCGTACTCAACATGGACAACCACGCCGGGGCCCTGGCCATGGTCCGGCATCTGTTGCAGCTAGGTCATGCCGACGTGGCGCTGATCGCCGGTCCGGAAGGTAATTTCGACGCACGCCAGCGCGAACAGGGCTATCGCGAAGCGATGGCAAAGTACGCGCCCGGTGTTGCGCTGAACATCGTGGCTGGCGACTTCACCGAAGAGTCCGGCTATCGCGCCGGTCGTGAGTTGCTGGCGCGCAAGCCTCGCCCGCAGGCGGTGTTCGCCGCCAACGACATGATGGCGGTGGGCTGTCTCGGCGCGTTCCGTGAAGCGGGTGTGCGGGTCCCGCAGGACATCGCGCTGGCCGGCTTCGACGACATCCCGATTACCCGCTACGTCACGCCCGCATTGAGCACGGTGCGTGTGCGGATCGCGGAATTCGGCCGCCTCGCGCTGGAGCGGCTGGCCGACATACTCGAACACCCCGGGCAGGAATCACGTTCCGCAGACACGCTCGGGTTCGAAATCGTTGAACGCGAAACCTGTGGCGCGAACATCCCCACATGCACGCCCGAAGTTACCTTCAATTCGTCTCAGTTAGCTGCCCGGGGAGGGGAGCGATGAAAACCTCAACGCAATTCAGGAAAAATCTGCTGGCCGGACTGATCGGCGCGTCGATCATGTCACTCGCCGTCGCGCCGTCGTTTGTGATGGCGGCGAGTTCGGACGCGAACCTGCGCGGCCACGCTCCGCCGAACTCACTGGTGACCGCCAAGAATGTCGACACGGGTGCAACGCGCGTCACCAAAGCCAATGGCGCAGGCAGTTACGCGTTGGTGGGACTGCCGCCAGGCACCTACACCGTGGACGCCGGGCCAGGCACGGAACAAACCGTCACCTTGAGCGTGGCCTCCACGGCGACGCTGAACCTGGCTGCCGCAGCCGCGCCAGCGGCGACGACTTCCGTGCCATCGACGGCCAACACCACCAACCTCAGCACGGTGACCGTCACCACGTCAGCGTTGCAGGAGGTGAAGACCTCCGAAGTGGGAAATACCGTGTCGCTGCGACAGATTGACACCACGCCGCAGTCGTCGCGAAACTTCCTCCAGTTTGCCGACGCCGTGCCGGGCATGGTGTTCACCCGGGACGCGAACGGTAATACCAGTCTGCGTTCCGGTGCCCAGGCCACCAGCGGCATCAACGTCTACATTGATGGCGTCGGCCAGAAGAATTACGTGCTTGCCGGTGGAACCAGCGGCCAGTTTGCCAGCCAGGGCAACCCGTTCCCACAGCTGGCCATCGGCGAGTACAAGGTCATTACCTCCAACTACAAGGCGGAATACGACCAGATCTCCAGTGCCGCCGTGGTCGCCCAGTCCAAGTCTGGCACCAATACTTTCCACGGCGACGTCTTCGGCGACTTCACCAATACGGCAATGCGCGCGGAAACGCCTTCCGAAGAGGCCAATCACAAGAAGACCGCATCGCACGAGAAAGACTACGGTTTCGATCTGGGTGGCCCGATCATCCAGGACAAGGCGCATTTTTTCCTCGCCTATGAGGGCAAGGAGTTCGATACGCCCACCACCGTGGTTCCCGGCCTGATCGGTGGCACCTACGTCAGCCAGTTGCCGGCCAGCGCCATCGCGCAGATCGGACCGGCCAGCCTGCCGTTCAAGGAGAACGACTGGTTCGGCAAGATCGACTACGAACCCACCGACCGGGATCGCTTTGAACTCAGCGGCAAATACCGCGACGAAACCCAGGTATCCGGCCTCGGTGGCAGCACCACGGCATCGGCAGCGATCAATAACAACAACACCGACAAGCGCTACGACCTGCGCTGGGATCACAGCGCCTACAGCTGGTTCAACCGCTTGCAGGTGACCTACGAGGATGCGTTCTACTCGCCCACGCCGGCAAACTTGGGAGCAGGCGCGATCTATACACAGGACATCAACCAGAACCAGACCATCCTGAAAACCGGAAATGACCCACTGGCGCAGCAGAACAAGGGCCAGAAAGGCCCCTCGCTGCAGGACGACCTGACGTTCAACGACTTTGAGTGGAACGGCGACCACGTGATCAAGATGGGTGTCAAGTACAAGGAAGTGAAGCTGACCGCCCAAGACGCCGGTGATGCGAACGCATTGTTCAGTTACGCCGTCACGCCCACCAACGGTACCGAGGCAATCCCCTATCAGGTGCAGTTCGGCTCGCCGACGCCGGGCCAGAGCCCGGTGGCGATCAGCCGCGACAAGCAGTTCGGCGCGTATGTCCAGGATGACTGGGCCGTCGACGAGCACCTGACCCTGAACATCGGCTTCCGCTGGGACTACGAGGAAACGCCGTCGTACCTCAACTACGTCACGCCAGCCAACGTTGTCGCCGCGCTCAACAGCCAGGATCCCAAGGCGCCAGCCGGGCAGACGTATGCGCAGTCGCTGGCTCTGGGCGGCGTTGATGTCAACGACTACATCGGCACAGGAAACAATCGCAAGGCGCCGAAGAACGAGTTCCAGCCACGCTTCGGCTTTTCCTATGACATCAACGGCGACCAGGCGCATGTGGTCTTCGGTGGCATCGGACGCTCGTACGACCGCGACCTGTACGAGACGATCCAGGTCGAGCAGACCAAGTCGATCCTGTCGCAGCCCACCATCAACTTCAATACGCCCATCCATCCGTGCACGGTAGGCCTCAATTCCTGCTACGCCTTCGATCCATCGTTCATGGACATCGCCAACCTGCAGGCACTGGTGGCGGGAACCAACGTGGGCAAGGAAGTGGACGCGATCAACAACAATCTGAAGGCGCCCTATTCGGACCAGGTCAGCATCGGCATGCGCAACACGATCGGCGAGTGGAACACCAGCGCTGCCGTCGCCAATATCCGCAGTCATGACGGCCTGGTCTACACGCTGGGCAACCGTTATCCCGACGGCGCCTTCTGGAAGTTCGGCGGCCAGCCCTGGAACAACGGCATTCCCGGCTTCGGCAGCCTGATCATCGGCAACAATGGCCTGGAAACACGCACCACCCAGATCCTGCTGTCGGCGGAAAAGCCTTACACGAAAGAGTCGCACTGGGGCGTGACCATCGCCTACACCCATTCCAACACGTCCCAGAACAACAACAACGGCGATCCCACCGACCAGTACGCCTTCGACTTCGAAACCATCGGCCATTATCCGTTCGTCAGCTCCGGCGTCGCCAAGAACCGACTGGTGGTCACCGGCAACCTCGATGGCCCCTGGGGCTTCGTGTTCGGCGGCAAGCTGACCCTGTCCACGCCGATTCCCGACATCGCCATGGCCTTCTATGGCGCGCCGGCGACCAATCAGGACAGCGGGCTTGTGAATGGCGCTGGCGGCCGGGTCGTCGCGATCGCGCCACCAGGCAACGGCCGCTTCCTGGTTGGCGGCAAGATCTTCGGCTATCGCGACCTGGACCTGCAGGCCACGAAGAACTTCAAGGTCTACGGTAATCTCGACGGCTATGTGCGCATCGACCTGATCAACGCGTTCAACTGGAAGAACACCGTGGGCTACATGACGAACTTCGGCGGCGGTGGCGTCTACAACCCGCAGGTGTTCTACAACCCGACCGGAGATATCACCGGTTATACGCGTACCTTGAGGGCTACGGCGGGCATCAGCTTCTAGGGCCGCCAGCAATGGGTGACGGCACCGCCATGCCGACCTGAAGCAAAGCCCGCATCACGCGGGCTTTGCTTTTACCATCGGGTGCTTGTGTCGCTGGCCGGACTTTTCATGACCGATATGCGCTTGAAGAACATCGTGATTGTCGGCGGCGGCACTGCCGGCTGGATGGCGGCGGCCGCCTTCGTCAAGGTGCTTGGCGCCGACTACGCCATCCGGCTGGTGGAATCCGAACAGATCGGGACGATCAGCGTGGGCGAGGGCACCGTGCCGCACTTGAAGCTGTTCAACAACCTGCTGGAAATCGACGAAATCGAGTTCATCAAGCAGGTTCACGGCACCTTCAAGCTCGGCGTCCAGTTCAACGACTGGGGCCGGATTGGCGATTCATACATCCACGGCTTCGGCACGATCGGCCACGACGTAAGCCTGCTGCCGTTTCATCAATTCTGGATCAAGGCAAACCAGCAAGGCATCGCCACCGACCTCGGCGCCTACTCGCTGAATACGCTGGCCGCGCCGCTTGGAAAGTTCATGACCTCGGCCAGCGATGTACCAGCCAGCTCGCCGTTGGCCAGTATCGCCTACTCGTATCAGTTCGATGCCACTTTGTATGCAAAGTATCTGCGTGGCTATGCCGAGAAGCGTGGCGTGCGACGAACGGAAGGCCGGGTCGCGCAGACCGTGCTGCGGCCGCACGATGGCTTCGTCGAAGCCATCGTCCTGGAAAGCGGCGAACGCATCGAAGGTGACCTGTTCATCGACTGCTCCGGTTTTCGCGGGCTGCTGATCGAACAGGCGCTGCACACCGGCTACCTCGACTTCACGCATTGGTTGCCGTGCGACCGCGCGCTGGCCGTTTCCTGCGAGAAGGTCGGGCCGCCCACGGCGTATACCCGTTCCTCCGCGCGTGCAGCCGGGTGGCAGTGGCGCATCCCGCTGCAGCACCGCACCGGCAACGGCTATGTCTATTCGAGTGCGCACATAAGTGACGACGAAGCGGCGGCGACCCTGCTGGGAAATCTGGACGGGCAGCCGTTGGGCGAGCCGCGGACGCTGCGCTTCACCACTGGTGTGCGCAAGAAGTCCTGGAACAGGAACGTGGTGGCCTTGGGTCTAGCCAGCGGCTTCCTCGAACCGCTGGAATCGACCGGCATCTACATGATCCAGTCCGGTATCGCACGACTGCTCAACCTGTTCCCGCAGCGCGATTTCAGCGAGGTGGTGATTGATCGCTACAACGCGCAGGCAGAGTTCGAGTACGAGCACATCCGCGATTTTCTGGTCCTGCATTACCACGCTACCCAGCGGGACGACACGCCGTTCTGGAATCAGTGCCGCACGATGTCGATCCCGCCTGCGTTGCAGGACAACATTCGCCTGTTCCGCGACAGCGGCCGCTTTTTTCGCGATGCCGAGGAAATGTTTGCCACGGTAAGCTGGGTGCAGGTGATGATCGGACAGGGCATCCTGCCGCGCGGTTACCATCCGCTGGTCGACCAGATGTCCGAGCAGGATCTGCGCCGCTTCATCACGGGGGTCGGCAACGTCGTTGCCAGCTGTGTCGAGTCGATGCCCATGCATCAGGTTTTCATCGACCGTTATTGCGCCGCCGAGGCCAGCTGAGCCGCATCAGTGCCGTCCGCAGCAGAGCCGCACACTTCACTCATCGCCGCAGGTATTCCAAGCATGGGTTTTCGACCTGTTCGCTCCCTTCTTTTGCAGCTGGTCCTGGCGCTGGCGGTTACCACCGTCGGTGCCTTCCCTGCAGTTGCGGCGCAAGACGCCGCCGTCGGCGCCGTCACCACGCGCCGCGCCGCGCTGGCCTTCGACGCACTACCTGCGTCGCAACAGGCGCAGCTCGATGACCTCGAGCACCGCACCTTCCAGTTTTTCTGGGACACCGCAAACCCGGCCAACGGGCTGATGCCCGACCACTGGCCGGGCCAATCGTTCTCCAGCATTGCCGCCGTGGGTTTCGGCCTGACCGCCTACGGCATCGGCGCTGAACACGGATGGATCAGCCGGGACCAGGCAGTGAATCGCACCTTGATCACGTTGCGCTTCTTTGTCGACGCGCCGCAAAACGCCAGCGAGGACCACGCCACCGGTTACCACGGCTTTTTCTACCACTTCCTGGACATGCAGACCGGCTTGCGCCATGCGCGCTATACCGAGTTGTCCACCATCGACACCACCCTGCTGCTGGGCGGCGTGCTGTTCGCACAGTCCTACTACGACCGCGACACGCCGCAGGAAAAGGAGATTCGCCAGCTTGCCGATACCCTTTACAAGCACGTTGACTGGCCGTGGATGCAGGCGCGACCGCCGTTGGTCAGCATGGGTTGGACGCCAGGCGGAAAGTTCATCCCGCATGACTGGGAGGGCTACAACGAGGCAAACCTGCTCTATATCCTGGCCCTGGGTTCGCCCACGCACCCGCTCAAACCGGAGGCGTGGAAGGCATGGACCCGCACCAGCGATCGCGACTGGGGCACGCTGTACGGGGAAACCTTCCTGACCTTCGGGCCGATGTTCGGACA
>JBDTEG010000058.1:0-2916 GCA_039922695.1 Rhodanobacter sp. | reverse complement strand
TCTGCTGGATGTGCTGGGCGATCGCGGTGGCGAAGCGCTTCTCCTCGGCGTCCATGTCGTTGCCACGAATGATCACCTGCGCCGCCTTGGCCGGATCCATGCCTCCGGCCAGCTGGTCGAGCGTGTCGCCGTAGTAGGGAAAACGGATGTCGGTCTCGCTGACCGGCATCTCCAGCCCGGCGGCAGCGAGGCCGAGGCACCAAGTGTCGATCCATTCCTTTTTCAAGGCTATCGAGTCCTTGCGCTGCTGCGAGCGGCCGTGGACGAAGACCAGTTTGCGTGTCATCTCGTTGCTCCTTTCAGGGAGGGTCAGATCACATCACCGCTGTGCAGTGCGCGCTCGAGCATGTCGACACCACGCGCGTCGTACAGCGACCACAAGGACGATTTCATGGTTGCCTGCAGACCGGTCAGCAGGGGGTGCAGTTGCACGCGGTGCGCCGGCAGCAAGGCCCAGCCCTGGGACAGCAGCGGCACGAAGGGCACCACGCCGCTGGCACGGTCGATGGTCTTGCCCAGCAGGCTGCGCGCCAGCAGCGACACGTCGAACCAGCGCAGGCCCAGGTCGCTGGCCAGGTACTCCTGCATCTGGCGGATGCGGTCCACCATCTGCAGGTCGTTGTAGGCGTACGCCGCGTACAGGGCCAGCGTCGGGTCGATACCCTTGCCCACCTGCATCTGCGCCGCCAGGGCCTGGGCATCATCGCCGTCCAGCTTGAAGCGACCCTGCCGCAAGGCCGATGCGGCCACCGCGCGCAGCATGCGCAACTCGCCGATGCGCGCCTGGTAGTCGTCCCAGCGGCCGGAGTTGTCCGAGGGTTCGTAGCTCACGTCGACCAGTTCGCCACGGTCGAAGCTCAGCGCCGTCAGGAAGCCTGTCAGCGCCGGGATCACGGTACCGAAGCCGCCCTTGAAACGCAGCACGACGCTGACCGCCGGGGCCTGCAGGTTCGCCAGGCGAACCACGCTGCCCCCATCGTGACCTGGCAGCGCAGGCAGCACCTCGGCGACGGCCCCCACGGCCAGCGCCGATTCGACCTCGGCACCACGCAGCTTGAAGCCGCACTGCGACTCCATGTGCTGCGGCCCGAACGGCAGCGCCAGGTTGCGCGCGTCGCGCGCCAGCTCGATCACATCGGGTGCTGGCACCGACTGGGCGGCCTGGAGGCGCTGCGCCAGCTGCGGCTGGGCGCCGCGCACGGCGGCGCGCACGATGCCGATGGCGGCGCTGCGCCCGGGGTCGGCGGCCGGTGCGGCGCCGGGCAGGACGTCTCGGTTGGCGGGTGCCTGAAACGGCAGTACCGCCAGGTCGACCCGCGACAGCCAGGTGATGTCGCTGGCGCACACGCGGGCCTCCGGCTTCTGGTTCACGCTCCCGAGCAGGCCCTGGGCTCGGACGCGCCTTGTCACCTCCTTCTCCAGCCAGTCCGCCAGCGCCGCGGGGCGCACGTACATGCCGGGCTCACCGGCCAGGTCGGCGACCAGGGCGAAGTCGCCCTTGCCGGCCAGTCCGTCCAGCACGGCGTCCGTGTAGAGGGCGCGGAATGCCTGGGACGCCGTGACGGCGGCTGTGGCCGGCGCGCCCAGTTCAGCAGCGGCGTGGCCCAGCCCGGTAGCGTAGAACGTGTCCACCGGACGCAGGCCGCCGTCAGGTACGTCGTTGGGAAACACCACCGTACTGATCGAGGCCACACCCTGGCCCTGGATGCCTTCTGCCGGCACCCGGCAGGCGTCGGAAATGATCACCACGTAACGGGCCATGCCGTACTCGGCCTGCGCAGCACTGCCGCGCACGTTGATCACCGACAACGGATCCTTGGGCGCGTCGGAAAGCAACCAGTATTCGTTCTTGTCGATGTTGACGCCGTGCCCGGCAAAGTACACCAGGATCTGCTCGACGCCGGCTCCCTGATGGAAGGCCTTGATCGCCTTGATGACCTGCGCGGCGTCGACCGCCTCGGTCTCATCGGTGATGAGCACCGCGCGGGCGGGATCGAGCCCCTGTTGCAAGGCCCAGTCGCGCATGCGCCGCGCACCGGCTGCCGCATCGTTGAGCTTGGGCAGCTGACCGCTCTGGTCCACCCCAATGAAAACTCCGGCTCGGATCATCGACGCATCTCCTGGCCACGGGCTCCGGCAAGCATAGCCGCGATACCGGATCGAGTGTGCAACTGGCGCGGAGGTGAGCCAGGACGAATGTGTGGCAACCTCCGCGAAAACTGGCCAGACCGACTTCAACGGTCAGCGCGAATCGATTCAGTGATCGATATTCCCCGACAAGGGCGCCACTGGGGCAGTTGCCTGGCCGAGACCTTCGGCAACGTCCGGACTGAGCGTGCGCATGAATTGTTCGACCGCGTCGGTGTAGGCCGAAGGCAGGCCAAGCTGCGCATTGATCTCGCCATGGCTCAAGTCCTCTTCGACCACTCGAGCCCGTGAGCCGAGCGACGCGGCCTCGCGCACGAATGCATGCGCCTGCGGGCAAGAGTCCTTGCGCCGACTGCTGCACACCGCCAGGATCGGCACGGTCTCCCCATGCATCTGCTGGTACGGCGATGCCGCCAACCAATCGGCCGGCTGCGCGCCGAACGCCTCGTCGTAGAGTCCCAGATGGGGGCTTTCCATGGTCTGCACCACGTTCAGGGTGGCGTTGTCCAGCGAGACCGTACCCAGCCATGGCTGCGCACCCTGTGCCTTGGCCAGCGCCGGTTCGGCGGTCAGCAGCGCTACCAGGTGGGCGCCGGACGAATGCCCCATGAGAATGAAGCTGGCCGGATCACCGCCCCAGCTGGCTGCATCGCGCTGCGCCTGCGCCAGCGCGCGCGCTACGTCCTGCGCCTGTTGCAACGGCGCGGTATCCGGTCGCATGCGATAGTTGGCGGAGATCACGATGAAGCCACGCGGCAGCCACCGATC
>JBDTEG010000057.1:0-33777 GCA_039922695.1 Rhodanobacter sp. | reverse complement strand
TGCCGGTGGTGAAGAACGTGGTGGCGCGGGTGTTCTCGTCGAAATCGGGAAAGTCGTAGTCGGCGCTGGCCCCGGCCAGCAGCGCTTCGTACTCGCCGACGAAGGTGGCGTCCTCGGTGTCCGGCTCCGGCGCACCATCGCGGATGAGGATCAGCTGGACCCGCTTTTCCAGCTTGTCGCGAATGCCGGCCAGCAGGGGCAGGAATTCGTGATGGACAAGGATGACATCGGCCTCGGCGTGGTTGAGGGTGTAGAGGACCTGTTCGGGCGACAGACGAACGTTCACCGTCTGCAGCACGCAGCCCATCATCGGGATGGCGAAGAAGCATTCGAGGTAACGATGGCTGTCCCAGTCCATCACCGCCACGGTCATGCCCGGCTCGACGCCGATCTTCGTCAGGCTCGCGGCGAGGCGGCCGAGGCGCGCCCAGGTCTCGCGATAGGTGAAGCGCTGCTGGTTGCGATAGACGATCTCCTGATCCGGTGCATTGGCCAGCGGCGTGATCCACAGCTGCTTGATGAGCAGCGGAAAGTCGTACGCTGACTCGGTGCGCTCGATCGGGTTGCCGATGTCGATATGCATGATGGATTCACCTTGGGTGATGCAGCCAGACCATGTCTGCCCAAGTCCAGTCTAGCGAGGCATCCGCTGCGGCGGCTCCAGCCGGGCATGCATCGGCAGTCCAAGCCTCGGGACCCGGGCACCATCCAGGTGCCCGCCGTGCGTATGCGCCAGCACGGCGATCACGTTGCGTCCGCACGGCGCGAGAAGTCTTGCTCCGATATTCGCTTGCAGCATTCCTCAAGCGCGACGGTTCCCGGTTTCGCGGGTCGCCGTGGTGCGATCAGTTGTTCGCCTGCCCGACGGCTGCGAAAGCACGCTCGAAGAAGTCCACCGTGGCCTGCCGTGACTTGGCCGCCGCATCCAGGTTGGCTTCGAATCTCACCTCGCCGCCTTGCCCGAGATGAGCAAAGGGATCGTTCACGGTTTGCGGCGGTTCGAGTCGATTGAACCCGTGCGTCGCCTCGGGGTACATCGTGACCGTCACTCGACGACGCGCCTGCTCGGGCAGGCTGTTCACCAGCTCCGTGCATGAATCAGGCTGGTCATACGCGTCGCATTCTCCGCTCTGGATGAAGACCGGTGCACCCGTAAGCTCGGCAAATTCGTAACCTGGAATCTTGTTGTAGCCCCAGCACACCGGATAAAACGGCGCGTGTGCCGCGAAGCGCAGCGGATTGCCGCCCATGTACAACTCGCTGTACGGTCGCGTCGCCGTCAGCATCGACACCACCCCGCCCCAGGAATATCCGGTGATGCCGATACGCTGCGGATCTATCCCCGGACGCGAGGCGAGATACAAGAGCGCGCCGTAGGCATCCGGCAGCGTTTCCGGAACCCCCTCCGGCCGCCCGCACGGTCCCGTGCCCCCGCTCAGTCCGCGTGGCGACCACATGTCCAGTTCGAGCGTGGCGATACCCGCATCGTTGAGCGCCTGGGCGTGGTAGCTGCCTCGACTGTCCACTCCGCTGGTGCCGTGCACGACCACCACGGCGGAAAGATTGCCGTCGCGCATGGGCACGCGCAACTGTCCGGCGATGGTCAGGGGATGCTCCCGCGACGCGTTCGGGAACGTGACGTAGGACACCCGGGGCTGCGGGCGAAGCTGGGTTTCGGGCATGTCGGTTCCCTCTGGCGTGCCTCGATGCTAGCGACTGGCCCGGTTCCCGGGTACCTGTCATTTTTGACAGTTATGCCGTCTGAGTCCCATGGCTATGCTCGGTGTGAGACTTCGCGGAGGGGTGCATGAACATCAAGCCAAACAGCCTGACTTTTGCCGTCGTTGCGGTCCTTGCCCTTCAGCCTGCCTATGCGCAGCAGAGCAGCCAAGCCGACGCCACGACTTCCCCAACCGGGAACAGGCAGCCCGCCGCAGATCAGACTGCGCCGGCGCGAAACGAGACGGGGCAGCCGACGAACCTGGCGGCGATCACCGTCACGGCCACCAAGCGCGTCGAACTGATGCAGGATGTACCGATTGCCATCAGCGTGGTGACCGCGCAGGACATCGAGTCGGCGGGTCTGACCAGCGCGGCTGAGCTGCCCATGCTGGTCCCGGGACTGACCATGATTCCGGTGGCGGGTCCGGCCGCATCGAATGTGGTCATCCGCGGGTTGTCGACCACCATCGGCGAGCCCAACGTCAGCTTCTTCATCGATGGCGTGTACATTCCCTCGCGAAACGCGCTCAACTTCATGCTGGCGGACAATATCGAGCGCGTCGAAGTGGCCAAGGGGCCGCAGTATGCCCTGTACGGCCGCAACAGCTTTGCCGGTGCGGTCAACTTCATCACCAAAGCGCCCAGCAACAAGCAAGAGGGCTCGATCAGCGTCGGTCTCGGCAATTACGCTCGTCGCGACGCCCGAGCCGTCTTGTCCGGCCCATTCGCCGACGGATCCGCGTACCACTATCGGATGGGCGTGGCGCGCAACGACTTCGGCGGCTTTTACCGCAATGACCTGACCGGAAAAAAGCTGGACAAGACGAGTGCCCGCGGCGCGTTCCTGACCCTGGACGGCGCGCCCTCGGACCGTCTGAACGGGCAAGTCAATGTGATCTACGACGGCATGCGGCGGCGTGATTTCGCCGAGCAGTTCGTGTCGAACAACGGCGGGTTCGCACCCAATTTCAATGACAACCAGCAGTATTTCGGTGATTTGCCGTCGCTGACGAAGGGCTTTGCGGTCACGCCCGGTCACTTCGATCGCGACAGCATCCTGGCATCCCTGACGGTGAACTACGACATGGATTGGGCCACCTTGACGTCGGTGACCTCGTTTAACCATCTCAAGCTCGACTACGACTACGACTCGGACTACACGGCAGCGCAGATCGCCATGGCCGGGACTCACGGCCCGCAGACGTCGGTCAGCCAGGACTTTCGTCTGGTTTCGCCGACGAACGAACACTTTGACTGGCTGCTGGGCGTCTACTACTACCACCTGAGCGACGACCACGTCGACGACAGCCAATACGTGGGCCCGGCGGCTCCGCTGGGCGGACTGAGCAGTGACAACCGCGAGCGCACTCGCAGCGCCGCGATGTACGGCACCGCAACCTGGCACATGACCTCCCAGTGGGATCTGGGCCTGGCGATGCGCTATACCCGGGAAACCAAGTCGGCCGATGCCACCACGACCACCCTGCCCAGCGCCCCCAATCCCGCGGGCTCGACCGCCTTGTTCGGCGCATCACGCACGTTCACCCCGTTCACCCCTGGCCTGTACCTGACCTACAAGCCCTCCCGCGACAGCACGTTCTACGCCAGCGCCGTCAAGGCCATCAAGGTTGGCGGGTTCAACACGTTCACGGCCAACGGCGCGATTGCACCGGACGAGCGTTCCTACGATTCGGAGCGCAGCACGAACTATGAGCTCGGCGCGAAGTTCAGTCTGCTCGAAGGCCGAATGTTGCTCGACATGGACGTGTACCGCATCAACTGGCGCGACCAGATCGTGCGTACCGTCGGCTCGATGGGCGCGTTGCTGAATACCAACGCCGGTCAAACCACTTCGAAGGGCGTCGAGGCCAACCTGCAGTACGATGCCAATCGAAACTGGTCGTTCAAGCTCGGCGGGACGTACAACGACGCCAAATACGACGAGTACATGTTTCCCATCGTCGCCGTCCTCGGCGGCAACCCCAACCTTGCGGGTGTGCGGCTGCAGTACGCACCGCGCTACACCGCCAACATGAGCATGATTAACAGACAGTCGCTCAGCAACGGCTGGACGTGGACCACGCGGCTGGACGGCCAGTACAGATCGGACATGGCCGCCATCCAGACCGGCACGGCGACCATCCCTGCCGCAGCACTGTTCAACCTCAACACCAGCTTCGACATCAATCAATTGCGCGTATCGTTGTGGATCGACAACGTGTTCAACAACAAGGATGCGCCTGGCGCGGTATTCACGGGTGATCCGGCAACGACCTTCCAGTTCGCGACCCACCAGCGGCCGGGAATCCAGTTGTTCCAGGCTCTGGTCAACGCACCTGCGCTGCGCACGTTTGGCGTCGACGTTCGCTACCGGTTCTGACTGACGATGGACGCTTCCTGACGTGGCAGCTGCGGACCCTGACCCTCGTGCAAGCCGACACGATGTCCGGACAAGTGCCACTGCGCTGACGCCGTGGCAGCTGGCCGGTTACGGCAGCGGCAGCATGGTGTTGGCGTCCTACTATCTGGTCAGCGCCTCGTTCCTGTTTTACGCAACCGCCATCCTGCACGTGCCGCCCGATATCGCGGGCCTGGTGATGGCGGCATCGACGCTGTGGGATGCGCTGGTCGACCTGCCGCTGGGCTGGATGTCCGACCACACGCGCTCGCAGCGCCTGGGTCGGCGTCACCCATTCCTGATCGTTGGCGGGATTGCCATCGCCGCGCTGAGCGTGTTGCTGTGGTCCATTCCGGCCGAGCTTGATCTGTGGACGAAAATAATCTGGCTGGCCGTGGCGCTGATGGGGCTGAAGACCGCGATCAGTACCTTCGTGGTACCGCACACCGCGATGGGCGGCGATCTGGTCACCACGTACGATGCTCGCACGGTCGCGCAAGGCTACCGCGCGGCGTTCCAGGTGATCGGGATGGCGCTGGCCCTGGTTGGCAGCAGCGCCTGGTTCTTTCGACCCACGGTCGCGTTTCCCCAGGGCCAGCTCAACCCGGCAGTCTACGCACCCATGGGCTGGGCCTGCGCCATCCTGGTGCTGGGGGTAACCCTGGTCACCGTGACCAGCACCTGGCGCTTCATACCGCGTATGCGCGCCGATCGCGACACGCCCAGACTGGATTGGCACGCGATCCGTGGCGTCCTGCGTGATCGCAACCTGCGTGCCCTGGTGTTGATGATCCTGGTCACCGAAATGGGCGTACAGCTCACGGTGGCACTGGGCTTCCACATCAACACCTTTACCTACGGCTTGTCCGGCCCGCAAATCGCCATCCTTGCGGTGGCCTTGCTGGTATCGGCGATCGCGGCGCAACCGCTATGGATCAAAGTGAGCCGGCGCTTTGACAAGAAACCCGCGCTGTATGCCGCCATTGCGCTGGCCGCCATAGGCCTGATTGGCGCGCCATTGACCCACGTGGCCTGGCACTGGTTCCCGCTCGAGCCATCGGCACATCTGGTCGCCACCCTGCTGCCGTTCCAGATACTCGCCGGCCTGGGCAACGGAGCCTTCTGGTCGCTGCCTTACGCCATGGTCACCGATTGCGCACACGCACGCGAACGCACAAGCGGCAGCAAGCTGGGCGGAACCTATACCGGGCTGTACATTTTCGCCTACAAGCTTGGCGGCAGCCTGAGCATTGCCGCAAGCGGCGCCTTGCTTGGCTTCATCGGTTACCAGAGCAGCGCGTCCGTCCAGACGGCAGCGACCCGTTACAATCTGGCCGTCTATCCCGCGCTACTGATGCTGCTGTTTTTACCGGTGATGGTCTGGCTGCTTCACGCATATCGCCTCAAGCGTGCGGATTTCGTGGAATCCCGGAGTGACATGCCCGGGTGATCCGGGGCCTGTCAGCGCCAAGGCATTGTGATAGCGTGGAGACACCGGTGATGCGAGCCAGTACACCGGCCCGTGATTCATCGCACGCCGGGGACGGAAATTCCATGACGCAGTCACTGATTGTCAACGAAGCAATCAACGAACTGTGCGCCAGTGACCGCATGCAATTGTTTGTGCATGGGGAAGAACTCCTGTCGGCGTCCAGCCGCAGCGGTCTGGCCGATTGCCTGGACAGTCTGCGCGCATGGCTTGACCTGAGCGAGATCGTGGTGGCTACCGGCACGATCGAGACGTTGCCGGATGCGCTCGTCGTCGGGTCCGGCTACGACCCGGCGTGGATGGAGTTGTATTTGCGCGAGCAGTTTGTCCTGGTCGACCCGATTGTTCGCGCCATCGTCAACGGCCAACGATTCCTCAACCGGTCCCGTACGATAGCCGAGAATAACGCGGTCGCCAGATCCGGACCGACCAGACCCACGCTTGAGCGTTTTCTGGAAGCGGCGCAAGACCATGGTCGCCTGGGCTACGGATTCGCCAGCGGCGTGGTGTTCAACGGCCGCGTTGCCCTGTGTTCGGTGATCACCTCACTGGACCATGGCGGTCAACGCGCACCACGTGTTTTGCGTGCGTTGCGCCCGATGCTGTACCAGGCGCTGACACGGGTGCTGCTGCCGGAACCGGCATTCCCCAACCTGAGTCAGCGCGAAGTCGCCATTCTCGAATGCCTCGCCAGCGGCCGTGGCGACACCCAGATTGCCGATGCGATGTCGATCTCCGCCTCGACCGTCCGCTTCCACCTCGGCAACGTGTTCGAAAAGCTGGGGGCCCGCAACCGCTGTCATGCCGTCGCCATCGGTTTCCAGTCCGGCCTGCTGCAGCGTTAGGCAAACCTGGGCAAGTCAGGCCACGCCTGTCAGCGCCTCCCTGATCGTGGCGTTGGCCCGGGACCGGCTGCAAGGCCGGTTCGATGAAAACGTCGACAACTTTTGATGACCGTTTGTCATGTTCTCCAGCACCCGGGCGCATCCGGCAATCGCACGCCTCCGCAATGCAGCAGTCGATTGCTCCTCTGACGGAACTGGGGAGCCACGAATGTATCTCGCTGAAGCTTGCTCGCAATGATCTTCTGTCGCGCCCTGCCGTTCGCGCGTCAACGCACCCCGTGCATCAGCTTGTTGATGAGCGGTGCGATCAGGAACAACAGCACGCCGCCACCGAGCAGGATCCAGAAGCCCATGGTGTAACCGGACAAGGCCGAGGTCACCGTCATGCCGCTTTCGCCGCTGACGTGGCCGGCGAAAAGACCGGCCAGGTTGTTGCCGATCGCAGTGGACAGGAACCAGCCGCCCATGCCCAGGCCAACCAGGCGCACGGGTGCCAGCTTGGTCACCATCGACAGGCCGATCGGTGACAGGCACAACTCGCCGGCGGTCTGCAGCACGTAGCACAGCACCAGGGTCCACAACGGAATCATGCCATCACTGCCGACCAGGCTGGACAACGCGTACATCAGCACCGCAAAGCCCAGCGCGTTGCCGATCAGGCCCAGACCGAACTTGCGCGGAATCGACGGTTCGATGCGGCGCTTGTCCAGCCACGCCCAGACCAGGGTGACCAGCGGCGCCAGCAGCACGATGGCCACCGGGTTCACTGACTGGAACCAGCCGACGGGGAACGCCCAGCCGCCCATCACCTCGCGCATCACGATGTTCTGTGCCAGGAAGTTGAACGAACTGCCGGCCTGTTCGAAGAACATCCAGAACAGCACGTTGAAGGCGAAGATGATCAGCATCGCAATCACCCGCTGGATCTGCACCCGGCCGGTGCGGATCGCCTCGGTCACCAGCATCACGCCCACGCCGATGAACAACACGGTCAGCAGCCACTGGATCGCCACGGCACCGGCGCGATCCATCAACAGATACACCAGGGGAATTGCCACCAGCACGCCTAGCGCCACATACAGCACGCGCGCCTTGCTGGCGATCTCCGGCGGCGGTCGACCGATATCGCCAAGCTGGCGCCGACCGAACCAGAACCACACCAGGCTGATCAGCATGCCCACGCCCGAGGCGGCAAACACCACGTGGTAATTGTCGTGCTGCGGCGTGCCGAACACGTGTTCGGCCAGGTAGCTGGTGAGGATCGGAGCGATGAGCGCGCCGGCGTTGATGCCCATGTAGAACAGCGTGAAACCCCGGTCGCGGCGCGAATCGCCGGGCGCGTAGAGCTGGCCAACCATCGAGGAAATGTTCGGTTTGAACAGACCGTTGCCGACGATCACCGTGGCCAGCCCCAGCATGAAGACCTCGTGGTTGGGCACCATCACCATGAACAGGCCGGCCGCCATCACCACCGCGCCGAGCAGGATCGAGCGCTGATAGCCGATCACCTTGTCGGCGATATAGCCGCCGAACACTGCGGTGGCGTAGACCAGGGCCAGGTACGCGCCGTAGGTGCGGCTGGCCGAGGCCTGGCCGGCCTCGTCGCCACCATAGAACTGCGCCACGATGTACAGCGTCAGCGCCCAGCGCATGCCGTAGAACGCGAAGCGCTCCCAGAACTCGGACATGAACAGCATCCACAGCGGCTTGGGATGGCCGAGCAGCTGCGGGAAAGCGGGCGGCGGCGAGACGTCGCCGTTGGTGATGGTGTGGCTCATTCGGACCCCTTGGTAGTAATTCGCAAGATTTTACGAAACACCAGATGTATCGGGGTTTCACGCATTCGTCAAATGCGACGCCTCACTGGGTCAGGAAAGCGGCCCGATTGGCCATCCACGACAACGCGCACGGTTCCAGCGCAGCGCTAGTGCAAGCCGTGCGTCAACCGCCGGATCCAGGGTGCGGTCAGCAGGAATACCAGGGCCACGCCGATGCCCCAGCCAAACAGCCGCACATAGACGTGTGCGTAATCGGCCATGCCTGTCGTCACGGCGCCGGCTACCGGGCTCTGGATGGTCTGTGTGGCAATCCAGCCGGCCACCTGGTAGGCCAGCGCCACGCCGAAAAACCAGCCGCCCATGGCCAGCGACGCCTCCTCCGGCGCGGCCAGCTGGCCCACCAGCGCATAGCCGATCGGCATCAGCGCCAGTTCGCCCAGGGTCTGCAGCAGATAGCACAGCGCCAGCGGCCACCAGCTCAGCCGTCCGTCGGCGCCCTGCAGGTGGTCGATCGCGTACACCAGCACGCCGTAGCTCAGCGCCACCAGCAGCAGGCCGATGCCGAACTTGCGCGGCGTCGATGGATCACGACCGCGCCGCTGCAGCCATGGCCACAGCATCGCCAGGAACGGCGCAAAGATCAGGATGTAGAGCGGGTTGGCCGACTGGAACACCACGTAATTGAACGGCGCGTCGACGTGGTCACGGGCAAGGAAATTCAGCGAGGTCACGCCCTGCAGGCTGAACGCCCAGAACACCACCAGCGCCACGAACAGCAGCAGCAGTGCCAGGTAACGGTGGGTCTGCACGCGATCGCCCCGACGCACGCAGCTGATGATGAAGTAGACGACCAGCAGCCCCATCAACAGGTACATCAACCAGCCCAGCACCACCGGGAATGCCAGCAGCAAGGCCGCCGGATACAGTAGCAGCGCCACCGCCAGCAGCACCCAGCCGATGGCTATCTTGCCGTGCAGATGGCCGCCCTCGGGCAGCAGCGGATCCGGCTTGTGCTTGCGCCACTGGAACAGCAACGCCGCCAGCGCCATGCCCACCGCGGCGGTAACAAAGCCCCAGCCATAACCGAATTTGCTGACGACCAGATCAGCGCAGATGAAGGGCGCCACGAACGAGCCCAGATTGATCGCCAGGTAGAACAGCGTATAGCCGGACTCGCGCCGCGTATCGTCGGCGGCGTAGTTGCGTCCGATCAATACGGTCAGCGGAATGCCCAGGCCCGTAGCCAGCGCAAACAGCGCCATGCCCAGTTCGAAGCCGAACAGCGTCGGCAAGGCCATCAACAGCAGCCCCAGCGCGGCCAGCCACAGCGACATCGCCAGCGCCCGCGTTTCGCCCAGGATCTTGTCGGCCACGTAACCGCCGACGATCGGCGTGGCGTACATCAGCGCCAGGAAGCCGCTGGTCAGCAGGTCCGCCTGGCGCGCCGCACCGGCGGCGCCAAGATGGCCGTAGAACTGCTGCGCGATATACGGCGCGAGGAAGGCGCGAAAGCCGTAGAAGGCGAAATTCAGCCCAACGGTGACGCCAAGCAGCATCCACAGCTGCTGCGGGTGGCCCCAGCGGTCAGACGCATGCGGCTGCGCACGTGCGGCATGGTCCTGGCTCATGCGGGTTCCTGCAGGTGGCAAAAGACATCATTCAGATCGCGACAGCGCCACGAAGGTTCAACTCACTCCAGCATCGTGCGCACGTCCAGCAATTCGGGGAAGAACTCCAGATCCAGAGCCTTCTTCAGGAAATCCACCCCGGACGAGCCGCCGGTACCGCGGCGATGACCGATGATCCGCTCCACCGTCTTCATGTGGCGGAAACGCCACAACTGGAAGCTCTCCTCCACGTCCACCAGCTGCTCGCACAAGTGGTATTCGGGCCAGAATGCGGCGCGCTGTTCGTAAATGCGCTTGAGCACGGGCAGGAGCGCCTCGTTGCGCCGATAGGAACGCGTCCAGTCGCGTTCGAGCAACCTGGTCGGTACCGCGTGGCCGCGGCGCGCCAGGTAGCGCAGGAACTCGTCGTACAGGCTGGGCGCCTCCAGCACGGCGCGCAACTCGGCCTGGCCTGCCGGATCGTGCGCGAACACCTTCAACATGTCGGCATTCTTGTTGCCCAGGATGAATTCGATCTTGCGATATTGCAGCGACTGGAAGCCGGAGGACGGGCCCAGCACGCCGCGGAACTCCAGATATTCCGACGGCGTCAGCGTTTCCAGCACCGCCCACTGCTCGAACAGCTGGCGCTGCACCTGCTTGACCCGCGCCAGGATCTTCAGACACGCGTCGACGTCGTCGCGCTGGATGCATGCCACCGCTGCCGTCAATTCGTGCAGCATCAACTTCATCCACAACTCCGCCACGTGGTGCTGGACGATGAACAGCATCTCGTCGTGATGCGGCGGTTGGCTCAGCGGTTGCTGGGCCGAAAGCAAGGTATCCAGTTTCAGATAGCCGCCGTAGGTCATCTTTCCATTGAGATCGGTCTGGATGCCTGCCTCGAGATCGCGCTGGTTGTCACTCATGGGTTCGGTCGCGTGGTGGGAAAACGGCCATGGTAGCGGCAGCCCGCGTGGCCCGGCCTTGATCCGCGACAAGTCGACCCGCTCATCTCTGTCGACGACGCCCCACCCCGGTCGGAGTCGCGCAACGGGGGCCACAAGCCGCGCGCGGTTCAGTCACGAGGTTGCCATGCAGATAGCCAGCACGGGTGCGGGCTGGCGACACTTCCGGACGGTCCGGAACAACCTCGCCGTACGCCTCCGAATGCTGCACTGTACCTTGCAGCGCAACATGCCTGCCTGTTATCAAGCGCGGTCTTGTGCAGCCATTTGTGTACCCGCCAATCCGTTCGGGACACGCGCAACCAGGTTTCCCCCATCCACACCCCGGAGCGAGTCGTGACCATCGCCGCCAAGTTCGAAATCGAATATCTGCAATACCTCGATGCGGAAGGCAAGGAAGTTCGCAAGGACCTCCCCGCCTTCACCAAGGATCTCGACCACATGGTCGAGCTGTACAAGCTGATGATGTCGACCCGCGTGTTCGACGCCAAGTCGATCGCACTGCAGCGCACCGGCAAGCTGGGCACCTATGCCAGCTGCCTGGGCCACGAAGCCGCCCACGTCGGCATCGGCAGCGCGATGAAGCCCGAAGACGTCTACGCGCCGAGCTACCGCGAATATGGGGCACAGCTATACCGCGGCGTGCAACCGCGCGAGGTTTACATGTACTGGGGCGGCGACGAGCGCGGCAACGACTACCAGATCGAACCGGCGCGGCACGACTTCGCCTGGTCGGTGCCGATCGCCACGCAATGCCTGCACGCGGCCGGTTCCGCGCTGGCGTTCAAGATCCGCGGCGAGAAGCGCGTGGCGGTATGCACGATCGGCGACGGCGGCTCGTCCAAGGGCGATTTCTATGGCGCGATCAACATCGCCGGCGCGCAAAACCTGCCGTTGGTGGCCGTGATCGTCAACAACCAGTGGGCGATCTCGGTACCGCGCAAGATCCAGTCTGGCGCGCCGACCCTCGCGCAGAAGGGCATCGCCGCCGGGCTGTACTGCATCCAGGTGGACGGCAACGACATCATCGCCGTGCGCAAGGCGATGGAAGATGCGTTGGAGCGTGCCCGCAACGGCGAAGGCGGCAGCGTGCTGGAGCTGGTCACCTACCGCCTGGGCGACCACACCACCGCTGACGACGCGCGCCGCTACCGCGGCAAGGACGAAGTCGACGAGGCGTGGACAAAGGAGCCGATGAAGCGCCTGCGCAACTGGCTGGTGAACAAGAAAGTGTGGGACGACGCGAAGGAAGAAGCCTGGAAGGCCGAGTGCGACGACTGGATGGACAACGAGGTCAACGCCTACCTGGAGACCAGGACCCAGCCGGTCACGGCGATGTTCGACTACATCTTCGCCGAGGTGCCGGCCGACCTTGCCAAACAGCGCGACTACGTCCTTTCGCTTGAAAACCAGGCCGAATCCGGGAAGGGGCACTGAGTCATGGCACAAATCACTCTCATTGAAGCTGTCACCCAGGCGCTTGCCTATGAAATGGCCCATGACGATTCGGTCATGGTGCTGGGCGAGGACGTGGGGCTCAACGGCGGCGTGTTCCGCGCCACCCAGGGTTTGCAGGAAAAATTCGGCGAACTGCGCGTGCTCGATACGCCACTGGATGAAACCACCATTGCCGGCGTCACCGTCGGCTTGGCTGTGCAAGGCATGAAGCCCGTCGCCGAAGCCCAGTTCGAAGGCTTCATCTACGCCATGATGGAACAGATCGCCTGCCACGCCGCGCGCATGCGCAACCGCACGCGCGGTCGACTGACCGTGCCGGCCGTGTGGCGTGCACCGTGGGGCGGCGGCATCCGTGCGCCGGAGCACCACTCCGAGGCAAACGAGCACCTGTTCACCAACATTCCCGGTCTGCGCGTAGTGCTGCCGTCGTCGCCCGCGCGCGCCTATGGCCTTCTGCTCGCCGCAATTCGCGATCCGGATCCGGTGATCTTCTTCGAACCCAAGCGCATCTATCGCCAATACAAGGAAGAGGTGCCGGATGATGGCGAGGCGCTGCCGCTGGACGTGTGCTTCGTGCTGCGCGACGGCTCCGACGTGACCTTGGTGACGTGGGGTTCGCAAGTGAAGGAGACGCTCGAAGCGGCCGACGAGCTGGCTGCGGAAGGCATCAGCGCCGAGGTGATCGACGTGGCCACGCTTACGCCACTGGACTTCGACACCATCGCCGAATCGGTGGCCAAGACCGGCCGCTGCGTGATCGTGCACGAAGCACCGAAGACTGCCGGTTTCGGTGCCGAGATCGCGGCTCGTCTGGCCGAGGAATGCATGTACGACCTGCTCGCGCCGGTCGAGCGCGTCACCGGTTTCGACACGCACATCCCCCTGTTCCGTCTGGAGATGAAGTACCTGCCCAGCGTGGAACGCATCGTTGACGCAGCCAGGCGTGCGCTGGCGGCGTCATAATCAACGCTGAAATGGCGTGTAGGGCGGGCACTGCCCGCCTCACTACCGCCAGTAGCTGCGCGAGACCTGAGCAAAAGCCGGCGGGCACTGCCCGCCCTACAACACGGATCTGACCCATGGCTGACAAGAAGACGTTCTACCTCCCCGACCTCGGCGAAGGCCTGCCCGATGCGACCGTCGTCGAGTGGCACGTGAAGGTGGGCGACAACATCAAACTTGACGCACCGCTGTGCTCGATGGAAACCGCCAAGGCGGTGGTCGACGTGCCCTCGCCATACACCGGCAAGGTCACCAAGTTGCACGGCGCCCCGGGGGACGTGATCGAAACCGGTGCCGCACTGGCCGAATTCGAACCCGACCCGAACGCGAAACAGCGCGCCGAGTCGCAGGACACCGGCCACCAGCACGGCCCGAAAAAGAGCCAAGCGGCGCCAGCGCCCGCACCCGCCCCTGCGCCAGCACCTGCTGCGGCCAAGCCTGAGCGCGAAGACGAAGGCACCGTGGTCGGCGCCATGGTCAGCGGCAACACCGTGCATGTGGAACAGGCCGCCAGCGTCGGCGGCGTCAAGGCCGTCCCGGCCGTGCGTGCCCTGGCCAGGAAACTCAAGGTCGACCTGTCCCGCGTACGGCCCAGCGGCGCCGACGGCGTGGTCACCATGAAGGACGTCAAGGAAGCAGCGGCCAACGGCTCGGCCGTACTGGGCGCCGCACCGCCGCGTGCCGTCGTGGCTTCGGCCGGCCGTCATCTGGCGCCCGAACTGCCACAGCCAGAACCGCAGCGTGGTCCGGTTTCGCTGGCTGGCAAGTCCGTGCGTACCGCGCCGCCGTCGCAGAGCGCCAGCGGCCAGCCGGAGCAGCTCAAGGGCGTGCGTCGCAACATGGCCCGCGTGATGGCCGACGCGCATGCGCAAGTCGTCCCGACCACCCTGGTCGACGATGCCGACCTGCATGGCTGGATCGGCAAGCAGGACATCACCGCGCGCTTGATCCGCTCGATTGTTGTCGCGTGCAAGGCGGTGCCGGCGATGAACGCCTGGTTCGACGGCAAGAATCTCAGCCGCACCATGCACCCGCAGGTAGACATCGGCATCGCGGTGGACACCGACGACGGCTTGTTCGTGCCGGCGCTGCGCAACGCGGACGTGCTCGATGCCGCCGGCATCCGCGCCGCGATCAAGCGTCTGCGCCGCCAGGTCGAGGAGCGTACGATTCCCGCTTCGGAGCTGTCCGGTTACACCATCAGCCTGAGCAACTTCGGCATGTTCGCCGGCCGCTACGCCACGCCCGTGGTGGTGCCGCCGACCGTCGCCATCGTCGGCGCCGGCAAGTTGAGCCACGACGTGGTGGCGGTGATGGGTGGCATCGAGGTGCATCGGCGCATGCCGATCAGCGTCACCTTCGATCACCGCGCCGCCACCGGTGGGGAAGCCGCGCGCTTCCTCAAGGCGCTGCTGGACGATCTGGGCCTGCCGAACTGATCTGATCCACGCGCATCGTGTGGCAAAGATGGGGCGCTCTCGGGGCACCCCATCGCTTTTGTAGTCGTGTGAACTCACGCACACGCCCCGACCCAACGCTTGCAAGCACGCCGTATCGCTGCAACCCGTCGCGCGTCCGCGTGCTTCAACTACCTGAAGCCGTCGTCGGTCCCTTCATGCTTTCCGTCTCGCTGCGTGGCTGGCAACACTGTCGGCAAACGCACCACGGAGCAGTTCCCGATGACACCTCAGCTGGATGTGCCGACCTTCATCACTGACGTCCCGCTCCCAAGCGGTCGGCGTGCGGACCGGCAACCGACCGCCACCGCCCTCAATCCTGGCCCGGCGAAATCGCTCTTGGAGAAGGCAGCCACCTGCTGGTTTGTCGTGGCTGGTCTGGGCCAGATGATCTTCGTGGCCTATCTGTTCGGCTTCTACGGACGCACCGCAGTGCTGGGTCAGTTCGACGCCTGGAATCAGGTGTTTCCACATGCTCACGTCGCTGGCGACACCATGCACAACACGGCCGTGGCCATGCATCTGGCCTTCGCCGCACTGATTACCGCCGGTGGACTGCTTCAATTGATGACGGGGATACGCCGTCGGCTTCCACGCTTCCACCGCTGGAACGGCAGGATCTATCTGGCCTCGGCCTTCGTGATGGGCCTCGGCGGCCTGGCAATGGTGTGGACCGGCACCAACGTAGGCGATCTGTCACAACACATCGCGATCAGCATCAACGCCCTGCTGATCATGCTGTGTGCGGTCATGGTGCTGCGCCACGCACGGGCACGTCGCTTCGCGCTGCATCGGCGCTGGGCGTTGCGCCTTTTCCTGGTGGTGAGCGGCGTGTGGTTTTTCCGCATAGGCCTGACGTTCTGGATCATGGTGAACCAGGCACCGGTCGGATTCGACCCGGACACGTTCTCCGGACCGGCCTTGACCACCATCGCATTTGCGCAGTTCCTGCTGCCCCTGGGCGTGCTCCAACTGTATTTCTACGCGCAAGAGCGCACGGGACCACGTGGGCGCAGGGCCATGGCAGGCGGCCTGTTCGCGTCAACGCTGGTCACGGCAGCCGGCATTGTCGCGGCCTCGATGATGCTGTGGCTGCCGCATTTCCACTAGGCACCTGCCGGGTGCATCCGGCCCGAAGAAAAGCCTTCGCATGGCTTCGGCCGCAGCAAGACTGGATCAGACGACTGGGAGATCAAGACAATGTATTCGCTCAACAGGACGGCACGGCTGACGGGATTCCTGTATCTGCTGGTCGTGATCACGGGGTTCTTCACGCTCATGTACGCGCCCTCCAAGTTGTTCGTGCCGGGAGACGCAACCGCGATGGCCAGCAACATCCTGGCGCATCAGTCACTGTTCCGCGCCTATATCGTGGTCGGGCTCCTGTCCGAGCTGCTCTTCATTGCGACCGTGTTGATGCTGTATCAATTGTTCAAGTCGGTCGGCCCGCAGTTAGCCATCCTCATGGTGCTGCTGGTCCTGCTCGACGCGCCGGTAGAGTTTGCCAGCACGGCGAACGACATAGCCGCGCTCGCCTTCCTGCGTGGCGCCGACTTCCTCGCCGTATTTGATCCGCCGCAGCAGGACGCGTTGGCCGTGCTGCTGCTCAAGTTGAGCAGGCACGGTGCTCTGGTCTCCGAGATATTCTGGGGTCTGTGGCTGTTCCCGCTTGGGTGGCTTGCGTATCGATCAGGCTTTGTGCCTCGTCTGCTTGGCGTGTGGCTTATCATCAACGGCCTGGCCTACCTCGCATTGAGTGCCCTGGGGCTGCTCTGGCCCGGTTATCCGGCAGTGGTCTCCACCATCACTACTCCGATCCTCCTTGGCGAGGTGGCATTCACGCTATGGCTGCTGATCGCAGGCGTGCGCGTGCGATGCCCGGTCGCCGCTGTATCGCCATAGCCTGGGTCCGATGAAGGACTGGCCGGTGGAGACCTGCTCGGCGTCGCGCCAGACGCGTCCCGCGAGTCATGCAGGCTTGCTATCGTTGTGTCATGACTGCGATTGATTCGTCTCCCAAACCGGAAGGTTTCACACGCGTGCTGGGCTGGCGACGTGTGCGCTACCCCCTTGGTGCGGCGGCGTTGCTGGGGCTGCTGCTCGTGCCCGGCTGGAAAGATCACTACTGGATCCTGTTCGGACGACTGTTCTTCATCGCTCTGACCGCCACGCTGGTCTTCGGGCTGTTCGAGCAGTGGCCCGCGCGCCACCCACGCCGGATCGCACGCTGGGTGCTGCAAGTCGTCGCGGTTGCGATGGTGATTCCTGTCGCCACCTGGCTGGCTTACCTGGCGACCACGCAAGGCGATCCCGTTCCGTTCTGGAAGGACAGCGATCGCCTCATGGGGTTCGGCTCCATGACCTTCATGGGTCTGTTGCTGGGACCGTGGATGGCCGTGTCGGCGCTGATCGGGGAGATCAATGGCAAAGCGCAGCGGCAGGCACTGGCATTCGATCTTGAGCGCAGCGAGCTCGAGCGGCGGGCACTCGATGCGCGCATGCGATTGCTGCAGGCACAAGTCGAGCCGCACTTCCTGTTCAACACGCTGGCCAACGTGCGCGAACTGGTGGATTCCGGTTCGCCGCAGGCCTCCACGGTGCTGGGCAGCCTGATCGCCTACCTGCGTGCCGCCGTGCCCCGACTGCACCACCCCGCCACCACGCTGGGGCAGGAGCTTGAGCTGGTGCGCGCGTATCTGGAAGTGATGCATATGCGCATCCCCGATCGACTGCAGTACGTGCTCCATGTCGACGAGCTCGCCGTCGGGCTGCTGTGCCCGCCAATGACGTTGTTGACGCTGGTCGAGAACGCCGTGCGTCACGGCATCGATCCCAGCGAGGATGGCGGCCGGATCGAGATTCGCGTGACTCTGCGCCATGGCCGATGTCTCGCGCAAGTCATTGACACCGGTATCGGCCTGCGCCCGGCCTGCAACAGCCTGGGCACCGGCTTGGCAACGCTTCGCGAACGCCTGTACCTGATTTTCGGCGATGAGGCGCAGCTGCGGCTCAGCGAGCTCGCGCCACACGGCGTATGCGCCGAACTGGAATTCCCCGCACGCAGGGAGGCCGCATGACCGAGCGCCACCCGACCGCGCTGATCGCCGACGACGAGCCGTTGTTGCGCAAGTCACTGACGCGCCAGCTGGCGCAGGCCTGGCCTGAACTTGACGTCGTGGTGCAGGCGCGCAACGGACGCGAGGCGGTCGAGCAGTTCGAGGCCCACCGACCGGACATCTGCTTTCTCGACGTGCAAATGCCCGGCATGTCGGGTGTGGAAGCCGCGCGCCATATCGGTCAGCGCGCCCACATCGTGTTCGTCACCGCCTTCGACCAGTACGCAGTGCAGGCTTTCGAACACGGTGTGCTCGACTATCTGGTCAAGCCCGTGGAACCGGCACGCCTCGCCGATACGGTAGTGCGACTGCAGGAACGCCTGCGCGTCGCTCAACCGTTGCCCGACGCCGCCATGCTGATCGAACAGCTCACTGCCCGTCTCCGCAAGGACAGCGCCCCGACCACGTTGCAGTGGATTCGTGCCTCGGTGGGACAAACCGTGCGGATGATCGCGGTCGACGACATCGACTTCCTGCGCTCGGATGAGAAATACACGCGAATCGCCTGGCGTGGCGGCGGTGGCGAGCCGAGCGAAGCCTTGATTCGCACGCCATTGAAGGAACTGGTGGCGCAACTGGATGCCACCCACTTCGCACAGGTGCACCGAGCCGTGGTGGTGAACCTGCGCGCGATCAGCCACGTGATGCGGGGCGAAAACGAAACCGCGCTGATTCACCTGAAGGGCCGCCACGATACGTTGCCCGTGAGCCGCAACTACGTGCATCTCTTTCGCCAGATGTGACCGCCACGTTGGAACCACGCGCTCAACCGTGGCGGCGATGCGGGCTCAGTAGTCGCGCACGTCCAGCAACATGAAGCAACGCGCGCTGTAGTCGCCTGTCTGCGGCCACGCGATCGCGTTCAACGCCAGCGTTCCGGCGGTCCACAACTCGTTGTCGAGCAGCGCCTCGCAGCGGGAATCGCCTGACTCAGCATGGCTGTGCACCAGCCGCAACCAGTGCATTTGCGGGGTCAGCGCCTCGCGCTTCAGCGCAGCCTCGATCGACTCCAGCGCGTCGGCGGGCATGCTCGGGGCATGCTCACCGCGGACACTGAACGGCCCGATGAACACATCCCAGGTGCGCACACCGATCTCCCACGCGGTGATCTGCATCCGGCGGTCGTCGGTGACGTACCAGCACGCAGCCAGCAGCAGATGGAACACATGCTGCTCGAACGTCTGCAGGGCGTCGAGACAGGCGGCTTCGCCGCCGCCGATGCCGGCGAAGCTTTCCTCGATGCGACGCTCTTCGTCCAGCACCACGTCGATATCGAGCCGACCCGGTTCCCCGGCGGTGCCTCCGTGCCACTCGGCGCGGATCGCGGGGAAGTCGCCGTCGGTGACCAGCCAGCCATCTTCATCGGCCTCCAGCACGACATCGTGCCGGTCGAACAACCGCGACAGGTATTTCTGCAGCGCCACACTGTCCATCGTCATTCCCGCGAGCTTGCATGGTCGGTCGTGGGGAGTTCGCGCCAGGTCAGGTACACGCGCAAGTCAAACTCCAACCGGTGGTAGTCGGGCAGCATGTACGTGCACAGCTGGTAGAACGCCTTGTTGTGATCCATCTCTTTCAGGTGCGCCAATTCGTGCACCACGATCATTCGCAGGAATTCCGGAGCGGCGGCCTTGAACAGGCTGGCAACGCGGATCTCCTTTTTCGCTTTCAGCTTGCCGCCCTGCACCCGCGAAATCGCGGTGTGCAGGCCCAGCGCATTGCGCAACACGTCGAGCTTGCTGTCGTACAACACCTTGTCGATGCCCGGTGCGTGCTTCAGGTGTTGCTGCTTCAGCGACGCAACGTACGCGTACAACGACTTGTCGCTCTGCACGTCGTGGCGATGCGGATAGCGCGTCGCCAGATGTTCGCCCAGCCGCTCACGCGCGATCAGCTCACGCACCTTGTCCTGCAAGGTGACGGGGTAAGCGTGGAGATATCTGAGCGGAACCATGGACGACGTATTCTGGCACGTCGCCTGGCTGCCGCCTCCCTGCCGGGGTCTTGCAGCTTCGCGGTGGCCGGCGCCCCAGCCCGAGCCAGTTCTGACGCTCGCCTGATCACGGATGGCCGCGTGCCCCGTTTGCCGACCCTTGTCCCCGGCAACGTTGGCGCAACCACCCTCCGGGAACCGGATGGACAGCCGTGCACGGGTTCTGTCTGCAACCGTCGTCGGGGCGTCAGTCCTTCGCGGCGAGCTGGTCCAGCGCGTGACGCAACTGCGTCAGCGCCTGTTCGCGCTCCGCTTCATCGCGGTACTCGGGGGTGCTGGCGACGGCCTTTCCATCGATCTCCAGCGCCATGCCCAACCCGCGGGTCTGCACCACGGTACCGACGGCGCCCAGACTCCTCAGACGCTTCTGCATGGCACCAGCAGCCTTCGGATCGGCGAACGATACCGACAACAACAATTCCTCCCCGTCAGCCGAAAACAGCCGGAAGCGGAAGTTGCCATCGGCGTCGCGAAAGCTGGCCAGACGCGCTGCCCGGCCTTGTTTCCGCGTCGTCTCCGCTCCACTCGTGACGGCCGGTGCCGTCAGCATCCGGCGCAGGCCGAGCACCTCGCGCAGCGCGGCAATCTTCGGAGTGGCAATCGCGCGAGCCTTGCGCGCGCCTTCCTGCAGGATGACTTCGATCGCCGCCGGATCGGACATGAACACCTCATAGCGTTCGCGCAGCGGCGCCACGTCGGCTTCGATGCGTTCGTACAGGACTTGCTTCGCTTCGCCCCAGCCCAGCCCGTCAAGCAGGGCAGTGCGGAACGCCTCGCTTTCCGCCTGGCTGGCAAATGCGCGGAAGATGGTGAAAAGTGCGCAATGGTCGGGGTCCTTCGGTTCTCCCGGCGCGCGAGAATCGGTGACGATTCGCATGATCGCCTCGCGCAGCTGCTTCTTGTCCGCCGCAAACAACGGAATCGTGTTGTCGTAACTCTTGGACATCTTGCGCCCGTCGAGGCCAGGCAGCGTGGCAACCTGCTCCTCGATCAGCGCGTCCGGCAGCACGAAAAACTCGGCACCGTGCAGATGGTTGAAACGCTGGCCGAGATCGCGCGCCATCTCGATATGCTGGATCTGGTCACGCCCAACCGGCACCTTGTGCGCGTCAAAGGCCAGGATGTCGGCTGCCATCAGCACCGGGTACATGTACAGGCCCGCCGTGATCCCCGCGTCAGGGTCGTCGCCAGTCTCGACGTTGCGATCCACCGCCGCCTTGTAGGCGTGGGCACGATTGAGCATGCCCTTGGATGCGATGCAGGTCAGGAACCAGGTGAGTTCGGGTATTTCCGGAATGTCGGACTGGCGGTAGAACGTGACCCGCGCCGGATCGAGACCCGCCGCCAGCCAGGTTGCGGCAATCTCCAGCCGGGAACGCTCGATTCGCGCCGCATCGTCGCTCTTGATCAGCGCGTGATAGTCGGCCATGAAGAAAAACGCATCGACGTCATCGCGCCGGCTGGCCTCGATGGCGGGACGAATGGCCCCGACGTAATTGCCCAGATGCGGCGTGCCGGTGGTGGTAATGCCGGTGAGTATGCGAGTCTGCATGGGCTTCGCGCGAGTAAAAGACCAGTTTACGACATCGCCCGATCAGGACCACCAAGCTCTTCGGGGCAGTCTGCAGCGAGGGCGCCCTCATCCATCACATGCCCGCGCACCGGGGCTTTGCTGCGCGAAGCAGTGGTACCGCTCGACTCGCCACGTGGGACAGTGTGGCGCAGCTTGCCTGCCATCCATGCCACTCAGGTCGCGCCGGCAGGCGAGTGACCCGTGCCGGTATATCCTCCCAGCGCTTGCTCGATGCTCACCGCCGGATTAGGGGTGACAATGGGAGGTGGCCCCTGCTCGCGAGCCTCTTTTTTCTGCGCGTCGGTCAATTGCTCCACGCCGCGAAGGGTATCAAGACTTTCCTTTTCGTGGGCTGCGCCGAACTGCGGGAGGTTGGTATTACCCATGGGTGCGTTCCTGGTTTTCGATCGCTGCGCGCAGTATCGCCCATGCAGCGTATGCGGCGTGTGGATTCAGCGCTGCATGCCGCGTGCTCCGCACCACGGCATCGAGACTGTCTGGAGCCACATGGCGTACGACATGGCTGGCAGTGGAACAGTATCGCCAGCATGGCGGTCGCTCAACTCAACGCCGAGGGATCGTCGAATGGCAGTTGGGTGACTCCATGATCGAGCAGAACGGCATCCACGCGAGCTAGCAGATCGGCATCGCCATCCACGGCCACGATGACCTTGCCTGCGCTGATTTCATCATGGAACTTGCGCCGCACCGTATCCGGCACCGAGGAGCCGGTAAGCATCCCCATCCAGCCGCCCACGGCCCCGCCGGCCACCACCATGGCGACCGCGCCAGCGATGGGAATGCTGATGGCCGGCACCAGCATGGCGACCAGGCCACACACCACGCCGGTACCACCGCCCTGCAGCAAGCCCTTGACTCCGCCACGCCCGAAATCGCCGCTGGTGTCACGAAGGTCATCCGGAACAGCGGCGTTCTCGAGATCATCGCGCGCCATCACCCAGATGTCGTCGTCGGACACTCCCGCTTCGCGCAGGGCATTCACCGCGGCGGCTGCCGCCTTGAGGTCGGGCGTGCTGAATGCGTGCCGTGATTTCATCTCTGCTCCTGTGGTCGCGAACGGATGCCGATTGATCTTCGCAGTGGCGCGGTGACTGAGGTGTGACGGCAAGCCGGTGCGCCCGGCGACAAGCAACCCTGGGTCAGGCGGTGGCACCCAGCGCGTCCATCAGGGCATCCGTGAATGCCGGGATGTCGTCGGGCTTGCGGCTGGTGATCAACTGCCCGTCCCGCACGACTTCGCTGTTCTCCCATCGCGCCCCGGCGTTCTCCAGGTCTTGGCGCAGCGATGGCCACGAGGTCACCTTTCTGTTCTTCACCAAGCCCGCGTCAATCAACGTCCAGGGGCCGTGGCATATCGCCGCCACCGGCTTGCCGGCATCGCCAAAAGCCTTGATCAAGGCGATTGCCTTCGGTTCCACGCGCAGCTCGTCTGGATTCATCACGCCGCCAGGCAGCATCAGTGCGTCGTAATCAGCGACGTCCGCTTCCTCCAGCAACTTGTCCACCTTGACCGACTTGCCCCAGTCTCCGCCGCTCCAGCCCTTGATGCTGTCGACATGGCCCGGCGAGATGACATCTGCCTGCGCGCCGGCTTTCTCCAGCAGACGTTTTGGTTCAGTCAATTCAGATTGCTCAAAACCATCAGTGGCAAGTATCGCGACGCGGCGACCGACCAGTTTGTGCATAGACATGGCGAACTCCTTGGGGTGAGCACGCAGCATCGCCAACAACACATGCACCTGCCGTCTTTTCATCGTGATGAGAACGTGACCCCTCAGCGTTGACCACGATCCGGCTTGAGAGCGTGCTTGCCTCGCCCATGCGTGGGCGGCGATGATGCCGGACGGCAGCCTGCCGCCACTGACGACCCTGGGGGTGCGCGCCCCCCTCACTACGATCTGTCAGAAGGCTGTCGACGCGAACCCGCATGAACAGAGTCCTGCTGGAAGCACGCCAAACCACGGTTCCGTCCGGAGTCTCCCGCCACCACTTCAGCGGATAAGGGTCGATTTGCCGAACAGTGACTCAAGCAGATCCACGGCGACCTTGGCGGTGGCGTTGCGTCGGTCGAAGGCGGGGTTCAGTTCGACCAGATCCAGCGAGGCCAGACGTCCGCTGTCGCAGATCATCTCCATGCACAACTGCGCCTCGCGATACGTCGGGCCACCACGCACCGTGGTGCCAACACCAGGTGCGATGCTGGGGTCAAGGAAATCCACGTCGAAACTAACGTGCAGGTGGGTGTTCTCGTCGATACCGTCGAGCGCCTGCTCCATCACTCGCTTCATGCCTTCCTCATCGATCCGGCGCATGTCGTAGATGCCTACGTTGGCCTCGCGCACCAACTGCTTCTCGCCATAGTCTACGGAGCGGATACCGATCTGGCGGAACATGTCCGGCGTGGTTGCCGGCGTATGGTCACCGAGTTCGACGAGGGGCTTCGGGCCTTTGCCGCACAGGCAGGCTACCGGCATGCCGTGGATATTTCCCGACGGTGTCGCTTCAGCCGTATTGAAATCCGAGTGCGCGTCCAGCCACAGCACCCGCAATTGCTTCCCGTTGGTCCGACAGTGATCCGCTACGGCATTGATCGAACCAATCGCCAGGCAATGATCGCCGCCGAGCATGACCGGCAAATTCCCCGCCTGAAGCTCCTGTCGCACGGCCTGGTAGACTGCCTTGTTCCAGACCACCACCTGGTCCAGGTGACGGTAGCCGTCGGTCGGCGGTTGCCAGGGATTGAATGGCCCTTGCAGGTTGCCCTTGTCGATCACGGTCTGCCCGCGTTGCTCCAGCTTGGGGCCAAGATTGGCCACCCGCAGCGCTTCAGGTCCCATCGAGGCGCCACGATGCCCGGCGCCGATGTCGGTCGGCACACCTATCAACGAAATGGTCTGTTTGTTCATGATTTTCATACCTGCCTGGACGTGCGGCTTGCACCAAGGTGACTCGATGCAGCAGCACGAAGGATGACGAGGCGTCTGGGGATTTTTGCCGGAGTTTCCCGCAATTCGCCGTCGTGAGCGCAAGAATGCTCACGCGGCACTGCATGCCGCGCCTTCCCCAAGTCTACCGGATTGAGCTGCACGACTCTGGGCGCAGGTCGGCCAAGAACTGAACAACCGCGAGGCGCGTCCATCACTCCAACTGACGCATGCGTTCCAGCTCGTCCTCGCGGCGCGAGCGCGCACCGGGCAGCCATGACACCAGGTCGCCCATCTGCGGCGGCGGCGCTTCCGGCTTGGCCGGCTTGATGAACTTCCCCAACAGCATCCCTGCAAACAGCAACAACCCCCGCCAGGCGGCCGGGTGTGCAAAAGGCGTTTGCATACGATCACTCCCGGCTGCCCCCGTGCAGCCGTCGACCTGATCGTAGCAAATTCTCACGCGCCGCCTACATCACCCTGCGCATCGCATCAAAACTGGCCGCGAAGAGCAGACCGGTTGCACGGCGACATTGCTGTCCCGGTTGCCCACGGTGGTTCAACCGGCATCAGACAACCAGACCGCCATGAGGCAAGTGGTTGCCAGAGTGGCACGCTTCGAAGCTCGCTGTGTGCGCATGCTGCACCAGATGCTTCACCTGGTCACGCAGGCTCTGCGGCCAGTGATCCACCATTGCCAGGGTAATGGAGCAGAGGGATGTTGAACTCGTGGCAAACCATCTCCACCCATGCTGCGCTGCCCGAGATGTCATGTTCCTCACGTGCCAGAGCCCGGCCCACGCGAATCGCCTGGGCGAAATGCAGCCGGTCGAACAGGATGTCAGGGCCGCTGCAGATGCACCAAAGCCCATGGTTGCTTTCCCGGATCGTCAAGACCACACGCATAACGGAATCCCCAAGAGGGAGAGGCGGCCAGCAAGGTGCCGAGGCATTCGGCAAGGGCACGAAGGCGGCGCCAAATCCTGTCCAATATGGGATACGCGGCAACCGGCGTCTGTCAGCGCTTGACTACAATGCTCGTGCTTGGCTGCCGCTGATGGGTGGCAAAGACGACCATGCTGCATGGGCGGAGGCAGGTTCCGCCATGTGCTGGCTCAGGCTCTGCGCCTCCGGATGCGGCACATCGCCATACTGCGCGAGGATCACCGGTGTCGAATATTCCCCTTGATCGACGTCAGCTCCCTGCGCATATACCAGCACGCCATCGCACTGGCTCGCTAACGCCTCGCCACGGCTACGCGCCAGTGGCTCCATGCCGTGCAGGATGGGTTGGCAGGCAACCATGTTTTGCCCCACTCGATAGAAGCCTTGCACGACATAAAGGGTTTCCACGGCGGCGACTCTCAAGGCTCGGAAGTCGTCAGGTTGCGCACCGCCACGTGGAGAATTCGCGATTTGCGTGTCAAATTTCCATGCAACGTTCAGCTTGCGGTAGCCATCGCCGTGTCAGTACGGACCGTCGATGCGGCCGGAACGCCGCCGGCGGTGACCCGACTGGAAGCACTATCTCGGCTCCATCACCTGCCTGAACCATCCCCGAAAAGACGGCCCGAAAGAGGGACTCGACGTAGTTCATGGTGCGGCACCAAGAGTCACATCATGCTACAGATGCCTTGTACCGCAACGGTTGTTGAAACTTATCACTAACTGATACCGTAAAAGTTACCGCCAACATGGTGCGACGCTCCGGGATGATTGTCCGTTTCAACAATCTGCGGCTGACGTGTGGCGTCGGCACTGCCTGACGCCTATCAGCGGAATGCCTGACTGGCGGGCAGAATCAGCATGCAGTGACCGCGCCTGCGAAAATATAGGCGGATGCCGCTACGCGGAGTCGGCTTGGAATTGGTGCGGGCCTGAAATTTTCACGGTTTATGCAACACGCAGGATGGCAGTGGTTCCCGAAAGGTTGTCGCCAGACTTTGTACGCATCCCCCAGCGGCCAGTATCGTCGGTGGTCTGCTGTGAACTGACGACGGCGCGCCGGCGTGTGGCCAGGCAAGGTCATGACCGAACTGGCCCGGGTAGCGATTTCTGGGAGGCGGAACCGGAGCACCGGTATCACCAGGAACGTCCTGAGCCGCTATACCTGCCACTTCATGCGGCTGGACTGAATCTTGCTGCACCGCAAGCAACGCTGAGCCATCGAGCGCACCCACCGCCGCACCTCTGATTCAGCCGCAGGCTTCGCCGAAACTGCGCGTCCTCAGCGGCAACGGGCTGTGGCACTTGACTTCGACTTACACATCACGCATCCAGCGTGCTTCCCTACTACACTTCGGCCTGGTCTTTTGCCGTCTGGGGAAACCGCATGCGCCTTCACGTTGGTCTTTGGGTGCTTCTTTCAGGGCTGGCATCGCTGTCGCTGCATGCCGCCATACCGTCGCAGTCCGCACCGCCGCGTATAGCCATGTCGCAACCGTCGGTGTCGCCCAACGGCGGGCAGATAGCCTTCGTCGCCGGCGGCGGCATCTGGAGCGTGCCCAGCACCGGCGGCAGCGCGCACCTGCTGGTTTCAGATGACGGCGGCAGTGATTCGCGGCCACTCTACGCGCCCGATGGCCGCCATCTGGCATTCCAGTCCGACCGTGACGACGGCGCCAGCGGCATCTACGTGCTGGATCTGGACAGCGGACAACTGCAGCGCATCACCTGGTCCGACACCGATGACCACCTCGACGCTTGGTCGCGTGACGGTCAGTGGCTTTACCTCAGTTCCTCGCGCGACAACATCGGCGGCATGCACGGCGTCTATCGCGTGCGCGCCAGCGGCGGCACGCCGATGCCGGTGTCGCTGGAGGCCTACCGTAACGACTCGATGGCCGCGCCATCGCCGGACGGCGCCAGCGTCGCGCTGATCGGTGGCGGCATGGGCGACTGGCAGTGGTGGCGCAATGGCCACAGCCACCTGGACGAAGGCGCCGTGTGGCTGCTGCGCGACGACGGCACCCATCACTATGCGCGGCTGACGCCCGACGACGCGCGCGCCGAATGGCCGATGTGGGCACCCGACGGCAAAAGCCTGTTTTACATGAGCGATCGCAGCGGCAGCGAAAACATCTGGCACGTGTCGCTGGACGGCGGCGAGTCGGCACTGACGCATTTCACCACGGGCCGCGTGTTGTGGCCGAGCCTCTCGGCCAATGGCAACTTGCTGGCGTTCGAGCGCGACTTCGGCATCTGGACCGCCGACCCTGCGACCGGCAAGGACACGCCGCTGGCGATCCAACTGCGCGGCGCGATCCGCGGGCCGGTGGCTGAATTCAAGAAGCTCGACAAGGACTTCAGCAACATCGCGGTATCTCCGGACGGCAAGAAGCTGGCACTGATCGTTCATGGCGAGGTCTTCGCCACCGACGCGGAAAAAGGTGGCAAGGCACGTCGGATCACCGAGACGGCCGCCGAGGAGTACGGCCTGACCTGGGCCCCGGACAGCCACCGGCTGGTGTACGGTTCGGAGCGCAATGGCCACGGCCAGCTTTACCTGTACGATTTCGACAGCGGCAAGGAAAACCTGCTTTCCGGCAGCGACGGCGAGGACACCGCCGCGCAATTTTCTCCCGACGGCAAGCAGCTTGCCTTCCTGCACAACAGCCGCGAGCTGCGCGTTCTGGACCTTGCCAGCGGAAAGCAGCGTACCTTGGTCAGCGCGCCGATCACCCTGCCCCGCCCTCTGGAATCGGCACGACCGTTCGCATGGTCGCCGGACAGCCGCTGGCTCGCCTACCTCAGGTGGGGGTCGCGCATGTTCCGCAATGTGCAGGCGATTGCGCTTTCCGGTGGCAAGCCCGTGACATTGAGTTCCCTTGCCAATACGTCGGCCGACAATGTGTTGTGGAACCCAGATCGGCAATCGCTGCTGTTTGCCACCGGCCAGCGCACCGAAAAAGGCCGTATTGCCAGCGTGGATCTGGTCCCGCGCACGCCGCAATTCCGCGAAGATCGCTTCCAGGATCTGTTCAAGACCCGACCGACTTCGCCGAACGACAGCAAGCAGAAGGATCAGGACAAACCGGACAGCCTGGTCAAGGAGAAGAAGCCCAAGACCCCCATCCGGATCGACGCCAACGACATACGCCAACGCCTGAGCCTGTTGCCGATCGGCCTGGACGTGCAGGCCGCGCAGATCAGCCGCGATGGCAAGACCCTGCTGCTGACCGCCGAGGTCGCCCGCCACGCCAACCTCTATACTTGGTCGCTCGATCCCCTGTCGGACAAGCCGCCGGTAGCCACCCAGATTACCACCACGCCGGGCGACAAGTCCGACGCGCAATTCTCCGCCGACGGCAAAAAGGTTTTCTATCTCGACGACGGCAAGATCGAGTCGCTGGCGCTGGATGGCAAGGACAAACCCAAGACACTCGTCGTCAACGCCGACATGAGCGTGGATTTCGACACCGAGAAAACGGTAGATTTCCAGCAGGCTTGGCGCTGGCTGCGCAACGATTTCCATGACCCGTCGATGCATGGCGTCGACTGGAACAAGGTGCGGGCTACCTACGCGCCGCTGGTGGCCGCCGTGCCGACGTCAGCGGCACTCTATCGGCTGCTCAACCAGATGGTGGGCGAACTGAACTCGTCCCACTCGGGCGTGCGGCCGCCCGGTCATGCATCGCCCGTCACTGGCCGGCTCGGGCTGCGCTTCGACCGCGCCGCCTACGAGCAACGCGGACAGTTCCGCATCACCGGCGTACTGCCGCTGTCACCGGCCGCCGTCACCGGCGAGATCAAGCCCGGCGATTACCTGCTCGGGATCGATGGCGTCGCACTCAGCGGCTCGGCCAACCTGGCGCAACGCCTGGCCAACACCATCGGCGACAAAGTCAGCCTGCGCATCGCTGATGGCGCCGACGGAGCGCATTCGCGCGAAGTGCCGGTCAAACCTCTGAACAACAAGGATCTGGGCGAACTGGCCTACCTGAAGTGGACCGCAGACAACCGTGCTTACGTGCTGAAGGCTAGCGGTGGCCGGCTCGGCTACGTTCATCTGCGCGACATGTCCAGCGCTTCGCTGGAGAGTTTCTACAAGGACCTGGACGCGCAGAACGCCACACGCGACGGCGTGGTGATCGATATCCGCAACAACTTCGGCGGCTTCGTCAACGCTTACGCGCTCGACGTGCTGGCGCGCCGGCCGTATCTCAACATGACTTTCCGTGGCTTCGACCAAGCCGAGCCGGCACGCAGCATTCTCGGCCAGCGGGCGCTGGAGCGGCCGACGGTACTGATCACCAATCGCGTCACCCTGTCAGACGGCGAGGATTTCTCCGAAGGCTATCGCGCGCTCGGGCTCGGCAAGATCGTCGGCGAACCCACCGCGGGCTGGATCATTTACACCTCGGCCGGCAAGCTGATCGACGGCGGCAGCGTGCGCCTACCCTTCATCACCATCACCGACAACCACGGCCAGCCAATGGAAGGCCACCCGCGCCCGGTCGATGTGTCGGTGACCCGCCCGCTGGGCGAGGCATATCAGAACAGGGACAGTGATCTCGACGCCGCGGTGAACGTGCTGCTGCCCTCGGCGAAGTGATGCATGTAATCGAATTGAGCACGCTCACGGGCAATGCTGTTGTTCTGATCCACGTCGTCTGCTTTCCCTAATGGTCCACGTTTACACAGCACGTGCGTATACACGCACGACATCGCCAGTCCGGCGTCGTACTATTGACCCGACCCACGGTTGATGCGTATTACCATACGATCATGTCCGGCCCGCACTTGGATGTGGGTTGCGCAGATCTGGTGCGGGAATCGGAAACTACGGTTACGCAAGACCTTTGAATTTTTCGAACTCGAATGGGAACTCGATTTCCTGACCATAACCCGAACGGCATTCGGATGACGACGCCGGGCCCGGCGCTGCCGCGCGAAACCGTTCACGCTCTGCCGATCGCTAAATGGCGGCATTACGAAGCGCACCGCAGACCAGTGCAACAAGCGATGGACGAGGCATGAGCCAGCCTGACCAGGCATCGTCGCGGCTCGCCGGACGCCAGTGGCAAAGGGCGTGCTACTGCGTTGCCGCGGAACAGTTTGTGGCGGCAGGCGCCGAATTGGAAGCGCTGCTGGTACGTGAGCCGAACAACGTGCAGGCGCGCTTGTTGCTCTCCAGCGTGTACCTGAAGCTCGAACGCCTTCGCGATGCCGCGGCGCAGTTGACCGCGGCAGCGAAAGCGCCAGTGGATGACTTGGCCGAGCTTCACAAACTGGCGTTCTGTCTCCACAGATTGGGCGAAACCAGCGCAACACATGATTGCCTCGACCATCCTGCGGTCGCGAAGTCGCTCTCCGGCGAGCTGCAAGCCAGGTTCGCGCAACTGCACCAATTGCTCGGTCAGCATGATCGCGCGCTGATGTTGATGAACCGTGCTCTAGAACTCGGTTACGACAACCCTGATTTTCGTTACTACCGTGCCTTGCAACTACAGTTCAACGGGCGCAACCGGGATGCCGAGAGCGAACTTGAGGCGTGTCTCCGCATGGGTCCTAGCCACGGCCGCGCCTGGCTGGCGCTGGCGCGCATGCGTCACCAGACGCCTCGGCACAACCATCTAAAGTCGATCAGCACCCAACTGGAGCGAGTGAAGCGTGGCAGCGAGCACGAGGGGGCGCTTGAATTTGCACGCTTCAAGGAGCTGGACGACCTGGACCGTCGCGACGAAGCATGGGACGCCTTGGAAGCAGGCAACGCCATCATGTCCGCGCGGCTGTCGCACGATAGCGATGCTGAGCGCAGGCGGTGCAGCGCCATGATCGAGTTGTGCGACGCGCGCTTCCTCGACGTCGAGTACGGTGCACCCGCAGACGACGACGCCCGACCGATCTTCATCGTAGGCATGCCACGCTCAGGCACTACCCTGCTCGATCGTATTCTTGGCAATCACTCCCAGATCGCCAGCCCGGGCGAATTGCCGGACTTCCCGAACCAGTTGCGCTGGACGGCCGACATTTACGGTGCGGACCCCGGCACTGGTGCTGTCGATACGAAATTGCTCGATCGCCTTCGAGGTGCATTTGACTACCGTCTGCTTGGCCAGCGCTACCTGCAACAGAGCAGGTGGCGCGCGCACGGCAAGCGTTTCTACATCGACAAACTGCCATCCAACTTCATGCTCGCGGGCCTCATCCATCGGGCGCTGCCGCGTGCCCGCATTCTTGCGATGCGGCGAGATCCGATGGACGTCTGCTATTCCAACTGGAAGGCCTATTTCGGAGACTCCTATGCTTACAGTTACTGCACGGAAACGCTTGCCGCGTATTATGGCCAGTACGAAAAGGCGATGTCGCATTGGCGAAGCGTGATGCCAGATGTCATCTTGGACGTGGACTATGCGGCGCTGGTCGATAACCCGGAGCTCGTGACAGCCCGGGTACTGGAGTTCTGCGGTCTTCACTATGAAGCCGGGTGCGCCGACATCACGCGGAACCACAACCCCGTTTCCACGCTCAGCAGTCCGCAGGTGCGCGAGAAAATTCATCGCCGCTCGCTGGGCGAGTGGCGGCGGTACGAAAAGCAGCTCGAGCCGTTGCGGATCGAGGTCGAGAAAGCCAAAACATAGCGCAAAGGGATCGCGCACTGACATCGTGTGTGGATATCACTTTTCGGCGGCCAGCCGTGCCTGGCGTAGCGGCGCGTAATCGGGTAAGCACTGCGCGCCATGCTGGCACAGTATAAAAAAGGGGCCAGCGAAGCCGGCCCCGGGAAACGCGGTCCATCGACACCCCGCTACTTGCCGTCGAAGTGGATGTTAACATTCAGCGAGATAATGCGGCCGAAGGAGTTGTAGTTGTCCACGCCGTAGTACGGCCAGCCCACCGCAGTGATGTCGCGGGGCGGCATCGCGTCGAAGATGTTGTTGACGATCAGTTGTGCCGAGATGTCCGGCGTCACTTGGTACTTCACGCTACCGTTGTACAGGATCCATGGCGCCAGTTTGCCGGGACACGTCGTGTATCCGTTGGCGGTCTGGCAGGGCGTCGCATAGCCGGTCGAAAATGTCTGCGCAAAGTTGTTCGGTGTTTTGCCGTAACGGAAGCCTGCCAGGGTTGTGCTCCATTTGCCGATATCCCACGTTACCGCACCGGTGAAGATGGTTTTGAATTCGCTGGACCAGTATGGATTGCGCAGCAGCATGATGGTTGGATCGCCAGGATACTGCTGGTACGTGTGCTGTAGCGTCACGTTGTAACTTGCATCGAAGCTAAAATCGCCGAAGCGGCCAGCACCAATCTTGTAATCTAGAGAAGAAACGACGCCTTTGACCCTTTCGCTGGACACGTTGATCGGTCCGACCGTGACCGACGTAATGTTCTGGGATGAATTGGGATTGTCCGTCACCGGCGTACGCTGAATACGGGTAATTGCATCGACGCAGGTCGGCGAATTGATGTCGAGCTTGCCGAGCAGGCAGTCTGCGTCCGTGTGCATCAGCGTATCGACGCTCAGTGGACTGATTTCGTTCTTGATGTTGATGTCGTAGTAGTCGGCCTTGACGGTGAATTTGCTGCTGGGCGACCACACGACCCCGTAGCCCCAGGATTTGGCGGTGATCGATTTCAGCTTCGCATTGCCTTCCTGGTAGCCCTTGTACTGGACGCTGTCCCACTCGCAATCCGGGAGCCCCGTGGTGGGTTGGTATTTCTCGCACTTGTAGTAGTCGGTGAGGAAGTTGTAATAGCCGCTGGGGCCCTGGAACACGCTTGCCATGTCAGGGGCGCGAAACGCGGTCGCGTAGTTGGCGCGCAACAGCAAAGTGTCGGCGGGGCGGTATTCCAAGCCCAGTTTGTAGGTGGGCTTGCCGTCCGAACCGGCATTCACGTTCTTGTAATGGTCGTAGCGCGCCGAGACGTCCGCAGTCAACTTGCTGAAGATCGGCACGAGAAACTCCGTCGCCGCCGCATAATTGTTGCGCTTGCCACTGCCGGAGGTTGCGGTATAGCCCCAGAAATCGCCCGCGATCAGGCGGGGGTCGGTGGCGTTGTTCCAGTATTGGTCACCCGCCTGCAACACCCCAGCGAAACCCACGTCTCCGGCGGGGAGGTGGAACAGCGAACTGTTGGTGATCTGGATGTTGGCGAGCTGGGTGTAGGTGTGCGAAGTGCTGCGCGCGTAGTCCGAGAAGCTGTGGTAATCGGCGGGGGTGATCGGCTTCAGGAAGGCCGCGCTGTTGGGCGCATAGGCGGGGTAGTAGTGGTAGTTGGGGTCGAAACCGAGCTGCGGGCCCAGAAACATTTGTTGAAAGAATTGATCGACTTTGTCTGCCAGTGGGTGGATCGTTTCGTCGAACACCCGATAGTCGGCGCGCGAAAAATACGCCTCGTAGTTCCAATCGGAATTGCCGAAGTGCCCGCGAACGCCGAAATCGCCGTTGTACATGTTGGCCTGCTCCATGCTGCCATCGG
>JBDTEG010000056.1:0-5494 GCA_039922695.1 Rhodanobacter sp. | reverse complement strand
CTGATCCAGCCAGACACCCTGCTGACGACGACCGTGCTCGCGACACCGGCCTACGCAAGTCCTGAGCAACTGCGAAACGAGCCCATCACCACCGCCTGCGACATCTATTCGCTCGGAGCCATCCTGTTCGACCTGTTGGCCGGCCGCCGCCCCACCGACAAGATTTCGGCAGCGGCGATGTTCGAGCGTGCGATCAACGAGACCGAACCGGACCGGTTGCCCGATGCGGTCACGACAGACGCCGCCAAAACCCGAGGCGTTTCCGAATCCCGGTTGCGCCAGATGTTGACCGGCGATCTTGCGACGATCGCCGCGAAATGTTTGCGCCCGCGTCCGAAGGACCGTTATCCGACCGTGGACGCACTCATTGACGATCTCAAACGCTATTTGGCTGGACGTTCTGTATTGGCGCGCCCGCAAACCGTGCGCTACAGGATCGGAAAGTTCGTGCGTCGCCACCGGATGGGCGTGGCCGGGGCCGGTTTGCTGACCGTCGCCCTGCTCTCGGCACTCGTCTATGCGGGATGGCGACAGCAACAGGCGGTCGTGGAAGGGCGTCGCGCCATGCGCATGCAAACCTTCATGTACGGCCTGTTCAAGCTGGCGAACATTTACAGCGCAGGAAACAAGACGAAAACAGTTCCGCAGTTCCTGGCGTTGGGTGCGCAAAAACTGCCGGAGTACATCACGGACCCGGCCGATCTGCGGCGGGCCCAACTTGCGATCGCGGAGTCCTTGCGCGAGAACCAGGACCTGAAGGATGCCCAGCCATTGTTCCAGCAGGTATTGATGAGCGCCGAAGCGGCGGGCGACGTAAACGCGGAGGTGGAAGCCGGAGCATTCGCGGGCGATATTGCCTATCGGAATGGCGACTCGAAGCAGGGACAAGCGCTGACTGCCAGAGCGCTGCGCCTTTCGTCATCGCCGGGGGTTACCCCGCGCGCGCGCGTATGGAGTGAGCTGATTTACGCTATACAACGTGACGATAGCGGCTACCGGAGCGATGCAAACCTGCGCCTGATGGAACATGCCGCGCACGAAGCGCAGCACAGCGACGTGGGACAGCATGATGCGACTCTGGCGCTCTACTATCTGGGCCAGGACTATCTGATGCGCGGCATGCTGGATCACGCGGAGCTGAGCTTTCGCAAGACACTCGCTTCCGCCGATGCGGTCGCGGGGTCGTGCGGGCGCGCCGGGATTGAAGGCGAACTTGGACTGGTAGTCGGACAGCGCGGCAACGCTGCCGCCAGCGTGCCAATCCTGCAGCGTTCTTACGAGGGCTATGTGCGTTGTTCCGGCGCGGACAGTGCGGGTGCGTTGAAGTCGCAGGGCATGCTGGCCGAAGAACTGATCCAGCTGCGGCGCGCACCCGAGGCCCTGGCGATGATGCGGTCGGCCATGCCGGCGTGGCGGCGCTTGGTGGCTCCTGGCAGCGATCATTTGTTCATTCCGCTGTTTTACCTGGCCCATGCGGAGGTTGCAACCGGCCACTTCAAGGTCGCGGAGCGGGATGCGCGGGAACTCCTGCAAACGCAGAACGGCCGTGTGAGTCCAGGGTCGCGCCGCATGGGCTCGGCAGAATGGATGCTGGCCGAGGCGCTGGTCGGTCAGGGCCGCTGGCAAGAAGCGCGGCCTCATGCGGAGTACGCGGACGAGATTTTTTCCCGCAGTCCGATGCGTACGCCCGAAGCAAAAGAGATCAACGCACATGTGCACCAGCTACGTCTGGAGGTCGATTCGCACCTGCAGACGCCTTGACGGATTGTTGAGAAGCGCTGTTCTGCATTTTTCCAACGTGCCGACCAGCCGCGCCGGGAGCGCGGCGGAACGCCGCAGGCGGCCTTCGCGCAGCGAAGGTGAGGTACATGGACGTACCGAATGGTCCGGCGCATATGTGCACTACGCACATGGCATGCACCTTCGGGTCAGCCTGCGGCTGTCCAAATTCGTTCAAGATGGATTTGTCCGGAGGCGGCTTCGCTTACCAGGTAACGTCATCAGTGCTGGGAACTCTACTTCCATCTGGCTCGAATTTACGAGCCCACCACACTTGTGACGCAGCGTCCATCCGGTCCTTCGCACGCAGCAGACGCCGCAGTAGCTATGGTTCCTCACTTCAGTCTAAAGAATTTCCACTCATGATTCTTCGAGCAGGCACTCGCCGTTCCTGACTCGAAAGTTCAGCCGACTGAACTTTTCGACCGTGTCACGGGAAAAACGCGCAGTGAATGGGTAGCAACTGTCCCCGACACCCCTATCCTGCACCAGCTCATTTCGCCTCGAAAAGTTTTCAGCCGCTGAACACCTGGGGGTCTTGCAGACCCATACAGCACTGGGTCATTTCTCTTCGTGAAAAACATGGCGCGCCATACTTTTTACACGTCGGCTCGGACCAGGAAGAAATACAGCGCGCCCTACTTTCGCCGAGTTTGCAGGTGCGACGGCTGACTTGTGAGAAAGTCGGGCGGGACGGTTTATCCGGATGTCTCGCTCTGAGGGCAACCGAGCCTGCGCCGCGTTTCATGGTTTCCGGAATCTTAGGGCGGAAACAAGATTACGCGTCGCTCATCAAGGCCCTGCAGCCTTTGCGAATCGATGTTTGACACGAGTAGGGATTATCGTGGGGATCATGCCTACGCTTGATAGAACATGATACAAATCATATACTTAATCACACAATTGGCGGAGAGGGTGGGATTCGAACCCACGGTAGGCTCACACCTACGCCTGATTTCGAGTCAGGTACATTCGACCACTCTGCCACCTCTCCGATGGGATGCATGGTGGCGCATGCGAGCCGGGAATAATACGCGAGCCGGGGTATCGTGACAATGACCCGGCCTTGCGGCATGCTGCGGCAGCTTGCCTCGACTGAAACTCCATGATTGAACTCGGACACGGAACCCATGTCGGACTGCGCCGCAGGCGCAACGAAGATACTTATTACGCCGATGCCTCACTTGGCCTGTTTCTGGTGGCCGACGGCATGGGTGGTCATCAGCATGGCGAAGTGGCCTCAGCCCTGGTACGGGATACGCTGGTCGAACTGATCGGTTCCGGACACGGCCTGATTGATGCAATCAACGGCGCCGCGGAGCGCCTGCTCGCGCATGCACGTCCAAGTCTGGATGTGCTTCCGATGGGGACCACGATTGCTGCGCTCCGGATCATCGGTGACAGCTATGAAGTCGCGTGGGTCGGCGACAGCAGGGTGTATCTGTGGCAGCAGACGTTCCGCCAGATCAGCCACGATCACTCGCTGGTGCAGGCCCTCGTCGAAGCGGGGCAACTCGACCCAGCGCACGCCTCACGACACCCACAACGCAATCTGCTCACCCAGGCTCTCGGAGTAACCGCGACCGAGCAACTGCACATCGGCATCGCGCGAGGCACGATCGGGCCGGGAATGGCGTTCCTTATCTGCACCGACGGGCTGACTGAATGCGTCGACGACGCCGCGATCGCGCGAATCATTGCGCGCACCGACCTGGCCGCACAGGAAAGTGTCGACCAACTGCTGCTGGCAGCACTCGACGCTGGCGGCGATGACAACGTCACCGCCGTCATTGTCCGTTGTCGTTGACGAACGCAGTGAACCCACGCACGGGTCAGATGGAACGTCGCCACAAACTCTGGCCGCCGGCACTTTTGTCAAGCGCATCCAGACGCTGTTCGTGAGCCCGCAGTTCATCGGCCGAGGCACACAACACGCGCGGACGTATCTGCAAGGATATCTGTGCCACCGTGATCGCACCAAGGTGTCCGGCGTCTGCACTGAATCCGAGATCCAGCCCTGCCTGCCCCGACGTCATGGCGAGATAGACATCAGCCAGCAACTGGGCGTCGATCAGGCCGCCATGCAGGCCGCGACGTGCATTGTCCACCCCAAGCCGCTTGCACAGCGCGTCGAGACTGTTGCGCTGACCCGGATAGCGCTGCCTTGCCATGGCAAGGGTGTCGAGCACGCTGCAATGATCGCCGACACGCCCACGCATCGGGCCCAGTCGGGCCAATTCGGCGTCGAGGAAGCCGATATCGAAACTCGCGTTGTGGATGATCAGCTCGGCGCCGTCGATGAAAGCAAGGAATTCATCCACCACATCGCCGAAGTGCGGCTTGTCGAGCAGGAACTCGTCCTCGATGCCGGTGACCTGGCGGGCGCCTTCGTCGATCGCCCGACCTGGATTGAGGTACGTCTGATAGTGCTGGCCGGTAAGCCGACGCTCGACCATTTCGATACAGGCGATTTCCACCAGCCGATGACCCTGACGGACTTCCAGGCCAGTGGTCTCCGTATCGAGCACGACCTGCCTCATGCGCCTTCCCTGATCAGCTCGGCCTGCTCACGGGCAGCTTGGTCGACGCGTTCGTTCTCGATGTGGCCATTGTGGCCCTTCACCCACTTCCAACGCACTTGATGGGCGCCGACAGCGTCCGCCAAGCGCAACCACAGGTCCTGGTTCTTCACCGGCTTCCTGTCGGCCGTACGCCAGCCGTTCGCCCGCCATTTCGGCATCCATTCCTCGATGCCCTGCATGACATAGCGCGAATCGGTGGTCAGGGTTACCGCGCACGGGCGCTTCAACGCTTCCAGGGCGCCAATGGCCGCCATCAGCTCCATCCGGTTGTTGGTGGTGGCAACCTCATTACCAGCCAGCAGGCGTTCGTTGCCCTTTGCGCGCAGCAATGCGGCCCAGCCGCCCGGGCCGGGGTTTCCCAGACAGGCTCCATCAGTAAATGCTTCCACGTCACTCATGGTTGTTCACGCTTTTCCTGAAGTTCGCAGGGCCGCGTTGCGCCGGGTACCCGGCGACAATTGGCGACCCGTGGGCACAGGCACGTTGACCGGCTTGATTCTGAGCGGAGTGCCCTGCCGCCGATGTTTGCGTGCAATCAACACATATCCGCCTCCCAAGACATTGCTCGCGACCCTGCCCGAGGTCGCCTGTCCGGGCCAACCTCGGCCAACTCTCTGAGTCAGTTCGATCTCGAGCCCGGCTTGACGCAAGAGCCACTGCAATTGCAACGGCAACTGCAGGCTCAGTGATTGTCCCCGAGACTGCCAGCGCAACCATGGCATCCAACCGCTCACTGGATGCACGCCGGTGACCGCAAGCACGCCGCCAGGTGCCAGCACCCGAACTGCATCGGCCAGCAGGGCTGATCGCGCCGGCGAATCCTGCAGCGCGTGGTTCAGCAGCACCAGGTCGAAAGCATCGTCGACAAAGGGCATTGGTTCATCTGCGGCTGCTCTCAAATCACCCGCAAAACGGCCCTGGTTCAGGCACAAGTGGACCCAGCAGCCCAGCATCGGCAGCGCTGGTGGCGTGTCATGGCGCACCGCACTCAGCAACAGCGCGTATGCGCCAACACAACGTTGCAGCTCGGGCATCAGCACGCGTGCCTGTGCCTCGCGCAGTCGGCGCAGCGGTGCGCTGACATATATGACGTTGCCATGTTGATGCATGCAGCCAATTCCGGATGCGCTCGC
>JBDTEG010000055.1:0-4170 GCA_039922695.1 Rhodanobacter sp. | reverse complement strand
AACGGCGTGCTTCGGTATTCTTCGGCTCGGTACCCATGACGTTGCTGAGGTACATTTCTGCCTGGCCGTAGTTGCCTTGCGCGTAGTTGACCGCGCCCATCAACAGCTGCGCCTGCGGGTTGTTGGGCGTCCCCTTGAGCACCTGCTGAAGCTGGGTGGTTGCATCGTCGAAATGCCCCTGCTTGTACAGCACCACGGCGTGCAGATAGTGCGGATACGGCTGCTCCGGCGACATTTTCTCCAGTGTCTGGATGCTGGCCAGGGCCTTGTCGAGGTCGTTCTGTTGCGCCTGTGCGTTGGCTAGCCGGGTCAGCGCGTAAAAGCGCTCCTGCGGCAGCCAGTCCGGGTTCTTGAAGCCCAGCGCCTTCTGGTAATCCGATTCAGCGCCGGCAAAATCATGGCTGCCGGACGCCAGGTCGCCCTTGGCAATCCACGCCTGGGGATTTTCCGGCGAGGCGGCCAGCGCCTGCTGCACATACGTGCCAGCGGAAACCGGATCGTTCGCGGCGAGAGCCAGCCGGGCCAGTCCGACCAGCGCGTCCGCGCTGCCGGAGTCCAGCGCCAGGGCCGCCTTGTACGATTGCTGTGCCTTGTCGTTTTGCCTGAGTGCGAGATAGGCATCGCCCCGCAGCGCCTCCACGCGTGCGTTGACCCGGGGTTCGAAAGATTTCTCGGCAGGCACGGTCTTGAGCAGCTTGTCGAATTGTTGCGTGATCAGCAGCGCGCGCCCCATCGGCACCGCCCAGCGCGCGACTGGCACGCCATTCGCCTGCGCTTTTTGCAGGTCGCTCAGGGCGTCGTTGGAATCGCCGAGCATCAGCGAAGCCTGTCCGAGCAGCAGCCAGGCGTTGCCGTTCTTGCTGTCGTGTTGCAGGACCTTCTTGGCCTCGATGTAGGCGGCGCGATACTGGCCACTGGCCTGGTATTTGGCGCCAGCTTCCAGGCTGCCTTTTCCTTTCGCCAAGCCGCAGCCGCCCAGCAGCAGACTGATGCAAAGCAGGGCCCAAAACTGGCGGTTGGTTCGGGTGTTCAGCTTGGTCAAGCGCATATCCTTACCTCTTGGGTTCACCCCGCGCCATGCGCGGAATCATTCTGCGTCGGCAGTCTTCTTCAAACCGTACTTGTCCAAAAGATCGTAGAGCGTCGGCCGGCTGATGCCGAGCAGGCCTGCCACCCGTGTCAGGTTGCCACCTGCCTGGCTCATGGCCCTCTCGATGGCCCGCTTCTCGGCCGCAGCCCGCACCACGTGCAGGTCCAGCACCTCGCCACCGCTGATCGCCCCGAGGTTCAACTCTTCGACGCCGATCTGCTTGCGATCAGCCATGATGACCGCACTGTTGACCGCGTTTTCCAGCTCGCGCACGTTGCCCCGCCAAGGGTATGCCTCGATCGCCTTGAGGGCCTTGGCGGTAAAACCGTGGATCTTGCGTCCGTGGCGACGGGCGGCCTGCTCGAGAAAGTGCCCCGCGAGTACTACCGCATCGCCGGTCCGGTCGCGCAGTGGCGGGAGCACGATGCTCACTTCGCTGACACGGTAGAACAGATCCTCGCGGAAGCGTCCAGCGCGGATCATCGCCTGCAGGTCCTGGTGGGTGGCACAGATGACGCGCACGTCCACGGGAATCAGCTCGCGCCCTCCGATGCGCTCCACCACGCGCTCCTGGAAGAAACGCAGCAGCTTGGCCTGCAACGCGAGCGGCATGTCGCCAATCTCGTCGAGCAGCAGGCTACCTCCTGAGGCCAGTTCGATCTTCCCCTTGGTTTGCTTGTGGGCACCCGTGTACGCGCCTTTTTCGTAGCCGAACAACTCGGCTTCGAGCAACGGCTCGGGAATTGCCGCGCAGTTGATCGCCACAAACGGCCCGTCGCTCCGCGTGCTCAGCCGGTGCACCGCTCGGGCGAACAGCTCCTTGCCGGTTCCGGTCTCGCCCAACAGCAGGACGGTGGCGTTCGACGAGCTCACCTTCTCCACCAGTCGGCAGGCGTCGCGCATGACTTCACTGTTGCCGATGATGCCGTCGAGTGTGGCGGCCGACTGGCTTTTGAGCTTGCGGTTCTCCGCTTCGAGTTCGTGAACCCGGAAGGCGCGCTCCACGATCAGGCGCAGCACGTCGAGATCCAGCGGTTTGGAGCAGAAATCGTAAGCGCCGCAGCCAATCGACTTGACGGCATTGTCGCGGTCGCCGTTGCCGGTCACCACGATGATCTTGGTGTCAGGCGCCTGCTGCAGCATCTCCGTGATCGTGGCGAAACCTTCGGTGGTGCCCGCCGCGTCCGGCGGCAAACCCAGATCCTGCAGCACCACGGCGGGCTCGTGGTTGCGCAGCACGTCGAGCGCCGTCGACCGGTCGCCGGCCATGACTACGTCGTAATCCTCGAAGCTCCAGCGCAGCTGGCGCTGCAAGCCGACGTCGTCCTCGACGATCAAAAGGCGGCGCTGATGTTCGCTCATGAAGCGGCCCCCAGCGCGCCGGCCGCCGCTGCATCGCCGGTGGGATTGGCCAGGGGCAACCGGATCGCAAACACGGTGCCTTGACCCGGGGTGCTGCGCACGCTCATGGCCCCGCCAAGCGAGTGCACGTACTCACGGGCCTGATAGGCGCCGATCCCCATGCCCTTGCTTGCCTTGGTGGTGAAAAACGGCTTGAACAGCCGGTTTCGGATAAAGTCCTCGTCCATTCCTGCGCCGTCGTCCTCGATTTCGATCTCGGCATCGCCCCCTGCGCGCTTCACGCGAATCGTAACATGGCCGTACCCCTGGGCCGCATCCTGGGCGTTGCGGACCACGTGACCAAGGACTGTGGCAAGCTGGTCGCTGTCCGCGCGCACCCACAGATCTTCTCCGGCCGGCTGGTAGTCCGGCTGCGGGGACTGCGCCTGGCATTCGCCCAGCGTCTTGTCGATCGCCGACCCGAGCTGTACGCGGGCGCGCGCGCCGGGCGCCGCGTCTCCACGTAGTTGTTCCAGCAGCAGCGAGATGCGCCGCACCGAATTCGCCACGGTCGTGAGCATGTCGTCCACGAACGCCGGATTGTGCTTGTGACGCTCGGCGTTCTGCAACAGCAGCGATTGCTGGGCCGCAACATTCTTGAGGTCGTGCATCAGGAAGGCAGTGAGCTGGTTGAAGCCCTCGAATTGGCGCGCCTCGGCCAGGCGCTGTGCGTCCGCCGCCTGCGCCAGGGTGCTCGCCACCTGGCTGCCGGCGGCCCGCAGCAAATCAATGTCCTCCCAATCAAGCGTGCGGCGTGCACGCGCCTGCGCCAGCACCACGAACGCGATGAGCCGGTCTTCCAGCACCAGCGGCGCCACCAGCCAGGCGCGCGGCAGGTTGGTCAATTCGGCTGGCGCACGCAGTCGCTCATCGCCCAGCGGCGGTGGTTCGTCCAGATCGTAAATCCAGCGGCGCTCGCGCATGAACGCAAGCGCAGGCGAGCGCGCCGGAAGAGTGAGGCCAGCCGGCGTCGGCATGTTCAAGTGCGCTTCGGGCACGAAATCATCAGCGTCACCGCGCATGAACAGCGCGCCGGCGGGGCTGTCCATGGTTTGCGCCATCGCGCGCAGCGCGCGCAGAGACAGCTCCTTGTCGCCGGTGGACAAGGTGGCGGTCAGCCGCAGCCATTCCTCACGGTAGTCGTGGCGGAAACTGAAGAAGTTCTTGTGCAGGAATACCCGCAGATGCGAGCGCGCCTGGCCGGAGAATCCGATCAACACCGCGCCCAGCAGCGCGAGGCAGGCGAGCGCGATCTGCGCGACGCGGCCCCAGTCACCCCCGTACAGGCGCACGTAATAACCCCCGACCGCCGTGGCCAGGATGTAGAGCGCGACCACCATCAGGCTGGTGGAATAGAACACCGCGCGCCGCGACACGCCTACGCGCAATGACCAGTCCGGATTGCGTGCCGCCGCCACCAGCAGCAGCGGTGCCAGCAACGCATTGATAAAGCCGCGGGCTGCCCACGCGCTCAGGTTGAACTGCCGGTACAGCACCGCGTACGAATACATGACGATGTCGTAGGAGAACATCACGCCGAGCGCGATCACCAGAAATTTGAGCGCCCAGCGATGCTCCGGTGCAATGTTGCGGGAGATCTGTTCGAGTAGCATCACACCGATGAGAGCCAGCACCAGCACGCCCACCAGCGGCACGTTGATGCTGAACGGCAGCGCCAG
>JBDTEG010000054.1:0-7567 GCA_039922695.1 Rhodanobacter sp. | reverse complement strand
CTACGATTGAGGAATTCTCTTTCGAGCCGGTCAGCCTGTACGCGTCGTTGAGCATGAGTCAGTCGCTCAGGCGGCTGCGGCAGGCGGTATATCCCCAATGATTCAAAGTATCCCGTAGGTGAACGTGATCCCAATCAGGATCGTTCTATGAATTCCATTTGTGGAATCGCTTCGCCCATGCATGCGAGTACCACGCCGCTCAACCTCGGCGAAGCGGACAGTACCCGCTCCGCGATGTCACGGGCCTGCCGATCTCTGGCCGGCGTGTCCACGCGGTTGATGATTGGCACGACACGGGTGCCCAGCCCTACCCCCTTCAGTGCCCCCGCGGTGGAGGTCAACAGCTTCACGATGTGCTCGGAGACAATGATGGCTTCTTCCGCCGCACCCACCAGCGCCATGAACTCTTCCGTTCGGTGAACCACGCCGGAATTCAGCTTGCGTCCCAGCGCATGCGCAGAAACCACGTACAACACCAGTTCCGTGCCGGGCGGATAGACAGGTTCGCCGTCTGCTGGCGCCTTGATCAGCCGACGGCGGGCACCGTCGGCCTTGACCAGCAACAGGTCAAAAACCCGTGTTGCGTGGATCTGCGTGACCAGCTCCGGACGAATCCCCGCAGCCAGATCCGCGTGCTTCCCGGGCTGCGCGAAAAAAACCCTGCGGTACTCCCTCGGCGCCGCACAAACTGCCTCCTGCAGGGTCGCATCGTCCCTGATGACAAGCTGGGCCCCAAGCTCAGGCGGCGGATACGGGCAGTTGACCGTGGTTGTCAGACCCGCGCGCCCCAGGCATCGTGCCGCCAGCGCATACATGGTGCTTTTTTTCCCTCCGGCGCCCGCGACGGCGATCAGCCTTTTTCCAGCCAGCAGCCGCTCCCAGGAGTCTGCGGATTGCATCAAGCCAGCGTCGCGCGAACTGAAAGGATGCCGGGAAGATATCCCGCCAGCAATTCCCATGAGTCCCCGCCATCACGACTGGCAAACAGATGGCCGCTGGTCGTCCCGAGATAGAGGCCCAGCGGGTCCAGTCCGTCGGCTTCCAATCCCTCGCGCAGGATCGTCACGTAGACGTTGTCCTGTGGAAGCCCGCGTTCACACACTTTCCAGTTCGCGCCGGCATCGTGACTACAATAAACGCGCAGCCGGGCATCTGCCACCGCCCTGAGCTGGCTGCTTTGCTCAGGCACGACATACAGCGTGTCGACGTCGTTCGGATCTCCGACCAGGGCGTAACCAAAATCGCTGGGTAGGCCGGCGCTGATCTCCCGCCAGGTGTCGCCGCGGTCACGACTGACGTAGGTGCCGCTATGACTCTGCTGATAGAGTCTTCCGCCACCGGCGGGATGCACGTACAACCGATGGATGCATTGACCCGCGATCGGCGCAGCTGCGTTCAGGTACGGTGCTCTTATGCCCCGATTGATCGGCCGCCAGTGCTGTCCCAAATCATCTGAGCGGTAGCTGCCCCCGGCCGCCAGCGCCGCATACAATGTTTGCGGACGTTGCGGATCGCTTGCTACTGAATGCAGGGCCAGGCCGCCTTTGGCTGGCGCCCAGGACTCCGCGTCGGGCTGGGTGTGAAACCCGTCCAGCAGTCGCCAATCGACGCCGCGCTGCCGACTCACAAACAAGCCCGGCGGTTCTATCCCGACATACAAGGTGCCGGGCTGGCTCGCGTGACCCATGGCCACGCACCACAGCGTTTTCAGACTTGCCCGACCCTCATCGCGGTGGTGGCGCGGTACCTCGTCCAGCGGGCTCCAATGGAGCCCGCCATCGGTAGTCCGATAGACATGGCTGCCCCAGACCTTGTGCTGTGCCAATGCATACCCGAACGTGGGCTCTCTCGGATCGAGCACGGCACTTTGAATTTCGTAGCCCGCCATGAACGGGCCTGACCATTCAAAGTGCGTGCGCCCGGGATCGGCAGTTGCAAGAAACAACCCCTTGCGCGTGCCGATCAGCAACTTCAGGTTACGCGGCATATTGCACCTCAACACTTGCCGTCGCCAGGCACGCCGGCGGCATCGTTACCCAATACCGACTGCGGGCTTCGTGCCTAGGCCGCCCCTTCCTGCGAAGGATCTGCAACGAAGCGGATTTCGCTCTTCGTCTCGCTGATGACACCGAAATTCTCCAGCTCCACCGTCGCATGGACCGCGAGCTTGTCGACATCTTTCAACGTCCCCGCAGCCATGGCCTCGCGGACGCGCTTCTCGATTTCCTGCTGCGACGTCACCCCGACCACCTTCAGGAATTTGCGGATGCTGCGGTTAAATGCCTCTTCGTCCATAGCGCACCTCTCAGGTTCTACGCTCGGCGGGGTGCCAAGCGACTCGTCCAATCTGTTTACTCGACGGCATCGTGATAGCCGTGCTCATGCTTCTCGCCGTGCATGACCCCGAGCGCATGGATGATTCCGGGCAACAGTGCATCGAAATACTCTTCCACGCCATGCACGCTGCCCGGCACGGTAATCACCAGGGTCTGCCCGATCGTTCCAGCGATCGCCCGCGACAACATCGCAAACGGCGTGCGGCGTTGCCCGAAGGCACGCGCGGTTTCCACGATGCCCGGCAACTTCCGCTCCAGCATGTCGTCAAGAGTATCCACGGTAGTGTCGCGTAGAGAGATCCCGGTCCCGCCCACGGTCAAGACCAGGTTAGCGCTCTTGCACTGCTCCTGCATCACTTGTCGAAGCTGGGTTGGCTCATCTGGCAGCAGGATCGGCCCGGTGACCTCGAATCCCGCAGCGACCAGCCGTTCGCACGCTCGTGCACCGGAAACATCCTGATGGGTGCCGGCGGAAACCGAATCCGACAGCAGAACGACGGTCGCCTTGCGCGGGTGTTTCAAGTGGCGGAGGTATTGTGACTTGCCGCCGGTCTTCTCGATGAGTTTTATGTCCCCGATCACGATGTCGGTACCCGCATGCGGCTTGAGCATGTCGTACAAGGTGATCGCGGCCACGCTGGCCGCCATAAGCGCCTCCATCTCGGCACCAGTGGCGGCGATCGCCCGCACCTGCGCGATCACCGTAACCTTCGTTTCCGCGAAGTCGTAGTCGATGGTCACCACCGACATGGCTATCTGGTGGCAGAGGGGTATCAGTTCCCAGGTGCGCTTTGCCGCCATCGTGCCGGCAAACCGCGCCGCCTCAAGCGCGTCGCCCTTGTCAGTCAGGCGCTTCTTGAGCAGTTTGATGTATTGCGGTGCGGACTCGAGCACCGCCTGAGCCGTCGCACTACGCAATGTCTCCGGCTTCGACGTGATGTCTTTCATTCAGACTGCATCCCTTGACGTAACTATGCGTGCCATCGGTGTACTCCTCGAGTTTCCAGACCGGTACGCGGTGCTTCACTTCCTCGATCGCATAGCGACCACCCGCAAATGCCTCCGGGCGGTGTACCGAGCTCACCACGATGAGGATGCTGCTGTCCCCGATCTCGAGTTGTCCCACGCGATGCACAATAATGCACTTGATGACATCGAACTTCGCGCAGACCTCCTGTTCGATTTCGGCAAGGACCTTTTCCGCGAGCGGTGCGTATGCAGTGTAGGCAATACTCTGCACCGCGCGCCCTTCATTGTGGTTGCGCACGTTTCCACTGAACATGACCACGGCGCCGGCACGCGGGTCCGCCGCCGCACGTAGCGCCTGGTCGACCGAAATTTCGGCAGTGACAAGCCGCATCGCGCCCTAGCCTCCACTTACCGGAGGCAGCAGGGCGAGAGTCGCCCCTTCGTGTAACGCCAAATCAACTGAGCACAACTCTGCGTCGAGCGCACACGCCATGTAGCGGCGATGCTGACTGAGACCGGGATGCCGTGCAACGAGCTGCGCGAGGACCTGGGCAACCGTTGCCTCTTCGCGATCGTCGAAAGCCACCTCTTCGGCGTGGCAACCGCAGACATCCCTCAATATGCCGTAATACTCGACCTTGATTTTCATCACTCGCTGCTGCGTTTGCGTCATGATATTTCGCCAATCGACCATGGTTGACATTTTGAACGGGGTACACCACTGCAGTGTATCGGGTACGTTGCGTCAACCACCGATCTGCCACATTTCCGGCCGCGCCGACATGGTATCGCCGGCCTTGGCGCGAAGCTCGGAATAGCGATCCGACCTTCCGCTCCAAAGCTTGGCGATGCGATCCTTGATCTCCGCATCGCTGATGCCAGTACGCAAGGCGGCACGCAAATCGTGGCCAATGGGCGCGAACAGACAGGTATAGAACTTGCCGTCCGCGGTCAGGCGCAGGCGCGTGCAGCCCGCGCAGAACGGCTGGGTGACTGAGGCAATGATGCCGATATCGCCGCCGCCGTCGCGGTATCGATAGCGTCGTGCCACTTCGCCCGGATAACGCTTCGGCAAGGGCTCCAATGGCCATTTGCTGTCTATCAACTGCCGTATCTGGTCCGCCGTGACCACATCGTTCAACAGCCAGCCATTGGTCGTACCGACATCCATGAACTCGATGAAGCGCAGGATATGCGGCGTACCGCGGAAGTGCTCCGCCATGGGCAGAATCGAGTTTTCGTTGACTCCGCGCTGGACCACCATATTGATCTTGACCGGATCCAGGCCTGCGGCGCTAGCTGCATCGATCGCCCCCAATATGCGCGCCGGCTCGACCTTGCTCGCGCTCATGTGTTGGAAAACCCCGGGTTCCAGCGCGTCCAGGCTCACCGTGATTCGCCGCAGCCCCGCGTTCTTGAGCCGGCGTGCTTTCTTTTCATCAAGCAGCACGCCGTTGGTTGTGAGCGCGATATCGATCGCGCCCAATTCGGAAATCCTTGCCACCAGTTCTTCGAGGTTGTGTCGCACCAGAGGCTCGCCCCCCGTAAGCCGCACCTTCTCGACGCCAAGCTCGACCAGGCAGCGTGTGGCTCGCGTGATCTCGTCAAACGTCAGCAATTGCGCTGACGGCTTGAATTTGTAGGACGCGCCGAACAATTCCTTGGGCATGCAGTAGCGACACCGCAAATTGCAACGGTCGGTGACCGAGATCCGGAGATCGTGCAGGGGCCTTGCGAAGGTGTCGGTCACCGCGACGTGCGGGCCGCTCGCCGATTGTGCCAATTGCATGCTTGCCATCCTGCCCATCTCGTGTGTCTCGATTGATCGATCCTGCTGTCGGTATGCATCCGGGCTGTCGCGTCCAGGATCCAGGTTCGACGCGCCGCCGTAGCCGAACGCATGCAACCCAGGGGGCACTTGCCCCCGCCGGTCACAACGCCGTCAGTTGCGCCGGTTGCCAACGCCTGTGCATACCTTCATCGAGTGTACGCCCCGACGCCAACGCTTGCGAAGGTGGCGATTTTGCGCGTTGTGTGCGGCAGGCGACTGAAAATTGCGCTGCTCAAGGCCGCGGCGCGCGACGCCTTGCTTCCCAAATTCTTGCCTGGCCCTTCCTGCCACGCACCGCAAATCCACAGCCCGACAGCACAACGATTGCCCACTGCTGCGCCTCCCATCAGCGGGCGTGGTCTTCCCTGGCACTGGGATGGAACAGCTGCTGACCCTTGAGTTGGTAGTCGGCGATGGCCTTTTGACCCGCCTTGCCGGTCAGCCAGGTGACGAAGGCCTCACCACCGGCCACGTTTACCTTCGGGCATTTCTCGGGATTGATGCGCATGACGCTGTACGGATTGAACAGCGCCTTGTCGCCTTCAACCAGAATCTTGAGGTCGCCGCGGTTATTGAAGCTTATCCAGGTGCCACGATCGGCCAGCGCGTAAGCATTCATTGCGCGGGCAGTGTTCAGCGTCGCGCCCATGCCGGAGCCGGTCTCCCGATACCACTTGCCGCTGGCGTTGGTCGGGTTCACTCCGGCTTTGGACCACAGCGACAACTCCTTCTTGTTCGTGCCGCTGTCGTCGCCTCTGGAGGCAAAGGCAGACCTGGACCTGGCGATCGCAGCCAACGCCCTGGTCGCGCTGGCCATGCCCTTGATGCCGGCCGGATCTGACGCCGGGCCGACAATGACGAAATCGTTGTACATGACCGGATGACGCTTGAGCCCGTAACCTTGGGCAACAAACTTTTTCTCCGCAGCGGGAGCGTGGACGAGTTCCACATCGGCGTCGCAGCGTCGGCCCATATCCAGCGCCGCGCCGGTGCCCACGGCGACTACCCGCGCCTCCACGCCTGTGGCGTTCCTGAACTCGGGCAGGATCGCGTCGAGCAACCCGGAATTCTGGGTCGAGGTGGTCGAGGCCACGATGATGTGGCCGTGGTCCGCTGAGGTGGCCGATGCCGTTGCAGTCAGCAGAAGCACCAACGCCGATCCAATCAATAGTCCAGGTTTCGCGCGCGGAGTCAAAAGTGGGAACGATACTGTCATGGTGAGACTTCCTGTTTCAGCGATGGATCAGTCGATGAGATCGCCGCGCAAAAACGCAGCGGCCTGGGGTGTGGCCGGCCCCCGCTCGGCAAAAAAAGAATCGCCTGCGCTGTGCTCGAGCAACCGGCCTCCCGCAAGAAACACCACGTCGTTGGCCAGCCGGCGTGCCTGGCCAAGGTCGTGGGTGGCCAGGATCACTCGGGTGCCGGTGGCACTGACGCGCGCAATCAGTGCCTCGATGGTGCGGGTACCGCGCGGATCCAGACTGGCGGTGGGCTCGTCCAGGAACAACACCGCCGGCAGCGCCACCCAGGCGCGGGCGACGGCCAGGCGTTGCTGTTCGCCACCCGACAGGCGTCGTGCCGGGGTCTGGGCCAGGTCTTGGAGGCCCGTGAGCTCGAGCACCCTGGCCAGGCGCTCGAACCGAAGCCGGCGTGCCACCCCGCGAGTATGCAGGGCAAAGCGAATATTGGCCGCCACCGAGCGGCGGAGCATCACCGGTTTCTGAAACACCATGCCCTGATGCGCGCGCGCCGCCCGGGGATTCATGCCGTTCCAGCTCACTTCACCGGCATCCGGCCGCAGCAGCCCGTGCAGCACGCGCAGCAACAGCGTCTTGCCGGCGCCGTTGGGTCCAAGTACCGCGGTCACGCCCTCGCCTGTCAACTCGAAGTCCAGATTATTCAGGACTTGTCGTCCACCCAGACAGAGACTGAGGCCGCTCACCCGCAATGGCAGCAGGAGTTGCTCGACGGTCGATTTGGCCGGCGCAAGGTCCGCGCAGACACTAGCCATACAGCACCTCTGTCGCCCGTCGAACGCCCAACGCCGCGAGATTGATCGCCAGCGCAAGGCTCACAAGGATGATGCCAAGGGCCATCGCCAGCGGCAGGTTGCCTTTGCTTGTCTCCAGGGTGATCGTGGTGGTCATGACTCGCGTGACGTGGTTGATATTGCCGCCCACGATGATCACCGCACCGACCTCGGCGATGGCGCGCCCGAGACCGGCAAGCACGGCTGTCAGCAGCGAAAAACGCCCGTCCCAGAGCAGCACCCCAATGCTGCGGAAGCCGCTGGCCCCCAACGAGTTGAGCTCGTCGCGATATTCAGCGTGGAGGTCCGCCACAGTCTGCCGTGTCAGGGCGGCGACAATGGGGATAACCAGAATGCTCTGGGCGATGACCATGGCCGTGGGCGTGAACAGCAAGCCCAGGT
>JBDTEG010000053.1:0-4049 GCA_039922695.1 Rhodanobacter sp. | reverse complement strand
GCCCCCGGCCTGCAACCAGGCCAACGCGACCGCCGTCTCAGGCAACTGGAACTCGATACGCTGGCAGCGGCTGCGAATGGTTTGCGGCAAACGCCATGGCGAGTCCGCCAGCAGAACCAGCATCGTCTGCGCGGCTGGCTCTTCCAGGGTCTTCAACAGGGCATTGGCCGCCGCCGCATTCATGGCGTCAGCGGGATCGATCATCGCTATTTGCCAGCCGCCCAGTTGGCTGCGCATGGCAAGCCGGGCCGACAGATCGCGAATCTGGTCGACCACGATTTCCGTGCGTGGCGTACCGTCCCTGCGCAGGCCGAACCCAAGGACAACCAGATCCGGATGCGAGCCCGCCTCGATCAACAGGCAACTGCGGCAGCGCCCGCAGGCATCGCCATTCGCGCTGTCGCTGCAGAACAGGCCATGGATGAAGCGCTGCGCGAATGCGCGTTTGCCCAGCCCGGCGGCGCCACAGAGTAACAGGGCATGGGGCAGCTCATCCCGCTCGCGCCGCGCCTGCAGCCGCGACCAGTGCTCCGCGTGCCATGGCTGCGGGGTCATGCCCGCAGCTCCGCGAGCCAGGCCGCCAGTGCGCGGCTGGCTTGCTGCAACACGGTTGCCGCGGATTGCCCGGCATCGATCACGCGAAAACGATGCGGCTCGCCAGCGGCGCGTTCATGGTAACTGGCGCGCACCCTGTCAAAGAAGGGATCTGCCTCGACCTCGATGCGATCCGCCTCGCCGCGCCCGGCCGCCCGCGCCCGGCCGGCGGCTACCGGCAGGTCGAGCAACAAGGTCAGGTCAGGTCGCACGCCGTCGCATGCCCAACGCTCCAGTTCAGCGATGCGCGCCAAAGGCTGGCCACGGCCTCCACCCTGGTAGGCATAGCTGGCATCGGCATAGCGATCACACAACACCCAGCGACCGGCGGTCAGCGCCGGCTGGATGACCTCGCGCACCAGTTGCGCGCGCGAGGCGAACATCAGCAGCAACTCGGTTTCCGGCGCCAGTCCACGCAACTGCGGATCAAGCACGATCGCGCGTACTCGCTCGCCGACGGAAGTGCCGCCGGGTTCGCGTGTCTGCACCACGTCGATGCCACGCGCTTCAAGCGACTCCCGCAGGCCAGCCAGCAAGGTGCTCTTGCCGGCACCCTCGCCACCTTCAAGGCTGATGAACTTTCCGCGGGGCGCACTCATTGGCAGCGCTTCCGCTGGTAGCAATCGACGTTGCGGTTGTGCTCCGCCAGCGAGCTGGCAAACACGTGACGGCCATCGCCACGCGCCACGAAATAGAGCGCATCGCCGGGCGCGGGATGCAACGCAGCCTCGATCGCGGGCTTGCCGGGCAACGCGATCGGTGTCGGCGGCAGTCCAGGGCGCGTGTAGGTGTTGTATGGCGTGTCGGTGGTCAGGTCACTCTTGCGGATATTGCCGGCATAGCTGGCCCCCATGCCGTAAATGACGCTGGGATCTGTCTGCAGCAGCATGTGCTTTTCCAGGCGCCGTATGAACACTCCGGCAATTTTCGCCCGCTCGTCGGGATTGCCGGTTTCCTTTTCCACGATCGAAGCCAGGATCAAGGCGTCGTAGGGCGTGGCCAGCGGCAGATCCTTGTCACGGCCTGGCCACAACGTCGCCAGCGTCTTCACCATCGCGGCATGTGCACGGCGCAGCAGGTCCAGGTCGCTGTCACCCTTCACATAAGCATAAGTCTCGGGCAGAAATCGGCCTTCCGGCGCCTCGCCGGCTGCGCCGATCTTCTGCATGATGGCGGCGCCATCCAGATCGGCACTCTCGTGTTTAAGCTTGTCGGCGCGAGCCAGCGCCTGCCGCAACTCGGCGAAGGTCCAGCCATCGACGATCGTGAAGTTGCGCTGCAGTACCTTGCCGTCGGCCATGTTGGAGAGCAGCTGACGCGGTGTGATACCGGGCTCCAGGGCATATTCGCCAGCGTGCAGCTCGCCGGCCACGTGCATCTGTTCGGCCAGGAGGCGCCAATACCATGGGTTGGCGGTCGTGAGACGTTGCTGGCGCAATTCGGCGACGATACCCTTGAAGCTGGTGCCGCGGCCGACATCGAGGCTCCGTTGCTGCGTCACATTCAACGGAGTCACGCTGAAGCGACGGTAATCGTTCCAGCCGAAAATCGCTGTCGCCACCGCCGCCAGCAATACCAGCAGCAACAACGTGCGCGACCAGACGCGCCCACGCATCGAACCTTCAGTCATCCAGCCTGCTCCATCGGAAATCCCGGGTCCCGCCGACCGACCATGCTGCGACGATGGCAACTCACGCCCGATCCATCGATCAGGCGCGGCGGAAAACCAGCGTACCGTTGGTCCCACCAAAGCCGAACGAGTTGGAAATCGCCACCTCGATCTTTGCATCGCGCGCGGTGTGTGGCACGAAGTCCAGGTCGCAGCCTTCACCCGGCTCGTCGAGATTGATCGTCGGCGGCAGGATCTGGTCGCGCAGCGCCAGGATGCTGAAGATCGCCTCGACACCTCCCGCCGCGCCGAGCAGATGGCCGGTGGTCGACTTGGTCGAGCTCATCGCCAGCTTGTATGCGTGGTCGCCGAAAACCTTCTTCGCTGCCTTCACTTCGCCCAAGTCACCCAGCGGCGTGGACGTTCCGTGTGCGTTGACGTATTGCACTTCGCCCGGATTCAGGCCGGCGTCGTTCAGCGCGGTCTGGATGCAGCGCGCGGCGCCATCGCCACCCTCGCTTGGCGCGGTCATGTGGAATGCATCCCCACTCATGCCGAACCCGACCAGCTCCGCGTAGATGTGCGCGCCACGCGCCCTGGCCTGGTCGTACTCTTCAAGCATCAGCACGCCGGCACCGTCAGACAGCACGAAGCCGTCGCGATCCTTGTCCCATGGCCGGCTGGCCTTGGTCGGCTCGTCGTTGCGGGTGGACATGGCCTTGGCCGAACAGAACCCCGCCATCGCGGTACCGGTGGTGGCGAACTCGGCGCCACCGGCGATCATCGCGTCGGCATCGCCATACTGGATCATGCGTGCGGCCAGGCCGATGTTGTGGGCGCCCGTGGTGCAGGCAGTGACGCAGGCGATGTTCGGCCCCTTCAGGCCAAACATGATCGACAGCTGCCCGGATACCATGTTGATGATCGAACTGGGAACATAGAACGGCGACACCCGCCGCGGTCCCTTGGCCGCCAACTCCAGCGTGGTCGCCTCGATCGTGTAGAGACCACCGATGCCGGCGCCCACCGCCACGCCTATGCGCGGCGCGTTCGCTTCGGTGATTTCCAACCCGGAATCACGCAAGGCCTGGGTGCCCGCTGCCACGCCGTAGTGGATGAAGGGATCCATCTTCTTCACGTCCTTCGCCGCCATCCATTCGGCCGGATCGAAACCCGTGACCTGGCCGGCGATACGCGTGGAATAGGCAGAGGTATCGAAATGGGTCACCGGACCGATGCCGCTCTCGCCCTTGACCACGCGATCCCAGGCGCTGGAGATGTCGTTGCCCACCGGAGAAATGATGCCCATGCCGGTCACTGCTACTCGACGCTTGCTCATGCTTTGTTCCTTCGTGATTCCCTGGAACCTTGGCGCCGACGGCTGCACGGCAACGCCGTTCCTGAAAAGATCATCCGGACCGACCAAAGATGCACCAGGCGCACCATACGGAGTCGGACGTTACAAAATGCAGAAACGAAAACTGCGCCAGACTGGCGCAGCATTCAGTACCACCACCGCTCCGACCAGCCCGCTTGCGCGCGCCAGACCGGTTGGTGTGTTGCCACCGGACGAATCAGTCCTTGGAATGGGCCTTGATGTAATCGACGGCCTGCTGCACGGTGGTGATCTTCTCGGCGTCTTCGTCGGGAATCTCGGTCTCGAACTCTTCCTCGAGCGCCATCACCAGTTCTACCGTGTCCAGCGAATCCGCACCCAGATCATCCACGAACGACGCGTTCGCCGTGACTTCATCTTCCTTCACGCCCAACTGCTCGACGACGATTTTCTTGACGCGCTCTTCGATGGTGCTCATGTTGCCCATACCTCTCAAGGAGTGATTGTTTG
>JBDTEG010000052.1:0-13564 GCA_039922695.1 Rhodanobacter sp. | reverse complement strand
GGCTATGAAGGCTCCGGCAACTCGATGATGGTCCTTGGCGACGCTTCCAGCGTGCTGGACCTGCTCGACAACCTGATCGACAACGCCTTGCGCTACGCCGGCCGCGGCAGCATTGTCACCGTTGCGCTGAGCGTGCAGGTCGAGGGCAGCGTGTGCCTAAGCGTCGAGGACAATGGGCCAGGCGTACCGCCGGACCTGTTGCCGCGCCTGAGCGAGCGGTTCTTCCGCGTGGCCGGCAGCAACGAGGAAGGCAGCGGCCTGGGCCTGGCGATCGTCCAGCGCACCGCAGAGCGCCACCGAGCGCACGTGGTCTACCAACTCGCCGAGCCCCATGGCTTGCGTGTCGAGGTCCACTTTCCCTCGCCACCAGCGTGAGCATGATCAACCGGATTCGTCGCGTCCCCGCCTCGACTGGCGCAACCCACGGCAGCGCCGTCAGAATAGACAAAGACTTCGATGCAACAATGCATCAACGGTCTTTTTTCCGCTCACCACGAACCGGGCGCTGCACAAGGGTCGGATCGTGGCCATGGACAATGCAAAGCGTGCCCCTTCGATCCGGCAAACCCGATGCCCTCAGATGCCTGCGTAACTGCGTGGTCGGCATGCTGCTGATCGCTCTGGCCGGTTGCGCGGCACCTCTGCCCAGGTTGTCGCCGCCGACACCCGCCCGATGGCAGCATGCAGCGGCGTCGACCCCGGCCAAACCCACCGACCTGCACGGTTGGTGGCATGCCTTCGCCGACCCCGAACTCGACGCGCTGGTCGATCGCGCGCTGACCAGCAATCTCGACGTCGCCCAGGCGGTCGAGCGCCTCCGGGCAGTGCGTGCGCTGCATGATCGCGCCGGCGCGCGCTACCTTCCCTCGCTGGACATAAGCACGAACGACGTGGTCGACCCCAGCGCGAACGCCTCGTATTTCTTTGTCGGCTTCGATGCCAGCTGGGAACTGGGACTGTTTGGTCGCGCCGAAGGCACGCGACGCGAGGCGCAAGGTTCACTCGACGCCAGTGTGGCCGATCTGCGCAGCGCGCAGGTGACTGTGGTCGCCGAGGTCGTGCGCGAGTGGATCGAGCTGCGCACGGCGCAGCAACAGGAGCAACTATTGTCACGGATCAGCCGGGCGCGGCGGCAGGCATGGCAGGCGGTTGCCATACGCCACCGGCTGCAGCTTGCCGCGCCTGCCACGGTAGACCAGGCGCAGGCCGCTTACGCCCAGTCGCAGGCAGCGCTCGCCGCACCGCGACAGGCAATCAACGCCAACGCGCAGCGCCTGGCCGTGCTGCTCGGCCAGAATCATCCCGATCCGGACTGGCTGAAACCCGGTCGAATGCCCGAGCTGGGCGCCTGGCAACTCGACAGCACGCCAGCCGACCTGCTGCGGACACGGCCCGAAATCGCTCGTGCCGAGGCCGACGTGCTGCAAGCCGCTGGCACCCAGGCGCTGGCCCACGCCGATCTGTTTCCCGGCCTGGGCATCGGTGGCTCGATCAACTGGGCTACCGACATCGACAACAACAAGAGTCACTCCGACACTCCCAATGCCATCTTTTCACTGGGGCCGGAGATAAATATTCCCCTGTTCGACTGGGGTATGCGGCTGGCCGCCAAGAACTCGAAGGATCATGTCTTGAAGGCCACCGTGCTCGCCTATCAACAGGCGGTGTTGCAAGGGGTGGCCGAGGTCGAGAGCGCGCTTGGCAGCCTGCAGCAGCAGGAACAGCGCGAACAGCAGGAGACTCTCGCCTGGCAATCACTGGCACGCGTCGACCATTCGGTACGGGAGCGACAACGGCTGCAACTTGCCGGCCCGATCGATCGAACCGACAGCCAGATCGCCGCTGACCAGGCAGCGATCGAGCTGGCCGATGCCCGTGCCGGACACAGCCTCGCCTACGTGGCGTTGTTCAAGGCGTTGGGTGGCGCGCCCTTGCCGACCGCAGACCAGTTGGGAACCCAGGCAGCCAGGAGCCAACAGACTCCCGAGGCGCAGCACTAATGGTTCCCCTCGCCCGCAAGACGCTGGTGTACGAATGGCGGCGTTTCCTGCCGGCCATGCTGGCGGTCGGCTTCGCCGGCCTGTTGCAACTGTTGCAGATCGCCCTGGTGCTGGGGATTTTCGGCAGCACCAGCCTGTACATCACCGGCTCGTCGGCCGATGTCTGGGTAGGTTATCCAGGCACCCAGAACGTGGGCTCGGGCCGCTCGATCGATGCGGACGTGGAATCGCGCATCCTGATGGATCCCGCCGTGACCCGCGCCGAGCCGTATATCTGGGTCGACGGCGACTGGCGCGGTCCGCGCGAGACCGGCGGCGTATCCGTGTTTGTGTCGGGCATCGACACCGACGCCCACGGCATGATGTTCTCCAAGGTGTTGCCCGCCGCATTGCGTGCCCGGCTGGCGGAACCGGATGCGATCGTGGTCGACCGTTCGGCGCTGGACCAACTCGGCGTAAGCATCGGCCAGTCCGCCACCATCAACGGCCACCTGGTGCGTGTGGTCGGCGTGGGCAGCGGCCTGCGCGCGCTCGGCGGCGTCAACGTGCTGTGTTCGCTGGATACCGCGCGGCGACTGGACAACGACTCGGAAGATGTAGGGCCCACCTATCTCGTGGCGAAACTGCGTGACCCCAGCCAGGCCGCGGCCGTGGCACAGCGCCTGCGCGGCGACAATGCCTTCGGTCCGTACACCGCCTGGAGTGCCGGCGATTTCGCGCGCCTGTCGGTGCTGTACTGGCTGTTTGATACTGGCGCCGGCGCCGGCGTGCTGTTCCTGGCCGGCATCGTGTTTCTGGTCGGCGCGGTGATCACCAGCCAGACCCTGATCGCGGCCGTGAACGGCTCCGTGCGCGAGTACGCGACGCTGAACGCACTGGGCGTGGGCGTGGCGGCGCTTCGCCGGGTGGTGCTCGAACAGGCGTTCTGGGTCGGCACGCTGGGCCTGCTTGGCGCCAGCGTGCTGGGTATCGTGCTGATGTTGCTGGCGCGCAGCCAGGATGTGCCGGTGGTGCTGAACGTGCCCGCCGCACTGGCCTGCATCATCCTCGTGATGGGCTTGGCCGCGGTGTCCGGCCTCGCCGCCATGCGCAGCCTGCGTCGCGTCGACCCCGCGACCTTGTTGAGGTAGCCGCGATGCAGCGCCCAGCCACCATCGCCGCCACCGAACAGCCCGCCCTGCGCGCCATTGGCGTCAGCAAGGCGTTCGTCTCCGGCAACTTGCACACGCAGGTGCTGGACGACCTGAGCCTGGATATCAAGGCCGGCGAGCTGACCCTGATCTCCGGACCGTCCGGTTGCGGCAAGAGCACCTTGCTGTCGATTCTCAGCGGCCTGCAGAAGATCGACAGCGGCCGCGTGCAGGCGCTGGGCAGCGAACTCGGCCAGCTCGACCTGCGTGCGCTGGAGCGCTTCCGCCTGGAGCACACCGGCTTCGTTTTCCAGGGCTTCAACCTGTTTCCTGCGCTCAGTGCGTTCGAGCAAGTCGAGTTGCCACTCAATTACATGGGCCTCACGCGCGACGAGGCGCGCCGTCGCGCTCGCCTCTCGCTGGAAGAGGTGGGCCTGGCGCACCGCATGCGCATGCGCCCGGCCGAGCTGTCCGGCGGTGAAAAGCAACGTGTGGCGATCGCCCGCGCGCTGGCCAAGCAACCGCAGTTGCTGTTCGCCGACGAGCCCACCAGCGCGCTGGACGCCACCAATGGCCAGGTGATCATCGACCTCCTGCATCGCATCGCCGTCAGCCACGGCACCACCGTGTTGTGTGTCAGCCACGACCCGCGACTGGTCGAGCACGCCGACCGGGCGCTGGCGATGGAAGACGGCCGCATCCTCAGCGACCGGCGCCTGGTGGCGCCGGCGAACGACAGTCACGGAACTCCGACATGAAAGTTTCTCGCACAATCTCCTTCGCCATCCGGCGACCGCATCGCCCCCACTGGCGACTCGGCGCCAGCGCACTCGGCTTGTCGCTGCTGCTGGCGGCCTGTTCGCGATCACCCGATGCAAGCACCGCGATCACGCCGACCTCCACTTACGCTGCCGTGGCGCGTGGCCGGGTCGATATCGAGGGCGGCCTGCTCGCACTGTCGATGCCGCGCGAAGGCATTCTGGCCAAGCTGGCGGTGCACGAAGGCGATCACGTCAAACAGGGACAACTGCTGGCACAGCTCGATACGCGCCCGGCCACACTTGCCGTGGATGCCGCGCAGGCACAGCTGGAACAGGCGCAGGCACAAATCAAGCTGCTCGCCGTCAAGCAGGCCGCCGCCGCACAGCGCGCGCGCCGCCTTGCGGCAGCGCTCGCCGCCGGCGCCGGCGACGGCCAGAGCGCCGATGACGCGCGCGAGGTCGCGGCCCAGCTGGATGCCGAACAGCAAGGCGCCCGCGCCAGCCTGGACATGGCACGCCAGAAGCTGGACGAAGCACGCTATGAGCTGAAACAGCGCAGCCTGCTGGCCCCGTTCGACGCCGACGTGATCAAGGTGACGGCGCAAGTCGGTGCCAGCGTTTCGCCCTTGTCCGGTCCGCTGTTTACCCTGCTGCCGAACAAGCCTCGCATCGTGCGCGCCGAGCTCAACGAAAGTTTCGTCGGCGTGGTGAAACCCGGCATGCACGCCGAGGTCGCGGCCAACGATGACCGTCCCGGCGCGCACTGGAGTGCCCATGTGCTGCGGATCAGCAGGGTTTACGGACCGGCCACGCTTGAAAACGACCCGCAGGTACGCGCCAACGCGCGCACGGTGGAATGCGTGCTGGCGTTTGACCAGCAGCAGGACTTGCGCATCGGGCAGCGGGTCACCGTGCGCTTCGACGTCCAGGCACCCGCGCCAGCCACGTCGAAAGACTGAGGAAACCGCTCACTGCCATACTTTGTCTGGATGAAACGACCACTCCAGTCACAGGCAAGCGCGTGATCCAGCAAACCGACTTCTTCTTCGAAGGTGGCCGCAGCGGCGTGCTGCTGATTCACGGGCTCACCGGCACGCCGATGGAGATGCGCCTGCTCGGCAAGGGCCTGAACCGGGCCGGCTTCAGCGTGCACGGCATGCAGCTGGCCGGCCACTGCGGCGATGTCGAGGACCTGCTCGCCACCGGTTGGCACGACTGGTACGCCAGCGTCGAGCAAGCCGCCGAGGACATGCTGACCAAGGTCGATCACCTGTTCGTCGGCGGACTGTCAATGGGTGCGCTGCTGGCGTTGAAGCTCGCCGCGGATCGCCCGCGCGATGTCGCCGGGGTCGGTGTGTACGGCGCCACGTTCCGCTATGACGGCTGGACCATTCCGCGACTGGCGCGACTGTCCTTCATGCTGCCGCTCCTGAAGACGCTGGGCATCGGTCGCGGCCGCAGCTTCATGGAACAGCCGCCGTACGGTATCCGCGACGAACGCCTGCGTGCACAGGTCAGCAATGCGATGCTCGGCGGCGACAGCGCCGCCGCCGGCCTGCCTGGCAACCCGTGGTACTCGCTGGCCGAAATGTACGGGCTGGCCGCGATCGTGCGGCGCCAGCTGCCGCAGGTGACCGCACCTTGCCTGGTGGCGCACGCCAGCGACGACGACGTGGCCAGCGTGAAGAATGCCGAACTGGTGGTGCGCGAGGTCAGCGCGCCGACCGAACTGCTGCTGCTGGACGACAGTTACCACATGATCACCATCGACAAGCAACGGCGCACGCTGATCGAGCATTCCGCCGCCTTCTTCGAGCGTGTCGCCGCCGGCGACGACACCCAGCGCATCGCCGCCTGAACATGCCGACCGGCGGCTCCATTTCCACCCTGGTTGCCGCCCTGTGGCTGTTCAACGTCATTCTCGACACGGGCGGCCAGCTGGCGTTCAAGGCAGCGGCGGGCGATCACGCCGCCGGCGACGGTCTCGCGCGCTGGAAATACATGGCTGCGCGGCCCTGGCTGTGGCTGGGCGTCGGCTGTTATGTCGTGGAGTTCCTGGTGTGGATCGCGTTCCTGTCCCTGATCCCGCTCTCCGAAGGCGTGCTGCTGGGTTCAATCAATATTGTGGCGATCATGCTGGCCGGACGTTTCCTGTTCGGCGAAAAACTGACCCGGATGCGCGTGGCCGGTATTGCGCTGGTGACGCTCGGCGTGGCGATCGTGGGGCTGGCTGGATGAAGCGCTTCTACCTGTTCGGTTTCCTGCTGCTGATGGCGTTCGATACGCTGGCGCAGATCAGTTTCAAGTACGCCGGCACGCAGGCGCTGCCGGTGCAGGCCAGTATCGCGTGGCTGTCGCGTGTGTTCGGCCAGCCCTGGGTCTACGGTGCGGTGGTCGGTTACGTCGGCGCGTTCTTCACCTGGATGGCCCTGCTCAAGCATGCGCCGATCGGACCTGCCTTCGCCGCCTCGCACCTGGAAGTGGTGTCGGTGATGCTGCTGTCGATCTGGCTGTTCGACGAACAGCTCACGCTGCCTCGCGTGCTGGGTGCCATCGCGATCGTGGCCGGCATCGTCTGCCTGGGCGTGGCCGAAAACCAGGAACACTCGACCGACCCGGAAGATCAGCCTGCCCACGCCGGTTAAGCTGCCCGCATGCTCCCCCTACGCACGCAGGAACTGCCCCCGACCGCCGGCCTGCCGCTGCATGCGGGTGACCTGCTGCCAGGCCCGGCACGCTTGACGGCCGACATGGCGGCGATCCTGGGTACGCCCGCGCTGCAACTGGAATGCTCAGGCACCGCCAGCCTGCTGATTGCACTGACGACATTGCGCGAGCTGAAGCCACAACGCCGCCAGGTGGTGGTGCCCGCCTTTAGCTGTCCCCTGGTCGCCATCGCCGTGCAGCAAGCTGGGCTCGAGGTTCGATTGTGCGACCTGCGCGCCGGGCACTACGACATGGATCCGGACGCCTTGCGTGGGGTCTGCGACGAACGCACGCTGGCTGTGATCCCCACACATCTCGCCGGCCGCGTTGCCGATGTGCGCGGTGCACTGGACGTGGCGCGAAGCGCGGGTGCGTATGTGATCGAGGATGCGGCGCAGGCCGTTGGCGCGCGATGCGACGGCGCCAGCGTGGGCCTGGCCGGGGACATCGGCTTCTTCAGTCTCGCCGCCGGCAAGGGTTTGTCGATCTATGAGGGTGGCTTGCTGCTGGCACGCGATCCCGCGCTGCGGGCCCAGCTCGCCCACATGGCGGCGCGTATCGTGCCGCATCGGCCAGGCTGGGAATTCCGCCGTTGCATCGAACTGCTGGGCTACGCCGCGCTGTATCGACCGCACGGGTTGCGCATGGCCTACGGCAGCCCGCTCCGACGCGCCCTGCGTCGTGGTGATCCGGTAGCCGCCGTGGGCGATGATTTCGCCTTGACCATACCGCTGCATCGGGTGGGACGCTGGCGTGACGCTGTCGGCACCCATGCGGCCGTCCGGCTGCCGACGTTCCTGGAACAACTGTCTGCCCAGGCCAGGCGCAGGTTGCCCCGGTTAGGCGCGATCAAAGGGGTCCAGGTCATGCAGGACCGAGCCGACAGCGAGGGTATCTGGCCGTTCTTCCTGCTCCTGTTGCCGGATCAAGGGCGCCGCGATGCCGCGCTGAAGGAGCTCTGGGGCGCCGGTCTGGGCGTGAGTCGCCTGTTCATTCATGCGCTGCCTGACTACGCCTATCTGGCCGGCATCGTGCCACCGGATGACGTGCCACACGCACGCGACTTCGCCGCACGCAGCCTCAGCATCGGCAACAGTCCGTGGCTGACCGATGCGGATTTCGAGTCGATCTGTCGTGCGCTGGAGATGGCGCTGGCATGACTCGCGCGACCACGGATCAGCCACATGCCCAAAACAAAAAGGACAACCGCCGGGATTGCCCTTCAAGCCCCGCTGCGAGCGGGAATCAATTGGTGGGCGGTACAAGGATCGAACTTGTGACCCCTACCATGTCAAGGTAGTGCTCTACCGCTGAGCTAACCGCCCGTCGCCTCGGCCATGCCGCGCGAGCGGCGCAGTATACGGTAGCGCGCTGCTGGCGACAACATGCTTGCAGAAAGTCAGCGCAAGGCCTGTTCGCGTAACTGGTGGATCTGGTCGCGCAGGCGCGCGGCTTCCTCGAATTCCAGATTCTGCGCGTGCTTGTACATCTGCGCCTCCAGCTTCTTCAGCATGCCGGCCGCCTGCGGTGCATCAAGCCCCGCGTAGTTGGCGCCCTGCTCGGCCACGGCGCGACTTTGCGCCGGCGACTTGCCGCGACGGTTGCCCGACTCGCTGCGCGCGCCCTCCATGATGTCGGCGATACGCCGAACCACGGTGGTCGGCGTGATGCCGTGGGCCTCGTTGTACGCCACCTGCTTCTCGCGGCGCCGCGCGGTCTCGTCCATCGCCGCCTGCATCGAGCGGGTCACCGCGTCGCCGTACAGGATCGCCTTGCCGCGCACGTTGCGTGCGGCGCGTCCGATGGTCTGGATGAGGGACCCGGTGGAACGCAGGAAACCCTCCTTGTCGGCATCGAGGATCGCCACCAGCGAGACCTCGGGCATGTCCAGGCCCTCCCGCAGCAGGTTGATGCCGACCAGCACGTCGAATTCGCCCAGGCGCAGGTCGCGGATGATCTCGCTGCGCTCGACGGTCTCGATGTCCGAATGCAGGTAGCGCACTTTCACGTCGTGCTCGGCGAGGTATTCGGTGAGATTCTCCGCCATGCGCTTGGTCAGCGTGGTGACCAGCACGCGGTCACCCATGGCGACGCGCTTGTGCGCCTCGCTGAGCAGGTCGTCCACCTGGGTGCGTACCGGGCGCACCTCGACCTCGGGATCGACCAGGCCGGTCGGACGCACCACCAGTTCGGTCACCGCGTCGCCGGACTTGTCCATCTCGTAGGCGCGCGGCGTCGCCGATACATAAATCGCCCGCGGAACGCGCGCTTCCCATTCTTCGAAGCGCAGCGGCCGGTTGTCCATCGCCGAGGGCAGACGGAACCCGAACTCGACCAGGGTCTCCTTGCGCGAGCGGTCGCCCTTGTACATCGCGCCCAGCTGCGGCACGGTGACGTGCGATTCATCTACTACCAGCAGGCCATCGGCGGGAAGGTAATCGAACAGCGTGGGTGGTGGCTCGCCCGGCTCACGCCGGGTCAGGTGGCGCGAGTAGTTCTCGATGCCCTGGCAGTAACCGACCTCGGTCATCATTTCCAGGTCAAAGCGGGTGCGCTGCTCCAACCGCTGCGCCTCCAGCAGCTTGTTTTCCCTGTAAAGGTATTCCAGCCGATCCTTCAGCTCGATCTTGATCGTCTCGATCGCGTTGAGCACGCTCGCGCGGGTGCTGGCGTAATGCGTACGCGGGTAGACGGTATAGCGTTGTACCTTGCGGATCGTCTCGCCGGTCAGCGGGTCAAACAGCGCCATCTTTTCCACTTCGCCGTCGAACAACTCGATGCGCAGCGCTTCGGTTTCCGATTCGGCCGGAAACACGTCGATCACTTCACCACGCACGCGATAAGTGCCACGGCGCAGTTCCATTTCATTGCGCGTGTATTGCAGCTCGGTCAGCTGGTGGATCAGCTTGCGCTGGTCGATGCGTTCACCGGTAGCCAGGATAAGCCGCAGCGACAGGTAGTCCTCGGGATTGCCCAGGCCGTAGATCGCCGACACCGTGGCCACGATGATCGAATCGCGCCGCGACAGCAGCGCCTTGGTTGCCGACAAGCGCATCTGCTCGATGTGCTCGTTGATCGACGAGTCCTTCTCGATGAACGTATCCGACGCCACCACGTAGGCCTCTGGCTGGTAGTAGTCGTAGTAGCTGACGAAGTACTCCACCGCGTTGTCGGGAAAGAATTCCCTGAACTCGCCATAAAGCTGTGCCGCCAGCGTCTTGTTCGGCGCCATCACGATGGTCGGCCGCTGCACCCGCTCGATCACATTGGCGATGGTGTAGGTCTTGCCCGATCCGGTGACGCCAAGCAGGGTCTGCGCCGCAAGGCCCGACTCGAAGCCTTCGGTCAGGCGCTCGATCGCCTGCGGTTGGTCACCGGCGGGCTGGTAGGGGGCAACAAGCTGGAAACGGTCAGTCATCGGCTACAGATGTGGGCGGGGTGTGCCATTTTAAATCGGGCCTGCTGACAGCCTCCGTCAGCAGAAACCGACAGGAATGCTGGCGGCGGGCCGCTGGGACGGACACGCCAGCGACCTAGCATGGGACCTCCGCACATCGCAGGAGGCGGAATGATGATCGCATCAGTGAGGCTGGGGTCACATCGGGTGCAGCGGGGCATGAGCCTGATCGAGCAGATCATGGTCCTCGCCATTGTCGGCATCCTCACCGGCATCGCCCTGCCACCGCTGCGACACGTGCTGGGACACAACCGGCTGCAGGTGGCGCAGAGCGACTTCATCACGGCCTTGCTGCACGCGCGCAGCAGCGCCGCCACCAGTGGCAGGCGCACGCTGTTCTGCCCCAGCCTGGACGGCCGACAGTGCAGTGGTGATACCCAATGGGAGCACGGCTGGCTGCTTGGCCATGACACCGATGGCGACCACCAGCCCGATGGCGGGCCGTCATACACGCGCGCCGCCTATGCCGGCTTGCGCATCATCAGCAACACCGGGCGCCACGATGTGAGATTCAAGCCTGACGGCAGCTCCGCCGGCAGCAACCTGACACTGCTGTTCTGTGAGCCTGGCGGCGACGGCCGAGCGCTCAGCGTGGTGGTTTCCAACCCTGGCCGCGTGCGGGGCGCGCCCGCCAGCGCGGCCCAGGCGGCCAGTTGCCTGCACCCATGATCACCCGGTCATCGCGGTGTAGCCAGGAACCCGATGTGCTGTGCAGCGAACAGCGTGGCGACCAGAGCGTGGCCATCGTGCAGAAACGCGACCTCCCGGGGGAAGCCGGAGCCTGGAGCGGACATCCGCTTCACCGACGAGGCGCTTGCTTCGAGTGCAACGCCGGCGACCTCGCCCATCCGCTTTTACCCATTTTTCGCGGCGATCGCGTCAAGAAGACGCAGATTCAGCGCGTGCTGTTGTGCCTGCCAACCGGCCAGCATGGCCGGATCGATCGCCGGTTGATCGTCCAGCGCCGACAAACGGCGTTTCCACCAACTGCGGTAGAGGTAGTGCGAGACTTCGCCGTTGATGTCGCTGCCGATCACACCATGTTGAAGGCTGCCGATCAGGGCCAGCGCGTGCGGCAGCAACAGGCGTCCCTGATCCCAGTTGGTCTGCGCCACTTCGGGCGCGAACGCGTCCTTGTCGATCGACAGGTAGCCGGGCAGCGATTGGCCGTGCTGGAATTGGATGAACGCCTCAACCAACGCATCGGGCGAATCGAACCCGCGGAAGGCGTGGGCCAGGCCCAGTCGGTGTGCCCAACCGGTATCCACACCGATGCTCCAATAGCTGAGTTTCCGGCGTCGCAGCGGCGTCAGATAGTTCTCCCATGCATGGCCGCCACCGATGTCGTGCGAGGTGATGCCCAGAACGTGCACATGGCTGACCTGCGGCAGCAAGGCCACCTTGCGCACCCAGGAACCGCAGTGGACGCCGAAGGGAAAGCGCATGTTGTCAGGGTGGTTGTCCAGTACCACGACCTGGAACGGTGGATCGACCGGCAGGCGCGCGATCAGCGGCCAACTCAGATGATGGAAGTCGCCGCTACCCATGAGCACGGTGCCGTAGTGCGCCGGCAGCAGCTCGTCGAGTACGGCGCCAAAACGTCGCAGGGTGCCCAGCGAGCAGCCGAAGCGCAGCGCTTCCTGCCAATGCTCCAGCGGCAGTACCAGCCTGCCGGGCAGCGCACCCACGGAATGGTCGATGTCGAGCACCACCGGACGCTTCGGCAGGTCACTCATCGGATTGCCCCGCTGCCAGCAGCTGTCGATCGCCTTCGAAATGGCCACCGATCCTACGCAGCAGCGCACGCAGCAGCGGATTGCGTGCGTATACGGCGTGGCGAGTGAAGGTCATGCGAGCACCCAGAAAGGATTTGACCTGCGGATCGGTCCAGCCGGCCACGTAGTGGGTCAAGCCACGCCGGCGCGCATGCTCGAGGTTGTGCATCCAGCTGACGAAGTACAGATTGTGCTCGCGCGCTTGCGGGTAGGCGAAGCCGACGTACTTGTCGATCAACTTGCCGCCATGCTCATAGCACAGGTTCCAGCCGATCATCTCGCCGGCGTGGCGGTAGACGAACACGATGCCACCGCTCGTTGCATCCTGCATCACGACCCGGAAGAACTCCGCCTCCAGATGGTCGAAGTGGATCTCGCTCTGCTCGTAGACATTGTCGAACAGCGCCTGGAATGCCGCCAGCGCCGCTCCATCCTGGAAACATGGGTGCCCCGTCGCGACCGCTTCGATCTCCAGATTGACCCGCGAACGCAGCTTGCGCCGGATGTTCTTCCGGCGAGCAGGCGACAGCCGCGCCAGGTACTCGTCGCTCGACGCAAAGTCGATGGGTACCCAGGCCAGCGCCTGCCCTTCCAGCAGCACATAATCCTGGGCTTCGCAGGCCGCCGCGAATGCGCGGGCATGGGCGTTCGCAGCGGCGTCGAGCAGGGGTGAGTCCTGCGCGATGTCCTTCACGATCAACAACCGGCACTCGTGCCCATAGTCTCGCTTCAACCCCCGTGCCAGCTCCATCGGCGCCACCGTCGATGGCAGCGGCGCATATTCGGACACCGTGGTCCCGGCAAAACGCGTGCGCCAGCGCAACACGCCGCCCCACCGGCGGTAGCCCGGCAGACCGGCGATCCGGCGCCGCAGCGCGTCGTCCGCCGTGGTCAGCACATCAAATGACGCCAGGAACGTGGGCATGCCCTGTGACGAGATTTCCGCCGTGAAGCCACGGGGCGGCTGCTGCATGAAAGCCGCAAGCAGGGCATCGGGTTCAAGTTGTGCGATGAAAGGCATGAGTAAGCAAATGTGCCTAGACTGACGGGCAGGCAGGATTGTCGCGCACAACCAGGAGGCCATTCGTCATGACCGGTACGCCCCAGCAAGAGATCTTCGAGATCATCGCCAAACAGGCCAAGATCGACGTCGCCATGATCAAACCCGAGTCCACCCTGAAGGATCTGGGCATCGCGTCGCTGGACGCGATCGAGCTGATCTTCGACATCGAGGAACATTTCGACATCAATTTCCCCGACCAGCAAGGTGCCAATTTCGACAGCGACACCGCGCAGAGCCTGGTCGTCGCCGTACAGAAGGCGCTGGACGAGAAAGCCGCCGGCGCTGAAGGAAACGGATAATGCCTACTGGGTCGCTTCGCCGGGTGGTGATCACCGGCATGGGCGCGATCAGCCCGCTCGGCATCGGCGCAGAAGCCTTGTGGCAAGGCTTGCGCGAGGGACGCAGCGGCATTGGGCCGTTGCGGCATCCCGACGCCGAACGCCTGAAGCTGAAGATCGCCGCGCAGGTGCCGGCGAGTTTCGATCCAGCGTCGAACATCGACGAGCGAACGCTGCTCATGCTCGATCGTACGTCGGAATTCGCGCTGCACGCGGCGCGCGAAGCGATCGCCCAGTCCGGCATCGATTTCACCCGCCGGCCTGAACTGGGATCGCGCACCGCCGTGGTGGTCGGTACCGGCGTCGGCGGCGAAAACACCCAGGACGAACAGAG